>NZ_MCIG01000005.1 GCF_001705035.1 Curtobacterium sp. UCD-KPL2560 | reverse complement strand
CTGGTCGACCACGTGCGCGAGGAGCTGCCGTTCCCCCGCGGCGCCTCGATCCGGGTGCGGTACGGCGACGCCCGCGAGGTCCTCGGCAAGCCGCCCGACCGGCACCCGTGCACCCCCCCCGCGGCACGCCCCGGGCAGCCGTCGTCGGTGTGCGCTCGTCGCACGCCGCCCGGCGTGCGACGAGGCACCGACACCACGCGTGCCACCACCGACCCGGCGGTCCCGACGCGCCGACGGACCCGACCCGGCCGTCGGTCCCGCCGACCCCACCGGCGGCACGCTCCCCGGACCGTCCGCAGGAGGACCCGATGACCGACACCCTGAGCGTGCCCACGCTCCGACCCGCCCGCGTGGGCCGACCCACCCGGGCGACCCGCGCCTCCCGGCCGACGCCCGCCGCCGTGCGCACGCACGGCGAGACCGCACCCCGCTGGATGCGCGTCGTCGGCGCGGTCCTGCTCCTCGGCGGCGGTGCGCTGACCGCGGCCGTCCTCGACTGGCCGGGCGAGGCCCCCGAGGTCGCGCTCCTCGTGCCGGGCGTCGTCGCGCTCGTCACCGGTGCGCTGCTGCTGCTCGCGCGGACCGGGATCGCGGTGACCGACACCGAGGTGGTGCTGCGCTTCCGACCCCTGCCGCCGCGGCACATCGCCCGCCGCAGCATCGCGGCGGTCGCGGTCGTCGAGGCGGACGCCACGACGTTCGGCGGTGTCGGGCTGCGTCTCGGCCGGGGCGTCCGCGCGCTCCTGCTGACGCCGGGCCGGGGGGTGCGCATCACGGACGACCGCGGTCGCGTGACGTTCGTCCGGACCGACGACGCGCAGCGCGTGCGGCGTGCGCTGGAGGTGCGACAAGAGGGCTGAGACCAGGCGACAGGCGGGAACACCCGAGCGGTCTGCGGGCTTATACACGCCATCGCCGAATCCGGTCAAGCCAGGACTGGACAGCGCGCACAGGGGCGACCTATGATGACAGTTCGCGCTCCCTGGCATCCGTGTGTCGTCATATTGCGGTCGAACACGCGCCCTGGTCAGCCCATCCCGTATATGGCGGCGGGATCAGCTCACCGATCATCGCACAGGTCCACTCGTGCGGCCGTGTACCGGCCGGACGTGTCCTGCCTGGTACGGCGGTGGTCACCCGGGGTCGCGCCGAGCGATCAATCCACTCACCTACGTGCTGCTCGTCAGTACCGGCCCGACGGGGCCTACCGGAGGTCACACCCTTGGCTGCTGCGCCCAACGCATCCACCAACCCCAAGAACGGTCGCAACCACTCGCGACTCTCGTTCGCCAAGATCACGGACACCCTCACGGTTCCGGATCTGCTCGCACTCCAGACGGAGAGCTTCGACTGGCTCGTCGGCAACGACGTCTGGAAGGCACGTCTCGCCGAAGGGCAGGAGCAGGGTCGCACCGACCTCGCGCTGCACTCCGGCCTCGAGGAGATCTTCGAGGAGATCTCCCCGATCGAGGACCTCGGCGAGACGATGCAGCTCTCGTTCACGTCCCCGGAGCTCGAGGACCCGAAGTACTCCATCGACGACTGCAAGGAGCGCGGCAAGACCTACGCCGCTCCGCTGTACGTCAACGCCGAGTTCATGAACCACATGACCGGTGAGATCAAGACGCAGACGGTCTTCATGGGCGACTTCCCGCTCATGACCGAGCGCGGCACGTTCATCATCAACGGCACCGAGCGCGTCGTCGTCTCGCAGCTCGTCCGCTCGCCGGGCGTGTACTTCGAGCGCCAGCAGGAGAAGACGTCCGACAAGGACATCTACTCCGCGCGCATCATCCCGTCGCGCGGTGCGTGGCTCGAGTTCGAGATCGACAAGCGCGACCAGGTGGGCGTGCGCATCGACCGCAAGCGCAAGCAGTCGGTCACGGTCTTCCTCAAGGCGCTCGGCATGACGAGCGAAGAGATCATGGAGGAGTTCCAGGGCTTCGCCTCGATCGAGTCGACCCTCGAGAAGGACGCCGTCCTGACGAAGGAAGAGGCGCTCAAGGACATCTACCGCAAGCTCCGTCCGGGCGAGCAGGTCGCGGCCGAGGCAGCGCGTGCGCTCCTCGACAACTTCTACTTCAACCCGAAGCGCTACGACCTCGCCAAGGTCGGTCGTTACAAGGTCAACCGCAAGCTCGGCATCGACGCGAAGCTCAGCGACTCGGTCCTGACCGTGCAGGACATCGTCCGCACGATCAAGTACCTCGTCTCGCTGCACGCCGAGAAGACGACCTTCGACGGCGTGCGTGACGGCCAGCCCGTCCAGCTGCGCCTCGACGTGGACGACATCGACCACTTCGGCAACCGTCGCATCCGCGCCGTCGGCGAGCTCATCCAGAACCAGGTCCGCACCGGCCTGTCCCGCATGGAGCGCGTCGTCCGCGAGCGCATGACCACGCAGGACATCGAGGCGATCACGCCGCAGACCCTGATCAACGTGCGACCCGTCGTCGCCGCGATCAAGGAGTTCTTCGGCACCTCGCAGCTGTCGCAGTTCATGGACCAGAACAACCCGCTCGCGGGTCTGACGCACAAGCGTCGCCTGTCGGCCCTCGGCCCGGGTGGTCTGTCCCGTGAGCGTGCCGGCGTCGAGGTCCGTGACGTCCACCCGTCGCACTACGGCCGCATGTGCCCGATCGAGACCCCGGAAGGCCCGAACATCGGCCTGATCGGTTCGCTCGCGTCGTTCGGTCGGATCAACTCCTTCGGCTTCATCGAGACGCCGTACCGCCGCGTCGTGGACGGTCAGGTCACCACGACCATCGACTACCTCACCGCGTCGGAGGAGGACGACTTCGTCGTCGCCCAGGCGAACGCGCCCCTCACCGACTCCTTCCACTTCGCGGACGACAAGGTCCTCGTGCGGAAGAAGGGCGGCGAGGTCGAGCTCGTCGGCAAGGACGAGGTCGACTACATGGACGTCTCGCCGCGCCAGATGGTGTCGGTCGCGACCTCGCTCATCCCGTTCCTCGAGCACGACGACGCGAACCGCGCCCTCATGGGTGCGAACATGCAGCGTCAGGCCGTCCCGCTGCTCCGTTCCGAGTCGCCGCTCGTCGGCACCGGCATGGAGAGCTACACCGCGATCGACGCCGGTGACGTCGTCACCGCCGACAAGGCCGGTGTCGTCTCCGAGGTCTCGGCCGACGCCGTGACCCTGCGGCTCGACGAGGGTGGGACGCAGACCTACTACCTGCGCAAGTTCGACCGCTCCAACCAGGGCACGAGCTACAACCACCGCGTCATCGTCTCCGCCGGTGAGCGCGTGGAGCAGGGCGAGGTCATCGCCGACGGTCCCGCGACCGAGAACGGCGAGCTCGCGCTCGGCAAGAACCTGCTCGTCGCGTTCATGCCGTGGGAGGGCTACAACTACGAGGACGCGATGATCCTGTCGCAGAACCTCGTGAAGGACGACACCCTCTCCTCGATCCACATCGAGGAGTACGAGGTCGACGCCCGCGACACGAAGCTCGGCAAGGAGGAGATCACCCGCGACCTCCCCAACGTCAGCCCGGACCTCCTGGCCGACCTGGACGAGCGCGGCATCATCCGCATCGGTGCCGAGGTGCGCCCCGGCGACATCCTCGTCGGCAAGGTCACGCCGAAGGGCGAGACCGAGCTCTCCGCCGAGGAGCGCCTGCTGCGCGCGATCTTCAACGAGAAGTCGCGCGAGGTGCGCGACACCTCGCTGAAGGTGCCCCACGGTGAAGAGGGCACGATCATCGGCGTCAAGGTGTTCGACTCGCAGGACGGTGACGACGAGCTCGGCTCCGGTGTCAACCAGCGCGTGGTCGTCTACATCGCCCAGAAGCGCAAGATCACCGCGGGTGACAAGCTCGCCGGTCGTCACGGCAACAAGGGCGTCATCTCGACGATCCTGCCGGTCGAGGACATGCCGTTCCTCGCCGACGGCACCCCCGTCGACATCGTGCTCAACCCGCTCGGCGTCCCCGGCCGCATGAACTTCGGCCAGGTCCTCGAGATCCACCTCGGGTGGCTCGCGAAGCAGGGCTGGAACGTCGAGGGCATCCAGGAGTGGGCGTCCGCCCTCCCCGAGGCCGCCCACAGCGCGGCGCCCGGCACGAAGGTCGCCACCCCGGTGTTCGACGGTGCGTACGAGCGCGAGATCGAGGGCCTCCTCGACAGCACGCTCCCGAACCGCGACGGGGAGCGCCTGATCGGCTCCTCCGGCAAGGCGCAGCTCTTCGACGGCCGCTCCGGCGAGCCGTTCCCGGAGCCCGTCTCGGTCGGCTACATGTACATCCTCAAGCTGCACCACCTGGTCGACGACAAGATCCACGCCCGTTCGACCGGTCCGTACTCGATGATCACGCAGCAGCCGCTGGGTGGTAAGGCGCAGTTCGGTGGACAGCGCTTCGGTGAGATGGAGGTGTGGGCGCTCGAGGCGTACGGCGCCGCCTACGCCCTCCAGGAGCTCCTGACGATCAAGTCCGACGACATCCTCGGCCGCGTGAAGGTCTACGAGGCGATCGTCAAGGGCGAGAACATCCAGGAGCCCGGCATCCCGGAGTCGTTCAAGGTCCTCATGAAGGAGATGCAGTCGCTCTGCCTGAACGTCGAGGTCCTCTCGGCCGACGGCCAGGCGGTCAGCCTGCGCGACAACGACGACGAGGTGTTCCGCGCTGCGGAAGAGCTCGGCATCAACATCTCCTCGCGGTTCGAGTCGTCGTCCGTCGACGACATCTGATCCGGCCCGTACCGAACACGTTTCGAACTCAGCAAGAGAGAAGAACATTGCTCGAAGCAACGTCATTTGACGCCATCCGGATCGGCCTCGCGACCGCCGAGGACATCCGTCAGTGGTCGTACGGCGAGGTCAAGAAGCCGGAGACCATCAACTACCGCACCCTCAAGCCCGAGAAGGACGGTCTGTTCGGCGAGCAGATCTTCGGTCCGTCCCGCGACTGGGAGTGCGCCTGCGGCAAGTACAAGCGAGTCCGCTTCAAGGGCATCGTCTGCGAGCGCTGCGGCGTCGAGGTCACCAAGTCCTCGGTCCGTCGTGAGCGCATGGGCCACATCGAGCTCGCCGCGCCCGTCACGCACATCTGGTACTTCAAGGGCGTCCCGTCGCGCCTCGGGTACCTGCTCGACATGGCACCGAAGGACCTCGAGAAGGTCATCTACTTCGCGGCGTACATGATCATCGACATCGACGAGGAGGGCCGTCACGCCGACATGCCCGGCCTCGAGAACGAGATGCGCCTCGAGATCAAGACCCTCGAGGGGCAGCGCGACTCGATCATCGCCGACCGCCTCAAGAAGCTCGAGGACGACCTCGCAGCGCTCGAGGAAGAGGGCGCCAAGGCCGACGTGAAGCGCCGGACCAAGGACACCGCCGAGAAGGAGATGTCCCAGGTCCGCAAGTCCTTCGACGAGGACATCACCCGCCTCGAGCGCGTGTGGGAGGACTTCCGCAACCTCAAGGTCGGCGACCTCAAGCCCGAGGACGCCGTGTTCCACGAGCTCCAGGACCGCTTCGGGATCTACTTCGACGCCTACATGGGCGCCGAGGCGATCAAGCTGCGCCTGGAGGCCTTCGACCTGGCGGCCGAGGCCGAGGCGCTGCGGCTGCAGATCGCCGAGGGCAAGGGCCAGAAGAAGATCCGTGCGATCAAGCGTCTGCGCGTCGTGAGCTCCTTCCTCGCCACCGGCAACTCGCCGGCCGCGATGGTGCTCGGCGTCGTGCCGGTCATCCCGCCGGAGCTGCGCCCGATGGTGCAGCTCGACGGTGGCCGCTTCGCCACGTCGGACCTCAACGACCTCTACCGTCGTGTGATCAACCGCAACAACCGTCTCCGCCGCCTGCTCGACCTCGGTGCCCCCGAGATCATCGTGAACAACGAGAAGCGCATGCTGCAGGAAGCGGTCGACGCGCTGTTCGACAACGGTCGTCGTGGTCGTCCGGTCACGGGTACCGGCAACCGCGCCCTGAAGTCCCTGAGCGACATGCTCAAGGGCAAGCAGGGTCGTTTCCGCCAGAACCTGCTCGGCAAGCGCGTCGACTACTCGGGCCGTTCGGTCATCATCGTCGGCCCGCAGCTCAAGCTCCACCAGTGCGGTCTGCCGAAGCAGATGGCGCTCGAGCTGTTCAAGCCGTTCGTGATCAAGCGCCTCATCGACCTGTCGCACGCGCAGAACATCAAGTCGGCCAAGCGCATGGTCGAGCGTTCGCGTCCGCAGGTGTGGGACGTGCTCGAGGAGATCATCCGCGAGCGCCCCGTGCTGCTGAACCGTGCGCCGACGCTGCACCGTCTGGGCATCCAGGCGTTCGAGCCGCAGCTCGTCGAGGGCAAGGCCATCCAGCTCCACCCGCTCGTGTGTGCTGCGTTCAACGCGGACTTCGACGGCGACCAGATGGCCGTGCACCTGCCGCTGTCGGTCGAGGCCCAGGCCGAGGCCCGCATCCTGATGCTCGCCTCGAACAACATCCTCAAGCCGTCGGACGGCCGTCCGGTGACCCTGCCCGCACAGGACATGATCATCGGTCTGCACCACCTGACGACCGTCCGCGAGGGCGCCGTCGGTGAGGGCCGTTCGTTCTCCTCGGTCGCCGAGGCGATCATGGCGAAGGACCAGCACACGCTGGACCTCAACGCGATGGTGAAGATCCGCATGACGGGTGTCCACTTCGCCGAGGGTGAGGCGCCGGAGGGCTACGAGGTCGGTCAGTCGATCCTCCTCGAGACCACCCTGGGCCGTGCGCTCTTCAACGAGACCCTGCCGGCGGACTACCCGTTCGTGCAGCGCGTCACCGACAAGGGCACGCTCTCCGCGATCGTCAACGACCTCGCCGAGCGCTACTCCAAGACCGAGACGGCCGCCGCGCTGGACCGGATCAAGGACGCGGGCTTCTACTGGGGCACGCGCTCCGGTGTGACCGTCGCGCTCTCCGACGTCGTGACGCCTCCTCGCAAGAAGGAGATCATCGCGGGCTACGAGGTCCAGGCCGCCAAGGTCCAGGGCGAGTTCGACAAGGGCCTGATCACCGACGCGGAGCGCCGCGCCGACCTGATCAAGATCTGGACCGAGGCCACGAACGAGATCGCGCAGGAGATGCGCGACAACTTCCCGGTCGACAACACCATCAACCGCATGGTCTCGTCGGGTGCTCGTGGTAACTGGCTGCAGGTGCGCAACATCGCCGGTATGCGTGGTCTGGTGAACAACCCGAAGGGCGAGATCATCGCCCGCCCGATCATCAACTCGTACCGCGAGGGCCTGACCGTGGCGGAGTACTTCATCGCCACGCACGGTGCCCGCAAGGGTCTGGCGGACACGGCTCTCCGTACCGCCGACTCGGGGTACCTGACCCGTCGTCTCGTCGACGTGTCGCAGGACGTCATCATCCGTGAGGACGACTGCGGGACGACGCGTGGCCTCGAGCTGCCGATCGCGACCGTGGGTGCCGACGGCAAGCTCGTCCGCGACCCGCGCGTCGAGAACACCGTCTACTCGCGCACCCTGGCCTCCGAGGCCGTGGACGCGAAGGGCACGGTCGTCGCCGAGGCCGGTTCGGACGTCGGTGACGTCCTGCTGGACACGCTGCTCGAGGCGGGTGTCGAGAGCATCAAGGTGCGCTCGGTCCTGACCTGCGAGTCGGCCGTCGGTGTCTGCGCGCAGTGCTACGGCCGGTCGCTCGCCACGGGCAACCTCGTCGACATCGGCGAGGCGGTCGGCATCATCGCCGCCCAGTCCATCGGTGAGCCCGGTACCCAGCTGACGATGCGTACCTTCCACACGGGTGGTTCGGCCTCGGCCGACGACATCACCCAGGGTCTGCCCCGCGTCACCGAGCTCTTCGAGGCTCGTACCCCCAAGGGCGCGTCCCCGATCGCCGAGGCCCCCGGCCGCGCGACGATCGAGGACACGGACAAGGGCCGTCGCATCATCCTGACGCCGGACAACGGCGACGAGCCGTTCATCTACCCGGTGCTCAAGCGTGCGACCCTCCTCATCGAGGACGGGCAGCACGTCGAGCTCGGCGAGCAGTTCATCGCCGGCACGGTCGACCCGAAGGAGGTCCTCCGGGTCAAGGGTGTGCGCGAGGTCCAGAAGCACCTCGTCAACGGTGTGCAGGACGTGTACGGCTCGCAGGGTGTGCCGATCCACGACAAGCACATCGAGGTCATCGTCCGTCAGATGCTCCGCAAGGTCACCGTCGTCGACCACGCCGACACCGACCTGCTGCCGGGTGAGCTCGTCGACCGGTCGCGCTACAACGCGATCAACCGGGTGGCGCTGCAGGAGGGTCGCAAGACCGCCTCGGCCCGCCAGGAGGTCATGGGCATCACGAAGGCGTCCCTCGCGACCGAGTCGTGGCTGTCCGCCGCGTCCTTCCAGGAGACCACCCGCGTCCTGACGCAGGCGGCCATGGAGGGCAAGCAGGACCACCTCGTCGGCCTCAAGGAGAACGTCATCATCGGCAAGCTCATCCCCGCGGGGACGGGCCTCAGCCGGTACCGGGACGTGGACGTCGCCGCGACCGAGGAAGCCAAGGCGGAGCGGTACCCCAACCGCATCTTCGCCGACGACTCCTCGTTCTCGGACGCCGACCTGAGCTTCGTCGACTTCGACAGCTTCTCGTCGGACGACTTCACGCCGGGCACCTACAACTGAACCGCCCCAGCCGACCGACGTCGCACCGACTGACGTCGCGCTGAACGAGAAGGGCCCCACCTCCGTCACGGAGGTGGGGCCCTGCTCGTGCGCCGGGGACGCCGCCGGACCGGCGCCCGCCTGTGCGGGCCGCCGCGGTGCCGTGGGGTGACCAGGGGCGGACGGGAGGCGCGGTGCGGGCCGGCACCGCGCCTCCCGTCCGTCGGGTGGTCGCGTCGGACCGCGTCCGGTCGCGAGGCGGCGTCAGGCCGCGCGTCCGGACCCGCGGTCGCGTCCGGACCCGCGGCCGGTCTCGTCGACGAGCGAGAACAGGCTGAGCACGTTGCCGTCGGGGTCGCGCACGTCGAACCAGTCGACGGCGCCGTCGACGCACCCGACCGGGCCGACGTCGATGCCGAGCGCGGCGATCCGGTCGTGCTGCGCGCGGACGTCGTCGATCCCGAAGCGCAGGCTGACCGGGTTGTCCTCGGCGTCCGGGTCGACGAAGAGCTGCACCCAGATCCCGCCGACCTCGTACTCGGCGACGCCGTCCTCGGGCTCGAGGTCCGGTTCGAGCCGCTCGAACACCGCGCCGTACCAGAGGCAGGACGCCTCGATGTCGGTGACGGGCAACCCCACGGTCACGCTCGTGATGTCCATGACTCATCATGTCTCCAGCGGGTGGCACGCGTCGAGGGTCTGCCGTCGATCCGGGCTTCCTTCCTCCACAGGCAGTGCGGGGCCAGCGGTCGTCCACAGCAGCGCCGGAGCGGACCCGCGTGCGTGCTCGCGTGCGGCACGCTCTCGGCATGGACGGAGCGCTGCGACCACCCGGACACCGACCGGTACCCCAGCACTGGGGACACCGGACACCCCGCCGCCCCCTCGTTGTGGGACTGCGGGGGCGGGTGCCGCCGACCGTAGCGTGGACGGGCGCCGCGTCGTCGCGGCGCCGACCACACAGACCCGAACTCGACCCGAAGGAGTTCCCGGGGTACATGGCCACGCTCTCCGAGATCCTCATCCTCAACGGCGCCCTGCCGATCGAACACCTCGACGCCATGACCGGCGACGAGGACGTCGACGAACGCTCCATCCAGACCCTTGTCGACCAGGGCGTCGTGAGCGAGGCGCAGTACATCACCGCACGCGCCGCGTCGCAGAACTCGCGCACGGTGCCGCTCACCGACTACCCGGTGGACGGCACGGCGGTGTCGATGCTCCCGGCCGCGCTCTGTCGCCGCCACGGGGTGCTCGGCATCGGCTTCGAGGGCGAGGTCCTCGTGCTCGCGATGGTGAACCCGACGAACGTCCTCGCGATCGACGACGCCCGCGCCGCGTCCGGTCGCACCGTGAAGCCCGTGCAGGTCGACGAGCGCGAGCTCCACTCGGCGCTCGACCGCTACCTCCGGGCCGACGACGAGCTGAACGACCTGACGTCCTCCCTCGAGGAGGAAGCCTCCGCCCGTGCGGACGAGCGCGTCGACCTCGCCGCGGGGTCGCTCGACGACGTCCCGATCGTGCGCTTCGTGAACCTGCTCGTGTCGCAGGCGATCCAGGACCACGCCTCGGACATCCACATCGAGCCCGGCGAGCACGAGGTGCGGGTGCGGTACCGCATCGACGGCGTGCTGCACGAGATGGCTCCCGCGCCGAAGACGATCCAGAACGGCGTCATCAGTCGGCTCAAGATCATGAGCGACATCGACATCGCCGAGCGTCGGAAGCCGCAGGACGGCCGCATGTCCGTGCGCCACGGCGGCCGGCAGATCGACCTCCGGGTCGCGACGCTGCCGACCGTGTGGGGCGAGAAGGTCGTCATGCGGATCCTCGACAACACGAACACGTCGATGTCCCTCGGTGACCTCGACCTGCTCGAGCACAACGCGCAGGCGTACCGACGCTCCTACTCGAAGCCGTACGGCATGATCCTCGTGACCGGCCCCACCGGGTCCGGCAAGTCGACGACGCTGTACACGACCCTCAACGCGGTCGCCCGGCCCGAGATCAACGTCATCACCGTCGAGGACCCGGTCGAGTACCGGATGGCGGGCATCAACCAGGTGCAGGTCAACCCCAAGGCCGGGCTGACGTTCGCCTCGGCCCTGCGGTCCATCCTGCGCTCGGACCCCGACGTCGTGCTGCTCGGCGAGATCCGCGACCACGAGACCGCGCAGATCGCGATCGAGGCGTCGCTCACCGGGCACCTCGTGCTCTCGACGCTGCACACGAACGACGCGCCGTCGGCGATCACCCGCCTGACCGAGATGGACATCGAGCCGTTCCTCGTCGGGTCCGCGCTCGACGCGGTCGTGGCACAGCGCCTCGCGCGCCGGCTCTGCGACCGGTGCAAGGTGCCGGCCGAGGTCCCGACCGCCCAGCTCGTCGCGCTCGGACTCGTGCCCGACGACGGTGCCGTGGTCCCGCCGTTCTTCGCCCCCGTCGGCTGCGCGGTCTGCTCGAACACCGGGTACCGCGGACGCATCGCGCTGCACGAGGTGATGACCGTGACCGAGGAGATCGAACGCCTCGCCGTCGCGCGCGCCTCGAGCGCCGAGATCGGCCGCGTCGCCCGCGAGCAGGGGATGCTCACCCTCCGACAGGACGGCTGGCAGAAGGTCCTGCTGGGCCGGACCAGCGTCGACGAGATCCTGCGCGTCGTCGCGTAGCAGGCAGGGACACCAGGACCATGGACGAATCCGTGTACGACATCGAGTCCGGCGACGCCCCCGTCGCCGGCTGGCACCCCGGGCGACCCGGCGACGAGGTCGGCGGCAGCCGACGGGCCGCGCGGCTGGCTGCTGCGGCCGCTGCCGTGGGGGCCGAGGCGCCCGAGGGGTCCGGGGCGGCCGGGTCGGTGTACGACCTCTCCGCCGACGTGCAGGCCGCGTGGTCCGTACCCGCGGGGGGTCCTCCCCTGGCCAGCCCCGTCGCACAGCCCGACGCCGCGCCCGCGACGCCGCCGGCTGCCGTGCCGGCGTCGACCGCGACCTACGGGTACGGCGAACCGGTCGCGTCCGCCGGCGTGCCGAGCTGGGCCGATCCGGCCGGAGCGGCGACCGCGGGTCCGACCGCGTGGGCCGACACGGCCGGAGCGGCGACCGAGCACCTGCCGGTGGCGCCCGCGGCAGCGACCACGGTCCTCCCGGTCGTCCCGACCGCCCCGGTCGGCGGTGCGCTGCCGGCGCCCGCCGTGAGCACCGGGCACCCCGAGATCGGCTTCACCCGCCACGCACGTGAGGTCGCCGACGGCGACCTCGTCACGGCGCTGGCCCAGGTGGTCTACCAGGACGCCTCGGACCTGCACGTCACCGCCGACGCCCCGCCCACCGTCCGCGTCGACGGATCGCTCCGCCCCGCCGTGCCCGGTGGACCGTGGTCACGCAACAAGGTGATCGCCGCGCTCAAGACCCTGCTCACCCCGGAGCAGACCGGACAGTTCGACCACGAGCAGGAACTCGACTTCGCGTACTCGCTGTCGCCGGAGTACCGCTTCCGCGTGAACTACTACCAGCAGCGCGGCAACTGGGGCGCCGCCTTCCGCATCATCCCGACGCGGATCAAGACGCTCAAGCAGCTCGGCATCCCGGAGCACGTCGGGCGCTTCGCGAAGCTGTCCCGCGGACTCGTCCTGGTGACCGGGCCCACCGGGTCCGGCAAGTCGACGACGCTCGCGGCCCTCATCGACCTCGTCAACGAGACCCGTGCCGACCACATCGTCACCGTCGAGGACCCGATCGAGTTCCTGCACGACCACAAGCGGGCGATCATCAACCAGCGCGAGGTCGGCGCAGACACGCACTCGTTCGCCGCGGCGCTCAAGCACGTGCTCCGCCAGGACCCCGACGTCATCCTGATCGGTGAGCTCCGCGACCTCGAGACCATCTCCGTCGCCCTCACCGCCGCCGAGACCGGCCACCTGGTGTTCGCGACGCTGCACACGCAGAGCGCGCCGGGCACGATCGACCGCGTCATCGACGTGTTCCCGCCGCACCAGCAGGGACAGATCCGCACGCAGCTCGCCGCAACGCTCGAGGGCGTCGTCTGCCAGACCCTCGTGCCGAAGGCGAACGGCTCGGGCCGGGTCGTCGCGACGGAGATCATGAAGACCACCCCGGCGATCGCCAACCTCGTCCGCGAGGGCAAGACCCACCAGATCACCTCGGCCATGCAGGCCGGGCGCGACGCGGGCATGCACACGATGGACCAGGACCTCGCCGAACTCGTCAACGTCGGCACCGTCACGCGCGCCGCGGCGATGGAGAAGGTGCACGACGAGGACGGCTTCGACCGCCTCGTGCAGCGCGTCGAGTCGCCGTCCGAGTCGTCCGCCGCCGCCATCGCCGCGGCGGAGATCGACTTCGGCGACAAGTACTCGGGAGGCCACTGATGTCGCTCGCATTCGACTACCGCGGCCGCGACGGCAGCGGCAAGCTCGTCAAGGGCCGGCTCGACGCCGCCTCCGAGGGTGCGGTCGTCCAACGCCTGCGCGGGATGGGCGTCTCGCCGATCGCGATCACCGAAGCGACAGCCGGCACCGGTCTGCAGACCGAGATCAAGATCCCCGGGTTCGAGCGCGGCGTCGGGCTGAAGGACCTCGCGATCACGTCGCGGCAGGCCTCGACCATGCTGTCCTCGGGGTTGTCGCTCCTCCGGGCGCTGTCGATCCTGGCCGACCAGACCGAGAGCAAGAAGCTCAAGGAGATCCTCGGCAAGGTGCGGGACGACGTCGAGCGCGGTGTCTCGTTCTCCGACGCCGTCGCGAAGTACCCGGTCGACTTCCCGCCGATCATGATCAACATGATCCGGGCGGGGGAGACCGGCGGGTTCCTCGACCAGGCCATGGACTCCATCGCGACGAACTTCGAGAAGGAGCACAAGCTCCGCACCACCATCCGGTCGGCGATGACCTACCCGGTCGTCGTGCTCGTGATGTCGCTCCTCGCGGTGATGATCATGCTGATCTTCATCGTGCCGATCTTCCAGAAGATGTTCGAGGGGCTCGGCGGGCAGCTGCCGTTGCCGACACTCGTGCTCGTCGCGGCCTCGCACGCGATGGTCTTCGTCGGTCCGGTGCTGCTCGTCGGCGCCGTCGTCGGGTGGATCTGGTGGCGGGCGAACAAGCACACCGACCGGGTGCGCGCCTTCGTCGACCCGCTCAAGCTGCGGCTCCCGGTGTTCGGGCAGCTCAACCGCAAGATCGTCATCGCCCGGTTCTCGCGCAACCTGTCGAACATGATCGGTGCCGGTGTGCCGATCCTGCAGGCGTTGCAGATCGCCGGAGAAGTGTCGAACAACTTCGTCGTCGAGAAAGCGCTGCAACGCGTCGCGGAAGCCGTGCGCAAGGGGGATTCCATCAACGTCCCGCTCTCGGCCGAGAAGGTCTTCCCGTCGATGGTGTCGCAGATGGTCGCGGTCGGTGAGGACGCGGGATCCCTGGAGACCATGCTCGAGAAGATATCGGTCTTCTACGACGCCGAGGTCGAGGCGACCACCGAGGCCCTCACCTCGTTGATCGAACCATTGTTGATCGCATTCCTGGGCGTGGTCGTCGGCGGCATGATCGTCGCGCTCTACCTGCCGATCTTCCAGATCACCTCACTCGTCAAGTAGTTCGGCAACCTTCCTACATCCCCGTGTTCCCGGGGCTGCGACCCCCGTGCGGGGGCGGCGCGGTCGTGCGTACCCCCGGGACTGGGGTCGGCGGGGAGGCGTACTGGCCCCCGTTCTCGGGATGCTGCCCCAGGAATGACGTCAATACGCTTGCCCAGGCGGCCGGAAAGGCCCCACAGACTTCCTCCCGACATTCACTCCCGAAGAATGGAACAACAATGTACTTCGCTCTCATGGGCAAGCTCGACGCGCGTCGCAAGGGTCTCCTCGAGGACGAGGAGAAGGGCTTCACGCTCATCGAACTCCTGGTCGTCGTGATCATCATCGGCATCCTCGCGGCCATCGCGATCCCGGTGTACCTGAACGTGCAGAACAATGCGAAGGACGCGGCCGCGAAGTCGGACCTGCAGAACGCGAAGACGGCGATCATCGCGAACTACACGCAGACGAACGCGTTCCCGGCGACGGGCCTTCTCTCGACTCTGTCCGGCTTCAGCGCCGGAACGTACGCGGACAAGGGCGTGGCCCCCGACCTCAAGAGCGCCGATGCGAAGGCAGGCACGTTCTGCATCCAGGCGACCAGCAACGCGGGCAACATCTTCCACGTCGACCAGGACGGCGGAGCCAAGGCGGACGTCTGCGGCAAGTAAGCCGGCGCAAACAACGCGGACGGGGTCGTGCTGACGGCCCCGTCCAGTGTTCGTACTCGAGGACGATCGGAGGTGACCCGTGCTGCGACTGACCGCACTCCTGCGTGACGCACGCGAGCACGACGACGGGGTCTCCATCGTCGAGGTCCTCGTCGCCATGACGGTCTTCGCGATGATCGCGGCCGGTGTGGCGATGGGCATCGCGAGCTCGCTCTACCTCACGCACGGCTCCCGCTCCCGGGAGGTCGCGATCGGCCTCGCGCAGGACGGCATCGACCGCGCACGCACGTCGACCAACCTGTTCGGCGTCGTCGACGGCACGTCGGTGCAGCGTGTCGCGGGCATCGACTACCGGGTCGTGCAGACCGCACGGTGGGTCGCCTCCTCCGGCACCGCGAACGCCTGCGGCAGCGGGGGTGGCCCCCTCGCCTACAAGCGCGTCGCCATGACCATCAGCTGGAGCGCCGGCGGTCGGGGGTCCGACCAGTCGGTCGCGATGAACAGCATGGTCGCCCCGACCTCGGCGGTCACGGCGGCGGGCCTCGGCACGATCATCGTGTCGGTGTCCCGGGTCGACGGCAGCGGGAACCAGGGGGCCATGGTGTCGATCGCCCCCGCGGCCACGAACCCCGACGGTGCCGGCCCGGTCACCTCGACGGTGCCGGTCACGGACGCCACGGGCTGCAGCTACGCCCTCAACGTGAAGCCCGGCCGGTACGACGTCTCGGTGACGAAGCCGGGCAACATCGACGACGGCACGTCCTCGGGGTCGCTCGGCGCCCAGACGGCGACGCCCTCGACGACCGTCCGCGTGAGCGCGAACCAGACCGCGGCTGCGAACATGAACTACGACACCGCCCTCACGGTCGCACCGCAGTGGGGCGACCCCAACGCGCCGACCACGGCGTTCACCGCGCCGACCACGATGCCGGTGACGCTGCGGCGCAAGACCGCCGACCAGGGCCCCTTCGCGGTCGGCACGACGACGCAGGTCTTCCCGTTCACCGACGGCTACAAGGCGGTCGCCGGCGTACCGGCGACGTGCGCCAGCACCGACCCGGAGAACTGGACGACCGGGAGCGGCACCGCTGTGGCTCCGCGGAGCCCGGGGCAGCCGGTCGCCGGGACGAACGCGGTGCGGGCGTCGGTGCAGCTCGTCACGATCACCCTCCCGACGAACAGCGTCAACGAGGTCCTCGCCAACTCCGTCGCGCCGGTGCCGAACTCCGGCGACCCCGGGTGCGCGAAGGGAGCCCAGTACCGGTTCACGAAGCTCCCCCTCGGCCAGCCGGTGACGATCGCCCTGCCCTACGGCACGTGGTCGCTGCAGTCCGGCAGGACCGCGGTCAACCTGCTCGGGATCATCACCATCACGACGCCGACCACGGTGACCGGCATCCAGGCAGCACCGGGCGTCGCACCGACGGCCGACCGCGTGCTCCTCGACCCCAGGCGCGCGCCGTGATGCGCGTCCTCCGCCGCCTCGGCCGGGACGACCGCGGCGTCTCGCTCGCCGAGCTCATCGTCGCGATGAGCATCAGCGTCCTCGTCCTCACCATGGCGGGCGCCTTCTTCGTCTCGGTGTCGCGAGCATCGACCACCACGACGAACGTCGACTCCAACACCCGGGTGGCCTCGACCGCGATGCGCGAGATGCAGCGGATGTTCCGGGTGGCCTCGAACAACCCCGTCGCGAGCGGCGTCGACGCGCAGTACGCGGTGCAGTACGCCACGGCGACGTCGGTCCGGTTCTTCGCCTACATCAACCTCAACTCGGCGGTCGACGTGCAGCCCGTCGAGGTGCAGTTCACCCTCGACCCGGCGAAGGGCACGATCACCGAGACGAAGTGGAACGGCGTGCCCACCGACCGCACGGCCACCTACTACGACTTCCCCCGCGCGACCACCCCGACGCTGACGAACGCACCGACGTCCCGACTCGTCCTCGCCGAGTCCGTCGTCCCGTCGACCCTGTTCACGTTCCGCAACGCGGCCGGCACGGCGATGACGGCGGGCCCCGACGGTGCGCTGAGCGCGACGGACCTCGCGGCCGTGCGGTCCGTGAGCATCGACCTCACCGTCGGGGAGCGCGACCAGCAGCGTCCAGCCGCCCGTGACGACGTCTCGCTGACCAGCACCGTCGGCATGCCCAACCTCCAGTTCGGGAGCTGACCGTGCGCCGCATCCTCGCCCTCATCCGCTCGCACGACGACGAGCGCGGCGTCGCCCTCGCCGCCGTCCTCGGGATCGGCATGGTCGTGATGATCCTCGCCGCCACGATGGTCGGCATCGCGACGTCCGGTGCGACGAAGACGACCTCCGACCGCGACTTCGCCAACGCGATGGCCGCGGCGTACGCCGGACTCGCCGACTACCAGAGCCGGGTCAACGCCGACAACACGTACGCGACGAAGTACGGCGATCCGAGCCAGCCCTTCAGCACCGGTGACACGTTCCCGAAGGGCGTCGGCACCGGGGCTGCGCTGAACCCCGCGTTCACGAGCTGGGTGACCGTGCCCGGGTCGACGGGCGCCGCGGGCGAGACGTCGTACCGGTACGCGGTCGACAACAGCATCGCCGGCCCACAGGGCATCGTCCGGGTCCAGGTCACCGGGCGTGCCGGTTCGACCACTCGCACCCTGGTCGCGAACGTGCGGCCGGACGGCTTCTCGAACTACCTGTACTGGACCGACTACGAGTCCGGCGACCCGGCCATCACCGGCGAGGACTGCCGCAACGTCTACCAGAACACGACGTACTCGGTCAGCCCGGGCGGCGGCAAGGATGCGTGCGACCGCATCCAGTTCCAGGACGGTGACACCCTCGACGGACCGATCCGCTCGAACGACGTGATGCTCATCTGCGGCGGTCGGTTCGGGAGCACGGTCCAGTCCTCGGTCGGGTGGAGCACCTACCGGTGCTCCTCGCCGAAGGCCCCCTCCTTCGACTACTACGCCGGTTACCAGCCCGAGGTCGTCAGCTCGTACACGCCGCCGTCGACGATCAGCGCCGGCCGCGACCGGATGTACAGCGACGACCCGGCCGTCAGGGACACCGCGCCGGGGACGGGCTGCCTGTACACCGGACCCACCGAGATCACCTTCCTCGGGAACGGCACCATGCGCATCCGCTCCCCGCTGACCCTCGCGACGAACCTGCAGCGCTCCGGCAAGTACGGGTCGGCGCCCGACAAGTGCGGCAGGCTGACGGACCTGCAGGGCTCCGGGGCCGTCGTCAGCACGAAGCTCCTCGCCGACAACCTCGTGTACGTGCAGGACGAGCCGGCATCGTCCGGGACCGGGTCCTCGACGAACCCGAACTTCACCAAGGACCCGAGCAGGTCCCCGTCTGCCTGCATGCGGAGCGTCGCCGTCAAGGACAACGGTCTCGGGTTCCCCCGTCGCGGCAGTGTCCCGGGACTGGGCGGAACGTGGGACGAGGCGAACCCCGAGACCGCGCAGGGGCAGCAGATCCCGTTCAGCACGGCCTACGGATGCACCCACGGAGACCTCTTCGTGTCCGGCAAGGTCGACGCGTCGATCTCGCTCGTCGCCGAGAACTACGTCTACGTGACCGGAGACCTGCAGTACACGGCGGGCCGGGCGGCGTCGACCGTGCTCGGTCTCGTGGGCCAGGAGGCCGTCCTGGTCTGGAACCCCATGGTCGACGCGTACGGCGGGACCTACCCGATGCTCGCCGGGGACCGGACGGTGGCGGCTGCGGTGCTGTCGAACCAGGGCACGTTCACCGTGCAGAACTACGCCATCGGCGGTGGTCGGGGGAAGCTCACCGTGAAGGGGTCGATCGCACAGCGGTTCCGCGGTGCGGTGGGCAAGGGCACGAACGGCTACCTCAAGGCGTACGGCTACGACACGAGCCTCGGCAGCTACACACCACCGTTCTTCCCGCAGCCGGTCGTGACGACCTACAAGGTGACGTCGCAGATCGAGGTCGCGGCGGCGTACGACGCGGCAGGGGTCCCGCGGTGACCCCGGCCGTGTTCGTCGCCCTGCTCGTCGGCGTCGTCGGCCTGGCCGTCGGCTCGTTCCTCAACGTCGTCGTGCACCGTGTCCCAGCGGGCATCTCGGTCGTCGCGCCGCCGAGCGCCTGCCCACGCTGCGGCCACGGCATCCGACGACGGGACAACGTGCCCGTGGTGTCGTGGCTCCTGCTCCGCGGGCGGTGCCGTGACTGCAGCACCGCGATCCCGAAGCGCTACCCCCTGGTCGAGGCGGCGACGGCGGCACTGTTCGTGCTCGTCGTCCTCCGCGCCGCACCGCCACTCGTGGCCGCGACGGACCCGCGGGCCGCTGCCGCCGCGACCGTCGGCCTCGTCGTGCTCCTCTACCTGATGGCCGTCTCGGTCGCCCTCGCGCTCATCGACCTCGACGTGCACCGGCTGCCGAACGCGATCGTCCTGCCCGCCTACGTGGTCTGCGCGGTGCTCCTGGTCGCCCGCAGCGCGCTCACCGGCGACTGGGCCGCGCTCGTCCGCGGCGGCATCGGGCTCGTCGCGATGGGCGGCGGCTACCTCGCCCTCGCGGTCGCGGTCCCCGGTGGGATGGGCCTGGGCGACGTCAAGCTCGCCGGTGTCCTGGGGCTCGTGCTCGCGTACCTCGGATGGGGACCCCTCGCAGTGGGAGCTTCCGGCGCCTTCCTCCTGGGCGGTACCTTCGCCATCGGCCTGCTGGCGACCGGTCGTGCCCGTCGCGGCACCGGCATCCCGTTCGGCCCCTGGATGCTCGGCGGAGCCTGGCTGGGCGTGTTCCTCGGTCAGCCCGTGCTCGACGCGTACCTGCACATCACCGGCCTGGCGTAGGAAGGACCCAGCACATGGCGAAGACCCTCGTCGGGATCGACATCGGCGGAGACACCATCCGCGCGGTCGAGGTCGCGAACCCGGACAAGCCCGACCCCGTCATCCTGCGCGTGGCCGAGGTCCCGCTCGTCCCGGGCTCGACCAAGCGCGGTGAGGTCCTCGAGCCGAACACCGTCGCCGCCAGCCTCAGGGAGCTGTGGCGGGTCGGACGGTTCCGGTCGAAGGACGTCGTCCTCGGCATGGGCAACCAGCGCGTGCTCTCGCGCGACCTGACCGTCCCGAAGGCCCCGCTCGCGCAGATCCGCGAGTCGCTGCCGTTCCAGGTGCAGGACATGCTCCCGGTCCCGGTCGGTGACGCGATCCTCGACTTCTACCCGGTGTCCGAGTCGACGACGGTGGACGGACCCGTCGTGCACGGTCTCCTCATCGCGGCCGTCAAGGACTCCGTGCTCGCGAACGTCCGCGCGGTCCAGCTCGCCGGTCTCAACCCGGTCGGCGTCGACCTCATCCCGTTCGCGCTCACCCGCGTCTACCTGCCGGCGTCCCGGTACCCCGGTACGCACGCGCTCGCCGAGGTCGGGGCGAACACCACGACGGTCGTGATCGCGACGGACGGGGTCCCGCAGTTCGTCCGGGTGATCCCGTCGGGAGGCGACGACCTGACCGGCGCGCTCGGTGCTGCCCTCGACATCCCCCTCGACCAGGCCGAGCCGGTGAAGCGCTGGATCGGCATGGGCGGCCGCGCCCTGACCGCCGACGACCGACGCGCCGAGGCCACCATCCGCGACCTCAGCACCGAACTGCTGACCAGCTTGAGGAACACCGTGAACTACTTCGTGAGCACCCGGCCGGGGACGACCATGGCGGGCATCGTGCTCGCCGGCGGCGGCGCGCACCTCCCCGGGTTCGCCGGGGCGCTCGGCATGCAGACCGGACTGCCCGTGGCGATCGGCGACGCGTTCGCCGACGCCGCGACGAACCGCTCCGTCCGCAGCGAGGACCTCGCCGAGCGCGGGCACGCCGTCGCCGTCGCGTGGGGACTGGCGCGGGGGAGCGTCGCCGCATGACCAAGCTCCTGGAACCGCCCCGGAGACGCGGGCCCCGATCCCACGAGGTCCGGCTCGTGGCGGACACCGCGCAGCGGACGAAGCGGCAGGGCCGTGAGGCAGCCGGCACGATCGTCGTCGGTGGCGTCCCCCGTGTCGACCTGCTGCCCACCGAGGTCCACGTCGACCGACGACAGCGGGCCCTGGTCCGTCGGGCGTGGTTCGGCGTCGTCGTCGTGGCGGTGGTGGCCGCCGGAGCGACGGTCGTCGCGTCGGCCGCGGCGATGCAGTCCGAGTCGGAGCTCGAGCAGGCGCGTCAGGAGACCGACTCCCTCCTGCTCCAGCAACGGCAGTACCGCGACGTGCGCGACGTCGAGGGTCAGACCGACCTGCTCCGAGCCGCACAGGGGGTCGGCGGGTCCACCGAGGTCGACTGGCAGGCCACCCTGCAGCGTGTGCAGGACTCCCTGCCGGCCGGCGTCTCCATCACCGGCGTGCAGATCGACTCCGCGACCCCGCTCGAGTCGTACGCGCAGGCGACCACTCCCCTCCAGGGCCAGCGGATCGCGACGCTCACGATCGCCGCGTCGAGCACGACCCTGCCGTCGGTGCCCGCCTGGCTCGACTCGGTGAAGGGCATCCCGGCGTTCGTCGACGCCAACGCCGACTCGGTGACGCTCGACGCGTCGACGAACGTCTACACGGTCGACATGACGATCCACCTCGACGAGCGTGCGTTCGACGGCAAGTACGAGACGAAGGACAAGTCGTGAGCCGCAACCGCCTGATGCTCCTCCTGGCCGCGGTCGCGTCCCTCGCGATCCTGGCGGGCGGGTTCTTCCTCGGGGTGCAGCCGCAGCTCGACCGGGCCGCGGCTGCCGATGCCGAACGCGGGAGTGTCGCGGGCACCAACGCCTCGACACGGACCGAGCTCGACCGTCTGCGGGAGCGGGCCGCCGAGATGCCGCGCATGCAGGCCGAACTCGCCGAGCTGCGTGCGTCGGTGCCCGCCGACGCCCAGGCGTCCGCACTCATCAGCCAGCTCGATGCCACGGCGGACACGAGCGGTGTCCGGGTGTCGTCGCTCACCATCGGTGATGCGCAGGCGTACGTGGCGCCCGCCGCGACGCCGGCGACCGGTTCCGACGGAGGGTCGACGGGCACGGGGACCCCGGGTGCGGCCACGGCGGCACCGACCGCCCAGGCGACCGCCGCCGCGACGCCGGTCGCACCGCGGACCACGACCGACGGCAGCATCACGAGCGCCAACTTCTCGGTGATCCCCGTGACCGTCACCGTCGAGGGCGACTTCGCGCAGGCGCTCGCCTTCGTCCGCGGCGTGCAGTCGAACCCGCGGCTCTTCCTCGTGACGTCGATCTCGTCCGCAGCGGCGGAGTCCGGCGCCGACGACGGGGCGGCGGAGACGCCGACCTGGACCTTCAGCGGGTCGGTCTACGTGCTCGCGGGCGGCCCGACGGCCGCCAGGACGGCGGGCTGACGACGGCCCCGGCGGCGGGCTGACGACGGCCCCGGCGGCCGGTCGACGACCGCTCCGACGGCGGGCCGGCGACCGCCCCGCACTGCTCGCGGACCCCTCCGCCGCCCACCCCGCGAACCGGGGCCACCGCGCCACGCCGGACCCGCTTCCGCGACACCCGTCGCTGTGCGTACGATGCTCCCGGTGCCGCGCTCGCGGCTGCCCATCCCCTCTCGGACGGTCGCCCACGGACGGCCGTTCCTCGTCGTGCCCGGAGTCGCGCGTGTTGTACGGAATCGTGGAGTTCCTCGGCTGGTTCGGAGCCGTAACCGTCCTGGCAGGTTACCTGCTCTTCTCCCTCGGGAAGATCCCCAACGGCCCCGTCTACCAGGCGCTGAACCTCGTCGGCGGGGTGTCGGTCGCGGTCAACGTCGCAGCACACCACGCCGTGCCGTCGACGATCGTCAACGGCATCTGGGCCGTCATCGCCGCGGTCGTCCTCGTGCGGATGGCGGCCGCTCGGATCCGCGCGGGCCGGTCGACGAGCACCACGCTCGGTGACGTCGACGGCAGCACCGACCGTGCCGCCACCGGGACCGGCACCGCGCACGTCGAACCCCCGGCGACCACCGCGGTCCTCCCGGTGGTGGGCCCGGCGGTCCGCGACCACGCCCCCGAGCCGGAGGCGACGGCACCCGCCGGAGCGTCGGCGTCCCTCCCGGCCGACGACCACGCGCCGGCCGCGACCGAGCCCGTGGGGGTCGCGACGCCCCTCCCGGCCGGCGACCTGCCGGCGGTGCCGGTGCCCGCCGGGGCCGGTGCGCGCCTCCCGTCCGTGACGGACCACGCGTGGTCCGCCACCGGGACGGACGAGGCGACCACGCAGGCTGCGCCGCTCACCGAGTCGGTCCCCGTGATCACGGCGACCATCGCCCTGGCCCTCGTCGCCGTCGCCCGCGGACAGGCCGAACGCACCGACCGTGCCGACCGCGCCGACCGCGCCGACCGCACCGACCGCGCCGACCGCACCGACCGCGCCGACCGCACCGAGCAGGTGGCCCACGCAGGCCGCACCGACCAGGAGCAGGTCCAGCAGTAGGGCCAGCACCACGTCCGGTCCGTCGTGCGCGGCCCACCGCGACCCCGCACACCACCCGGCGGTACCATCGCCGCATGTCCCGCTGGTTGGTCGCGACGATGACGTCCGTGCTCTTCGTGGCGCTCGTCGTCGCGGTGACCGGCTTCGAGGCCCTGCTCGCCGACGTCGAGGCGATCGCCCAACCCGACGCGACGCCGTACCTCGGCCCCGGGATGGTCGTCGCCGGCGCGGTCGTGGTGTTCCTCGCGACGGCGTCCGGCGTCCGCGAGGGCAACCCGGGCGTCAGCGGCCTCGTCGCCGCCGCCGGCACGTACCTCGTCATGCTCGCGGTCGGATCGGTCGGCTACGCGTCCGTCCGCGGCGACGCCACCGAGCTGCTCGTGTTCCCGGCGGGCTCCGCACTGAGCCCGTTCGTCGTCGGTTCGGTCGTCGTCGCGTTGGTGTGCGTCGTCGGCGGGATCGCCGCGGCGCGCCACCAGGACCGCGCGGCGGCGCGGCAGGCGACGCACGACCACCGCTGACAGCCGCGCGGCGGCCCGGCAGGCGACGCGCGACCACCGCTGACACCCGCGCGGCGGCCCGGCGGGCGACGCACGACCACCGCTGACAGCCGCGCGGAACCACACCGGACCGGCGTCGGTCCCCGGCGGTAGGATCCCGGAGCAGGCAACACGCACGACGGGGGACGCATGACCGAGCAGCAGACGGACGGCTGGGCAGCCGTACCGCACGTCGAGACGATCCGGGGCACGCAGGAAGCCGCGGCGCAGGGGGTCGTGGCGCCGCCGCGACCGCCTCGCAGGAAGCTGCGGCGCGGGGCGCTGATCGGCATCATCGCCGGTGGCACCGCCGTCGTGCTGCTCGCCGTCGCCGGCATCGTGACCTACTCGGTCCAGTCGGCCTCGCACTCGCCCGACCGTCCGGTGCGCGCGTTCCTCGACGACCTGACCGCCGGTCGCGTCGACGACGCGCTCGACACGGCGGGCATCGAGCACGGCAAGGACGACGTGCTGCTGACCGATGCCGCGTACGCGAAGGCCTCCTCGAAGATCACGGGGTACCGGATCGCGGCGACCGACACGTCCGGCGACACCGCACAGGTGCGGGCGTACCTGCGACAGGGCGGTCGCGACGTCTCGACCGTCTTCACGCTCGACCGCACGGGAACCGACCTCGGCGTCTTCCCGGTGTGGAAGATGGAGGCCCCGCAGCTCGGCCGCGTCGACGTCTCGGTCCGCGGTCCCGCGAACACGGGGCTGCAGATCGCCGGCAAGAGCGTGACCACCTCCACCGACGGGGCGGTCAGCCTCAAGGCGCTGCCGGGCAAGTACTCCGTCGCCGTCGACGGGGGCAAGTGGTACACGGCGGACAAGACCGAGGCCGTGGTCTCGGGCTTCCGGAGCACGGCCTCGATCCCGGTGTCCATGCGCGTCACGCTGACCGACGCGGGCAAGCAGGCGGCCCAGCAGGCCGTCGACCGCTGGGTGGACGGCTGCATCGCGTCGACCGAGGCCGAGCCGCCCGGGTGCAGCTTCTACGCCTACGGGTCGAACCCGTCGTACACGTACACGAACAAGAAGTGGACGCTCGAGACCCGCCCCGCGGTGTCGGTGGGCGACTGGTTGTCGCGCGGCTTCTTCGTGACCACCACCACGTACGGGCGGGCGAAGTACACCGCCGACTTCACGGGCCCGGACGGCCCGGGAACGGCCTCGGCCGGCCCGATGAACGTCAACGCCACCGGCTACATCACGGGCTTCACCGACGAGGGTGCGACCTTCGAGTCGGCCGTCGGCAACGGCGCGCGCGACTCCGGTTCCTGAGCCCGGACGCGGTCCGTCCACTGGGCCGGCTGCGTGCGGGCGTCGGTCCGGCGCGGGTCGGGTCGTCGCTCCGCCTCGCGTCGCGTCGTCGGTCCGCCTCGCGTCGCGTCGTCGGTCCGCCTCGCGTCCGGTCGTGGGTCCAGCTCGCGTCCGGCAGGCGGTCCGGATGCGGCCGGGAGGCGCCCCCCCGACCCCGTCGCGCATCCTCCCCACCGCGACACGCCCGGCTTGATCTCACCCTGTCACGCGGGTAGTCTCATCTGGGTGTGCGCCCTCGGGCGCGCCCGAAATCCCGGTCCTGCGGTGGCTGATGCCACGAGCCGGACGGGATCATCCATCCCCCGCCACCTCCGCCGTCAGGCGGCGATCGGCGTGTGATGAGGAAGCCGGCGGAACGCGCCGGCCAGAGCACGAGCGAAGAACCAGGAGAACAGTTGCCTACCATCCAGCAGCTCGTTCGCAAGGGTCGCACGCCGAAGGTCGTCAAGACCAAGGCGCCGGCACTGAAGGCGAACCCCCAGCAGCGTGGTGTCTGCACCCGCGTCTACACCACCACCCCCAAGAAGCCGAACTCGGCCCTGCGCAAGGTCGCTCGTGTCAAGCTCTCGAACGGCACCGAGGTGACGGCCTACATCCCCGGTGAGGGCCACAACCTGCAGGAGCACTCGATGGTGCTCGTCCGTGGCGGTCGTGTGAAGGACCTCCCCGGCGTGCGCTACAAGATCATCCGTGGCGCCCTGGACACCCAGGCAGTCAAGAACCGTAAGCAGGCTCGCAGCCGCTACGGCGCGAAGAAGGGTTGAGCTAGATGCCTCGCAAGGGTCCCGCCCCGAAGCGTCCCGTCGTCGCCGACCCGGTGTACGGCGCGCCGATCGTCTCGCAGCTCGTGAACAAGATCCTCCTGGACGGCAAGAAGGGCCTCGCCGAGCGCATCGTCTACGACGCGCTCGAGGGTGTCACCGCCAAGAACCAGCAGGATGCCGTCGCGACGCTCAAGAAGGCGCTCGACAACGTCCGTCCGACCCTCGAGGTCCGCAGCCGCCGTGTCGGTGGCTCGACCTACCAGGTCCCGGTCGAGGTCAAGCCGCACCGCGCGAACACCCTCGCGCTCCGCTGGCTGACCTCGTACGCCAAGGCACGTCGCGAGAAGACGATGACCGAGCGTCTCATGAACGAGATCCTCGACGCGTCGAACGGTCTCGGTGCCGCGGTCAAGCGCCGCGAGGACACGCACAAGATGGCCGAGTCGAACAAGGCCTTCGCCCACTACCGCTGGTAGTCCCGGCTGCGGGTGGGTGTCGGTGGTCATGAACCGCCGACGCCCACCCGACCGCCAACCTCTCCTACAACTCTTCCGGAGGAACCTGTGGCACAGGACGTGCTCACCGACCTGAACAAGGTCCGCAACATCGGCATCATGGCGCACATCGATGCCGGCAAGACCACGACGACCGAGCGCATCCTGTTCTACACGGGCATCACGCACAAGATCGGTGAGGTCCACGACGGCGCCGCGACGATGGACTGGATGGCGCAGGAGCAGGAGCGCGGCATCACGATCACGTCGGCCGCGACGACCTGCTTCTGGGACAACAACCAGATCAACATCATCGACACCCCCGGTCACGTGGACTTCACGGTCGAGGTGGAGCGCTCGCTCCGCGTCCTCGACGGTGCCGTCGCCGTCTTCGACGGCAAGGAGGGCGTCGAGCCCCAGTCCGAGACCGTGTGGCGTCAGGCCGACAAGTACGACGTCCCCCGCATCTGCTTCGTCAACAAGATGGACAAGCTCGGCGCGGACTTCTACTTCACCGTCGACACCATCATCAACCGCCTCGGTGCGGAGCCGCTCGTGCTCCAGCTCCCGATCGGTGCCGAGAACGACTTCGTCGGTGTCATCGACCTCATCGAGATGCACGCCAAGGTCTGGCCGGGCGATGCCAAGGGTGACGTCACCATGGGCGCCCAGTACGAGGTCCAGGAGATCCCCGCGGACCTCCAGGCCCGTGCCGAGGAGTACCGCGCGAAGCTCATCGAGCGCGTCGCCGAGACCGACGACGCACTGCTCGAGAAGTACTTCGGTGGCGAGGAGCTCACCAAGGACGAGATCAAGGCCGCGATCCGCAAGCTGACCATCGCGTCCGAGGTCTACCCCGTCCTCTGCGGCTCGGCGTTCAAGAACCGTGGCGTGCAGCCGATGCTCGACGCGGTCATCGACTACCTCCCGTCCCCGCTCGACGTGCCGCCGATGATCGGCCACGACGTCAAGGACGAGGAGAAGGAGATCATCCGCAAGCCCGAGGCGACGGAGCCGTTCTCGGCCCTGGCGTTCAAGGTCGCGGTGCACCCCTTCTTCGGTCGTCTCACGTACGTCCGCGTGTACTCCGGCTCGATCGAGTCCGGTGCCCAGGTCATCAACTCGACCAAGGGCAAGAAGGAGCGCATCGGCAAGATCTTCCAGATGCACTCCAACAAGGAGAACCCGGTCGACAACGTGACCGCTGGCCACATCTACGCGGTCATCGGCCTCAAGGACACCACCACCGGTGACACCCTGTGCGACCCGACCAACCAGGTCGTCCTCGAGTCGATGACGTTCCCGGAGCCGGTCATCGAGGTCGCCATCGAGCCGAACACGAAGGCTGACCAGGAGAAGCTCTCCACGGCCATCCAGAAGCTCGCCGAAGAGGACCCGACGTTCCGCGTCGAGCTCAACGCCGAGACGGGTCAGACGACGATCAAGGGCATGGGCGAGCTCCACCTCGACATCCTCGTCGACCGCATGAAGCGCGAGTTCAAGGTCGAGGCCAGCGTCGGCAAGCCGCAGGTCGCGTACCGCGAGACCCTGACCAAGGTCGTCGAGCGCTACGACTACACGCACAAGAAGCAGACCGGTGGTTCCGGCCAGTTCGCGAAGGTGCAGATCGCCCTCGAGCCGATGGAAGTCACGGCCGAGAAGGTCTACGAGTTCGAGAACGCCGTCACCGGTGGTCGCGTCCCGCGTGAGTACATCCCCTCGGTCGACGCCGGTATCCAGGACGCCATGCAGGTCGGCATCCTGGCCGGGTACCCGACCGTCGGCGTGAAGGCCATCCTCAAGGACGGCGCGGCGCACGACGTCGACTCGTCCGAGATGGCGTTCAAGATCGCCGGTTCCATCGCCTACAAGGAGGCCGCCCGCAAGGCCGGTCCCGCCATCCTCGAGCCGATCATGGCCGTCGAGGTGCGTACTCCGGAGGAGTACATGGGCGACGTCATCGGTGACCTCAACTCCCGTCGTGGCCAGATCGCCTCGATGGAGGACGCCTCGGGCGTCAAGGTGGTCCGCGCGAGCGTTCCGCTGTCCGAGATGTTCGGCTACGTCGGTGACCTCCGGTCGAAGACCTCTGGTCGTGCGGTCTACTCGATGACCTTCGAGACCTACAGCCAGGTCCCGGCCAAGGTCGCCGAGGAGATCATCGCGAAGAACACCGGGGAGTAACGCTCCGGCGTTCACTCCACAGGCGAGGGTGCCCGGCGACGGGCCCCTCGCCACCAAGTACAGTAATGACACACACCCTGCACGCCAACGGTCTCGCGACCGGGGGCATGCTCTCCGAGTCCTGAGGAGGACCCACAGTGGCCAAGGCCAAGTTCGAGCGGACCAAGCCGCACGTCAACATCGGAACCATCGGTCACGTCGACCACGGCAAGACCACGCTCACGGCGGCGATCACCAAGGTTCTGCACGACCAGTACCCGGACCTCAACGAGGCCCGCGACTTCGCACAGATCGACAGCGCTCCCGAGGAGCGCGACCGCGGCATCACGATCAACATCTCGCACGTCGAGTACCAGACCGAGAAGCGCCACTACGCGCACGTCGACGCTCCTGGTCACGCCGACTACGTGAAGAACATGATCACCGGTGCGGCCCAGATGGACGGCGCGATCCTCGTGGTCGCCGCCACCGACGGCCCGATGCCCCAGACGCGTGAGCACGTCCTGCTCGCCCGCCAGGTCGGCGTCCCCTACATCGTCGTCGCGCTGAACAAGTCCGACATGGTCGACGACGAGGAGATCCTGGAGCTCGTCGAGCTCGAGGTCCGTGAGCTCCTCGGCTCGCAGGAGTTCGACGAGGACGCCCCCGTCGTGCAGGTCTCGGCGCTCAAGGCGCTCGAGGGCGACGAGAAGTGGGTCAAGTCGGTCCAGGACCTCATGTCCGCCGTCGACGAGAACGTCCCGGACCCGGTGCGCGCCACCGACCAGCCGTTCCTCATGCCGATCGAGGACGTCTTCACGATCACCGGACGTGGCACGGTCGTCACCGGCCGTGTCGAGCGTGGCACGCTCGACCTGAACTCCGAGGTCGAGATCGTCGGCATCCGCCCGACGCAGAAGACCACGGTCACGGGCATCGAGATGTTCCGCAAGCTGCTCGACAAGGCCGAGGCTGGTGACAACACCGGTCTGCTCATCCGTGGCCTCAAGCGCGAGGACGTGGAGCGCGGCCAGGTCGTCGTGAAGCCGGGTTCGGTCACGCCGCACACCGAGTTCAAGGCGAACGCGTACATCCTGACCAAGGAAGAGGGCGGGCGTCACAACCCGTTCTACGCGAACTACCGTCCGCAGTTCTACTTCCGCACCACGGACGTCACCGGCGTCATCACGCTGCCCGAGGGCACCGAGATGGTCATGCCCGGTGACACCGTCGCCATGTCGGTCGAGCTGATCCAGCCGATCGCGATGGAGGCCGGCCTCCGTTTCGCCATCCGTGAGGGTGGTCGTACGGTCGGCGCCGGTACGGTCGAGGAGATCGTCAAGTAACTCCCGGTTCTCCGGAAGACACTGCGTCAGCGGGGTCGGGCCTTCGGGTCCGGCCCCGCTTCGTCGTTCCTGCCGTCCTGTCGTCGGCACCGCCGTCCGTGTTCGACCTGGCCGGTCGGAGAACGGAGTCAGGGGGTGGGCGGATCGCTGCCGTGACCCGTCACAGGGCCCGTCGGGTTGGATCGGTCGGGTGACCCGTCTCCGACGCTCGACGACCAACGGCCGTGGCTACCACCGCGTGCGGAGTGGCCGCGGCTTCTCGTTCCGCGACCCCGACGGCGCGACGGTGACCGACCCGGCCGTGCGGCAGCGGCTCGAGGAGCTGGTGATCCCGCCGGCGTGGGACGAGGTCTGGATCTCGCCGTACGAGAACGGCCACATCCTCGCGACGGGTATCGACGGTGCCGGGCGCCGGCAGTACATGTACCACCCGGGCTGGCGCGAGCGGATGGACAAGATCAAGTACGACCGCGCACTCGCCCTCGCGGAGTCGCTGCCGTCGGCGCGACGCATGGTCACGCAGGACCTGCGCCGCCCGGAACCCGACCGACGTCGCGCCCTCGCCGCCGCGTTCCGCATGCTCGACCAGGGCTCCCTCCGTGTGGGTTCCGAGCGGTACGCGACCGAGCACGGCAGTCGCGGGCTGTCGACGCTGCTCTGCGCGCACGCCCACGTCTCCGGCGACGACATCGAGCTGGACTTCCCGGGCAAGAGCGGCCAGGAGTGGTCCTCGACGATCCACGACGCCGACCTCGCGAAGGTGATCGCGGGGATGAAGCGTCGCGGCGCGAACGCCCGCCTGCTCTCGTTCCGCGAGCGCCGCGGGGCAGAGTGGGAGCCGCTCGCCGCCGAGGACATCAACGAGTACGTGAAGGAGCGGGCGGGCGACGAGTTCACGGCGAAGGACTTCCGGACGCTGCACGGCACGGTCGCCGCCGCCGTCGACCTGGCGAAGACCGGTCCGGAGTCGTCCCAGGCGAAGCGGAAGAAAGCCGTGTCCCACGCCGTCAAGGCCGCGAGCGAGGAGCTCGGCAACACCCCGACGGTGTGCCGGCAGAGCTACATCGACCCGCGGCTCCTCGACGCCTACGAGCACGGGGAGACGATCGACCCGCAGCGCTTGCACGCCGCGGAGTCCGAGGTCCGCGCCCTGCTCTACCGCCAGTGACGACGCGGGCGCGGAGATGACGTACGGTTGGTCACCGTGCCCGACCACCCCCACACGGGCACGGAAGGACCCTCACCAGTCGTGACCGACGAGTGCATCCACGGTTTCCCCACCGAGCTCTGCGACATCTGCTCCCCCCGCCAGCGCGAGACGCCGGCGGTCCCCACGGCTCCGGCACCGCGCCGGACCCGCATCACCACCGACCTCCGGTCGACCCCGGCGCCGACCCGCGGTGCCGGCGGATCCCTGCGGTCCGCATCCGCACCGGAACTCCCCGAACCCCGGGACTTCGCCGCCCTGCGTGCCCACCACGCCACCCACGTCGACAACCTCGCGGCGATCGTCGCGGATGGCGCCGTGCTCGCGGCCGACCAGGCCTCACCGGCCGTCGATGTGAGCTCCGCTGCGACCCGCGCCGCACGAGCCGAGGCGACCGCGCCCGACGGCGCCCCGGTGTCAGCACACGTGTCCTTCAGCCTGTCGCCCGACGCCACGCGGTGGGACGAGCTGCGCCGCGGTGCCGAGGGGGAGCGGTGGTCCGACGCGGCTCGCCGCACCCGCGCGACCGAGTACGTCGTGCTCGTCGTCCCGATGTCGGCGTTCGGTGCCTCGGTCATCGTGGCCGACCAGGACGCCGAGGCCGAGGACGTGCGGTTCGCCGTGGGCCCCGCGGCCGCGACGAACCTCATCCGCCGGACCGACTTCACCGACCCGGAGATGCACGGCCTCGAGCTGCTCGCGGGGCCCCGCGTGCCGCTGTCCTCCGTCGCCGTGATCGGCGTCCCGAACGACCGCGTGCGCCAGCAGGTGAAGACGCTCCTGGCCGAGCACCGCGTCACCGGGCCGCGCGTCGCGGTCTTCCCGCCGTGGTTCGTGCCCCCGGTGGTCGCCGAGTAGGACCGCCCGGAGCCCGTCACGAGGCCCGCCCGACCGATGTCGGGCGGGCCTCGTGCGTTCGACGTCTGAGGGTGCCGGAGGCGGCTCCTCGGCGGAGCCGCGCCGCGCCTCCGGCCCGTCGGCGAACCGAGGCGCAGGCGCGGACCTCGGCGGAGCCGCGCCGCGCCTCCGGGCAGTCGGCGACCGAGGCGCGAGGCGAGGTCCGTGGCGGCGTCGCGTCGCGCCTCCCGGCCGTCGGTGACCGATGGCGGAGGCGGGCTGCTCTGCCCAGGGCTGACGCGCCTGCCGACCATCGGGGGACCCGTCGCGAAGGTGTGTGACGCGCGTGCCCGCCCCTCGCTGCCGGGCCCTCCACGACGGCGTCCGGTGCGGTCTCCGCGGCGACCGGACACCCTGCCCGGGTACCCGTCCGATCCCCGTGTTCCCGGGGGAGTCGGCCTCCGGAAAAAAGCGACACGCCCGGGTTGCAGGGATGCCACACCCGTGAGAGACTTGTCCGGTTCCGAACTCCGCGGGCCCGCGCCCGCAGGATCACTGCTCTGGCAGTGCACAACCCCTCCGTTCAGCGGAGCTGGGTTGGGCCGCAGGCAGCAGAACACGATCGAGTCCCCAACACCACCTCGGGCGCAGCTGTGCCCGGAGTGCGGGGGACGCGACATGCCCACGCTGGACGGCCAAGGTCGCTCCGCGCGGTTGACAGGAGAACAGCGGTCATCCCCCGGGATGCGGCCGGTTGGTTCAGGAAAACAGCCAAGCCCTGCAGGAATGCACGGTGGCGGCGGCGTCAGGCGGCCCGGAAGGGTGCGCGGCGCAGAGAGGACAAAGAGACACATGGCGGGACAGAAGATCCGCATCCGGCTCAAGTCGTACGACCACGAGGTCATCGACACGTCGGCCCGGAAGATCGTCGACACGGTGACCCGTGCCGGTGCGACCGTGGTCGGCCCGGTGCCGCTCCCCACCGAGAAGAACGTGGTCACCGTGATCCGTTCCCCTCACAAGTACAAGGACTCGCGCGAGCACTTCGAGAAGCGCACGCACAAGCGGGTCATCGACATCGTCGACCCGACGCCGAAGGCCGTCGACTCGCTCATGCGACTCGACCTCCCGGCTGACGTCAACATCGAGATCAAGCTGTAAGGGGGCTGACCAATGGCGAACTCAACCAAGACCGTCAAGGGCCTCCTCGGCAAGAAGCTCGGGATGACCCAGGTGTGGGACGAGAACAACAAGTTCATCCCCGTGACCGTGATCGAGGTCGGCCCGAACGTGGTCACCCAGATCCGCAACGTCGAGCGCGACGGCTACGAGGCGATCCAGATCGCCGCCGGCGCCATCGACCCGCGCAAGGTCAACAAGCCGGCCGCTGGCCACTTCGAGGCCGCTGGCGTGACCCCGCGTCGCACCCTCACCGAGATCCGCACCAACGACTCCGCTGAGTACACGCTCGGCCAGGAGCTCACCGTCGACACGTTCGAGGCGGGCCAGAAGGTCGACGTCGTCGGCACCTCCAAGGGCAAGGGCTTCGCCGGTGTCATGAAGCGCCACGGCTTCGCCGGCGTCTCCGCATCGCACGGTGCGCACCGCAACCACCGCAAGCCCGGTTCGATCGGCGCCTCGTCGACCCCGTCGCGTGTCTTCAAGGGCATGCGCATGGCTGGTCGCATGGGCGGCGAGCGCGTGACCGTCCTCAACCTCACGGTGCACGCCGTCGACGCCGAGAAGGGTCTGCTGCTCGTCAAGGGCGCCGTCCCCGGTGCTCGTGGCCGCTCCGTCTTCGTCCGCACCGCCGTGAAGGGTAAGTGATCATGGCCACCGAGACCGCAACCACGATCGACGTCCTCGACGCGACCGGGGCCGTCGCCGGCAGCATCGAGCTGCCCGCTGAGCTCTTCGACGTCGAGACCAACGTCCCGCTGATCCACCAGGTCGTCACCGCGCAGCTCGCCGCCGCGCGTCAGGGCACCCACAAGACCAAGAACCGCGGCGAGGTCCGCGGTGCTGGTCGCAAGCCGTTCAAGCAGAAGGGCACCGGCCGCGCCCGTCAGGGTTCGGTCCGCGCACCGGAGCACACCGGCGGTGGCGTCGTCCACGGACCGACCCCGCGCGACTACTCGCAGCGCACCCCGAAGAAGATGATCGCCGCGGCTCTGCTCGGCTCGCTCTCGGACCGCGCCCGCGGTGGCCGCATCTCCGCGGTGGAGGGCTTCGTCTCGGCCGACGTGCCGTCGACCAAGACCGCCCGCACGCTCATCGAGAAGGTCGCGCCCGTCAAGAACGTGCTCGTCGTGCTCGAGTCGGACGACGAGCTGACGCTCAAGTCGATCCGCAACCTGCCGGGTGTCCACGCGCTCTCGTACGGCCAGCTCAACGCCTACGACGTGCTCAAGTCCGACGCCCTCGTCTTCAGCAAGAGCGCACTCGACGCCTTCATCGCGTCGAAGACCGCGAAGGAGATCTCCGCATGAGCGGCTTCAACAAGGACCCGCGCGACATCATCATCTCGCCGGTCGTCTCGGAGAAGAGCTACGGCCTGATCGACCAGGGCAAGTACACGTTCATCGTGGACCCCCGGTCGAACAAGACCGAGATCAAGCTCGCCATCGAGAAGATCTTCGACGTCAAGGTCGCGAGCATCAACACCCTGAACCGTCCGGGCAAGACCCGCCGCACGAAGTTCGGCATGGGCAAGCGCAAGGACACCAAGCGCGCCATCGTGACGCTCAAGTCCGGTTCGATCGACATCTTCACGGCTGTCGGCTGAGGACCAGAGGGATAAATCATGGCTATTCGTAACTACAAGCCGACCACCCCGGGTCGTCGCGGATCGTCGGTCGCCGACTTCGCCGAGATCACCCGTTCGACGCCGGAGAAGTCGCTGCTTCGTCCGCTGCCGAAGACCGGTGGCCGCAACAGCTCGGGTCGCATCACGACCCGCCACATCGGTGGTGGCCACAAGCGCCAGTACCGCGTGATCGACTTCCGTCGTCACGACAAGGACGGCGTCGACGCCAAGGTCGCGCACATCGAGTACGACCCGAACCGCACGGCGCGCATCGCGCTCCTGCACTACGTGGACGGCACGAAGCGCTACATCATCGCGCCGAACAAGCTCAAGCAGGGCGACGTCATCGAGCAGGGTCCGGGCGCGGACATCAAGCCCGGCAACAACCTGCCGCTGCGCAACATCCCGGTCGGTACCGTGATCCACGCGATCGAGCTCCGCCCCGGTGGCGGCGCGAAGATGGCCCGCTCGGCCGGCGCCTCGGTGCGTCTCGTCGCCAAGGACGGCCCCTACGCGCAGCTCCGTCTGCCGTCGGGCGAGGTCCGCAACGTCGACGCCCGCTGCCGCGCCACGATCGGCGAGGTCGGCAACGCCGAGCAGTCGAACATCAACTGGGGCAAGGCCGGCCGCATGCGCTGGAAGGGCGTCCGCCCGACCGTGCGTGGTGTCGCGATGAACCCGGTCGACCACCCGCACGGTGGTGGCGAGGGCAAGACGTCCGGTGGTCGTCACCCGGTCAGCCCGTGGGGTCAGGCCGAGGGTCGCACGCGCAAGTCGAACAAGCCGAGCGACAAGCTCATCGTCCGTCGCCGTAACGCCGGCAAGAAGCGCAAGTAGGAGTTCAGAAGATGCCACGCAGTCTGAAGAAGGGCCCCTTCGTCGACGAGCACCTGCTCCGCAAGGTCGTCACGCAGAACGAGGCCAACACCAAGAACGTGATCCGCACCTGGTCGCGTCGCTCGATGATCGTGCCGAACATGCTCGGTCACACGATCGCCGTGCACGACGGTCGGAAGCACATCCCGGTGTTCGTCACCGAGTCGATGGTCGGTCACAAGCTCGGCGAGTTCGCGCCGACCCGCACCTTCCGTGGTCACGTGAAGGACGACAAGAAGGGCCGTCGCCGCTGAGGCGGCGACGCAGAGGAGGAACGAAATGGTGGAGTCGATCGCACGTGTGCGACACATCCGCGTCACGCCTCAGAAGGCCCGTCGCGTCATCGAGCTGATCCGCGGCAAGCAGGCCCACGAGGCGCTCGCCATCCTGAAGTTCGCCCCCCAGGGCGCTTCGGAGCCCGTGTACAAGCTGGTCGCCTCGGCGATCGCCAACGCACGGGTCAAGGCTGACTCGACGAACAGCTTCCTCGACGAGCGCGACCTCTACGTGAGCCGCGTCTTCGTCGACGAGGGCACGACCCTGAAGCGGTTCCAGCCGCGCGCCCAGGGCCGCGCCTTCCGCATCAACAAGCGCACCAGCCACATCACGGTCGTCCTCGCGACGCCGGACGAGGTCGAGGCTGCCGCGACGAGCAAGAAGGCGAGCAACTAATGGGCCAGAAGGTCAACCCGTACGGCTTCCGTCTCGGGATCACGACGGACCACGTCTCGCACTGGTTCACCGACAGCACGAAGGCCGGCCAGCGCTACGCCGACTACGTGGCCGAGGACATCAAGGTGCGCGAGTACCTGAAGAAGACCCTCGACCGCGCAGGCGTCGCCCGCATCGAGCTCGAGCGCACCCGTGACCGCGTCCGCGTGGACATCCACACCGCGCGTCCCGGCATCGTCATCGGTCGCCGTGGCGCCGAGGCGGAGCGCGTCCGTGGCGAGCTCGAGAAGCTCACCAAGAAGCAGATCCAGCTCAACATCCTCGAGGTGAAGAACCCCGAGACCGAGGCCCAGCTCGTCGCGCAGGGCATCGCCGAGCAGCTCTCCGCTCGTGTCGCGTTCCGTCGCGCCATGCGCAAGGGTCTGCAGGGTGCACAGCGCGCCGGCGCCAAGGGTGTCCGCATCCAGGTGTCCGGTCGTCTCGGCGGCGCCGAGATGTCGCGCTCGGAGTTCTACCGCGAGGGCCGTGTGCCCCTGCACACGCTCCGCGCGAACATCGACTACGGCTTCTACGAGGCCCGGACCACGTTCGGCCGCATCGGCGTGAAGGTCTGGATCTACAAGGGCGACATCACGAACAAGGAGCTCGCTCGCGAGCAGGCGAACCAGCGTTCGTCGCGCCCCGAGCGTCGTGGCGGCCCGCGTGGCGAGCGCAGCGACCGTGGGGACCGCCGTGGCGGCGACCGCGGCGGCCGCCAGCAGCAGGCCCCGCAGGACGCGCCGGCCGGCGCAGGAGTTGAGGCGTAACCATGCTTATCCCCCGTCGAGTCAAGCACCGCAAGCAGCACCACCCGAAGCGCTCGGGCCAGGCGACCGGTGGCACCAAGGTGTCGTTCGGTGACTACGGCATCCAGGCGCTGACCCCCGCCTACGTGACCAACCGTCAGATCGAGTCCGCTCGTATCGCCATGACGCGTCACATCAAGCGTGGCGGCAAGGTCTGGATCAACATCTACCCGGACCGCCCGCTCACCAAGAAGCCGGCTGAGACCCGCATGGGTTCCGGTAAGGGCTCGCCCGAGTGGTGGGTCGCCAACGTCAAGCCGGGTCGTGTGCTCTTCGAGCTCTCCGGCGTCAGCGAGGACATCGCCCGTGAGGCGCTGACCCGTGCAATCCACAAGCTGCCCCTCAAGGCACGCATCATCAAGCGCGAGGAGGGCGACGCATAATGGCGATCGGTTCCAAGGAGCTCCGTCCGACGGAGCTCGACACGTTCGAGAACGAGCGTCTCGCTGACGAGCTGAAGAAGGCCAAGGAGGAACTCTTCAACCTCCGCTTCCAGTCGGCCACCGGCCAGCTGGAGAGCCACGGTCGTCTCCGTGCCGTCAAGCGCGACATCGCACGCATCTACACCGTCCTCCGCGAGCGCGAGCTCGGCATCCGTGCCACTCCCGCGCCCGTCGAGACCGCCACCAAGGCCAAGAAGACGACGAAGAAGGCTGACAAGCCCGCCGAGTCGACCGAGGCCGCTACCGCCGAGGAGAACTGATGGCGAACGAAGAGCTCAACTCCGCCGCCTCCACCCGCGGCTACCGCAAGACGCGTCGCGGCTACGTGACGAGCGACAAGATGGACAAGACCATCGTGGTCGAGGTCGAGGACCGCGTGAAGCACGCGCTCTACGGCAAGATCATCCGCCGCACGTCCAAGGTGAAGGCCCACGACGAGCTCGGCACCGCCGGTGTCGGCGACCTCGTCGTGATCAGCGAGACCCGTCCCCTCAGCGCCTCGAAGCGCTGGCGCCTGGTCGAGATCCTCGAGAAGGCCAAGTAGGCCCCGGCCTGCTTCGGAATAGGAGACAGCAGTGATTCAGCAGGAATCCCGCCTGAAGGTCGCCGACAACACGGGTGCCAAGGAGATCTTGACCATCCGCGTGCTCGGTGGCTCGGGTCGTCGCTACGCCGGCCTCGGTGACGTCATCGTCGCCACGGTGAAGGACGCCATCCCCGGCGGCAACGTGAAGAAGGGTGACGTCGTCAAGGCGGTCATCGTTCGCACCAAGAAGGAGACCCGTCGTCAGGACGGCTCCTACATCAAGTTCGACGAGAACGCGGCAGTGATCCTCAAGGCCGACGGCGACCCGCGCGGAACGCGCATCTTCGGTCCGGTCGGTCGCGAGCTCCGTGACAAGAAGTTCATGAAGATCATCTCGCTCGCGCCGGAGGTGCTGTAAGCCATGGCGAACATCAAGAAGGGCGACCTCGTCCAGGTCATCACGGGCGCCAAGCAGGAGCGCGGCGGTGACCGGGGCAAGCAGGGCAAGGTCCTCGAGGTCCTCAAGGACAAGAACCGGGTCGTCGTCGAGGGCGTGAACTTCGTCACGAAGCACGTCCGCGTCGGCCAGACGCAGCGCGGTTCGAAGACCGGTGGCATCGAGCAGCACGAGGCTCCGATCCACGTCTCGAACGTCGCGATCGTCGACCCGAAGACCAAGAAGCCGACCCGCGTCGGTTTCCGCATCGAAGAGGTGGAGAAGGACGGCGTCAAGAAGACCGTCCGCGTCCGCTACGCCAAGAAGTCGGGTGAGAAGCTCTGATGACCGACACGACTGCAGCGCCGGCGACCAAGGTCGAACCGCGCCTCAAGCAGAAGTACAAGAACGAGATCAAGGCTGCCCTCACCGAGCAGTTCGGATACGCGAACGTCATGCAGGTCCCTGGCCTGGTCAAGGTCGTCGTGAACACCGGCGTCGGCGAGGCCGCTCGCGACTCGAAGATCATCGACGGGGCCGTCAAGGACCTCACGGCGATCACGGGTCAGAAGCCGATCGTGACGAAGGCCCGCAAGTCCATCGCGCAGTTCAAGCTGCGCGAGGGTCAGGCCATCGGCGCGCACGTCACCCTCCGTGGTGACCGCGCGTGGGAGTTCGTCGACCGGCTCGTCACCCTCGCACTGCCCCGCATCCGCGACTTCCGCGGTCTCAGCGACAAGCAGTTCGACGGCAACGGCAACTACACGTTCGGTCTCACGGAGCAGTCGATGTTCCACGAGATCGACCAGGACCGCATCGACCGCGTGCGTGGCTTCGACATCACCGTCGTGACCACCGCGAAGACGGACGACGAGGGACGCGCGCTGCTCCGCCAGCTCGGGTTCCCGTTCCGTTCGGCCGACCAGACGGTCTAAGCTACTTCGGGCGGTGCGGGCCGGAGGATTCACGTCCTCCGGCCCGCACCCTTGAACACACCGATCCCGGGGAACCGCTCCGGGATCACCCCGATCGCTCAGGTCGGCATTCGTGGAACGGGTGTCGAAACCAGGCGAAGAATGGACGACCATCATGACGATGACCGATCCGGTCGCAGACATGCTGACCAGATTGCGGAACGCGAACTCGGCGCACCACGACGCCGTCTCGCTTCCCAGCTCCAAGCTGAAGAAGAACATCGCCGAGATCCTCAAGCGCGAGGGTTACATCAGCGAGTGGAAGATCGAGGACGCCCGCGTCGGGCAGACCCTCACGATCGACCTGAAGTACGGCCCCGAGCGCGAGCGTTCGATCGCCGGCATCAAGCGCGTCTCGAAGCCCGGTCTCCGGGTCTACGCGAAGTCGACGGAGCTCCCCCAGGTCCTCGGTGGCCTCGGCGTGGCGATCCTCTCGACCTCCTCGGGACTGCTCACCGACCGTGAAGCCGAGCAGAAGGGCGTGGGTGGGGAAGTCCTCGCCTACGTGTGGTGATCGACAATGTCTCGTATCGGACGTCTTCCCATCGACATCCCCGCCGGGGTCTCCGTCTCCGTTGACGGTCAGACCGTGGCGGTCAAGGGCCCGAAGGGCGAGCTCGCGCTCGTCGTCGCCGAGCCCATCCAGGCCAAGGTCGAGGAGAACCAGGTCCTCGTCACCCGCCCGGACGACGAGCGTGAGTCCCGTGCCCTGCACGGCCTCATCCGCACCCTGATCGCGAACAACATCGTCGGCGTGACCCAGGGCTACTCCAAGGGCCTCGAGGTCGTCGGCACCGGTTACCGCGTGCAGGCCAAGGGCAGCAACGTCGAGTTCGCGCTCGGCTACTCCCACCCGATCACGGTCGAGCCGCCGGCGGGCATCAGCTTCGCCGTCGAGGGCAACAACAAGCTCACCGTCTCGGGCATCGACAAGCAGGCCGTCGGCGAGGTGGCTGCCAACATCCGCAAGCTGCGCAAGCCCGAGCCCTACAAGGGCAAGGGTGTCCGCTACGCCGGCGAGATCGTGCGCCGCAAGGCCGGAAAGTCAGGTAAGTGATCATGGCTCTCGGTATCCGAGGAAAGAGCAAGTCGGCCGCCAAGGCGCGCCGTCACAACCGTCTCCGCAAGAAGATCACCGGCACCGAGTCGCGTCCGCGCCTCGCTGTCTTCCGGTCGTCGCGCCACGTGTTCGTCCAGGTCATCGACGACGCCCAGGGTCACACCCTGGCCAGCGCGTCGACGATGGAGGCCGACCTCCGGTCGTTCGACGGCGACAAGACGGCCAAGGCCCGTCGCGTCGGCGAGCTCCTCGCCGAGCGTGCGAAGGCTGCCGGCGTCGAGGCCGTGGTCTTCGACCGCGGTGGTAGCAAGTACGCCGGTCGCGTCGCCGCGATCGCCGATGGTGCCCGTGAAGGAGGGCTGAACCTGTGAGCGACATCGCGAACAACAACGAAGCGGCCGAGACCGAGACGCCGGCCGAGGCCGCTGTCGAGACCGAGACCGCTGTCGAGACCGACACCGCTGCTGCGACCGAGACCGCTGCGAAGGCGACGACCGGCAAGGAGGCGGACGCTCCTGCGGTCGCCGAGCGCCCCGTCGAGACCGCTGCGGGCTCCGCGTCCAACAACCGCGACAACGCCGACCAGCGCGGCCGTCGTGGCGGTGGCCGTGACCGTCAGCAGGGTCGTGACCGCAACAACCGCGGTGGCGACAGCCAGTTCCTCGAGCGCGTGGTGACCATCAACCGCGTCTCGAAGGTCGTCAAGGGTGGTCGTCGCTTCAGCTTCACGGCGCTCGTCGTCGTCGGTGACGGCAACGGCCTCGTCGGTGTCGGTTACGGCAAGGCGAAGGAAGTCCCCACCGCGATCTCCAAGGGCGTCGAGGAGGCGAAGAAGAACTTCTTCCGCGTCCCGCGCGTCGGCAACACGATCCCGCACCCCGTCCAGGGTGAGGCCGCTGCCGGTGTCGTCCTGCTGCGTCCGGCTGCTGCCGGTACCGGTGTCATCGCCGGTGGTCCGGTCCGCGCCGTGCTCGAGTGCGCCGGCATCCACGACGTCCTGAGCAAGTCGCTCGGCTCGTCGAACACCATCAACATCGTGCACGCGACCGTCGAGGCGCTGCAGCAGCTCGAGGAGCCCCGCGCCGTCGCCAGCCGTCGTGGCCTCGACGTCGACCGGGTCGTCCCGGCCCGCCTGCTCCGCGCCGAGGCCGCAGCCCTGCGTGCCGCGACCGAGAAGGCAGGTGCGTGATGGCGATGCTGAAGATCACGCAGACGAAGTCCGTTATCAGCGAGAAGCAGTACCAGCGCGACACGCTCCGCAGCCTGGGTCTCAAGCGCATCGGCCGTACGGTCCTGCGTGAGGACAACGCCCAGAACCGCGGGTACGTCGCGACGGTCGCGCACCTCGTGAAGGTCGAGGAGGTCGACGCATGAGCGACGAGAAGAACGAGCGCGTGCAGGTGCTGAAGCTGCACCACCTCCGCCCCGCCGCGGGCGCCAAGAAGGACCGCACCCGCGTGGGTCGCGGTGAGGGCTCGAAGGGCAAGACCGCCGGCCGTGGTACCAAGGGCCAGAAGGCTCGTTACCAGGTCAAGGTCGGCTTCGAGGGTGGGCAGATGCCGCTGCACATGCGCACCCCGAAGCTCCGCGGGTTCAAGAACCCGTTCCGCGTCGAGTACCAGGTCGTGAACCTGGACAAGCTCGCGGAGCTCTACCCGAACGGTGGCGACGTCACCGTCGCGGACCTGGTGGCCAAGGGCGCCGTCCGCAAGAACGAGAAGGTCAAGGTTCTCGGTCAGGGTGACATCAGCGTGAAGCTCACGGTCGCGGTCGACAAGGTCTCGGCGTCCGCCGCCGAGAAGATCGCAGCTGCTGGCGGCTCCGTCTCCCAGTAATCCCCGTCGGCGGCCCGTGCGTTTGCGCACGGGCCGCCGTTACGGTTTCCTTGACAGTGGCCGTCCGTCGGCCGGGTCGGCCCTGCCGATCGACACCGTGCCGACCTCGACCAGGTCGCCGGTCCCAGCAGTTCGGAGTCCTCGTGTTCAGAGCGGTCGCGCGCATCATGCGCACCCCCGATCTTCGCAAGAAGATCGGCTTCACCCTCGCGATCATCGCGCTGTTCCGTCTGGGGTCGTACATCCCCGCACCGTTCGTCGACTACGCCGCCGTGCAGAGCTGTCTCGCCAGCGCGTCGTCCTCCGGCGGCCTCTACGACCTGATCAACCTCTTCTCCGGCGGCGCGCTGCTGAAGCTCTCGGTCTTCGCGCTCGGCATCATGCCGTACATCACGTCGTCGATCATCGTGCAGCTCCTGCGCGTGGTCATCCCGCACTTCGACGCCCTCTACAAGGAGGGGCAGTCCGGTCAGGCGAAGCTGACGCAGTACACGCGCTACCTCACCATCGCGCTGGGCGTGCTGCAGTCCACCACCCTGATCACCGTCGCCCGCTCCGGCGCCCTGTTCGGCACGAACGCCTCGGCTTCCTGCTCGTCGATCATCTCGAACGACAGCTGGTACGCGATCATGCTCATGGTCGTCACGCTGACCGCCGGCACCGGCCTCATCATGTGGATGGGCGAGCTCGTCACCGAGCGCGGCATCGGCAACGGCATGTCCCTGCTCATCTTCACGTCCATCGCAGCGCAGTTCCCGTCCGCGCTCTGGGCGATCGAGCAGTCGCAGTCCTTCGAGCTCTTCCTGTTCGTCATCCTGGTCGGCCTGGTCATCATGATGGCCGTCGTCTTCGTCGAGCAGTCGCAGCGGCGGATCCCCGTGCAGTACGCCAAGCGCATGGTCGGCCGTCGCACCTACGGGGGCAACAACACCTACATCCCGATCAAGGTGAACATGGCCGGCGTCGTGCCCGTCATCTTCGCCTCGTCGCTGCTGTACCTGCCGGCCCTGGTCGCGCAGTTCAACCAGCCCTCGGACGGCTCCGCGCCGGCCGCGTGGGTGACCTGGATCCAGGCGAACCTGACCTCGGGTGACAACTGGTTCTACATGGTCCTGTACTTCCTGCTCATCGTCGGCTTCACGTACTTCTACGTCGCGATCACCTTCAACCCCGAAGAGGTCGCCGACAACATGAAGAAGTACGGCGGCTTCATCCCGGGCATCCGGGCCGGCCGTCCGACGGCGGAGTACCTCGACTACGTCCTGACCCGGGTGACGCTGCCCGGTGCGCTCTACCTCGGTCTCATCGCGCTCATCCCGCTGGCAGCACTGGCGCTGTTCGGCGCGAACCAGAACTTCCCGTTCGGTGGCGCGAGCATCCTCATCATCGTGGGTGTCGGTCTCGAGACCGTGAAGCAGATCGACTCGCAGCTGCAGCAACGTCACTACGAAGGGCTTCTCCGTTGAGCGCACGTCTCATCATCGTCGGACCTCCCGGAGCCGGGAAGGGCACCCAGGCGGGCCGCATCGCCGAGTCGTTCGGGGTCCCCGCGATCTCGACCGGTGACATCTTCCGCAAGAACGTGTCCGAGGGCACCCCGCTCGGGGTCCAGGCGAAGGCGATCATGGACGCCGGGGACTACGTGCCCGACGAACTGACGAACGAGCTCGTGAAGTCCCGTCTCGCCGAGGCCGACGCGGTCGACGGGTTCCTGCTCGACGGGTACCCCCGCACCGTCGGGCAGGTGGCCTACCTCGACGCACTGCTCGCCGAGCAGGGCGCCGGGATCGACGCCGTGGTGCAGCTCGTGGCCGACCAGGACGCGCTCGTCAGCCGTCTGCTCGACCGTGCCGCCAAGCAGGGTCGGAGCGACGACAACGAGGAGACCATCCGTCGTCGCCAGGAGGTCTACACGCAGGAGACCGCACCGATCGTCGCGTCCTACGCCGAGCGTGGACTCGTGGTCGAGGTCGACGGCCTCGGCACCATCGACGAGGTCGGCGACCGCATCCAGGCGGCCCTGGTCTCGCGCGGCCTCACCGCCAGCGTCTGAGCCCGCTCGTGCGACGTCGCAAGCCGTCGATCTACAAGAGCCCCGAGGAACTCCGGGCGATGGTCCGTCCCGGGCTGCTGACCGAGGCGGCCCTCACGGCGGTGCGGCAGGCGATCCGACCCGGTGTCACCACCGGCGAGCTCGACGCGGTCGCAGAACGCACCATCCGTGACGGCGGCGGCATCCCGAACTTCCAGCTCGTGCCGGGCTACCGCCACACGCTGTGCGTCTCGGTCAACGACGAGGTCGTGCACGGCATCCCCGGTGACCGTGTCCTGCAGCCCGGCGACATCGTGTCGGTCGACGCCGGCGCGGAGGTCGACGGGTGGAACGGCGACAGCGCGTTCACGACGGTGCTCCCGGGTGGGGACGCACCGCTGACCGCAGCGCGGCAGACGCTGTGCGACACCACCGAGCGTGCGCTGTGGCACGGCGTCGCGGCACTCGCGCACGCCCGCAACCTCAACGAGGTCGGCGCGGTGATCGAGGACGCGATCGACGAGACCGGCGCCTGGGGCATCGTCGAGGACTTCACCGGGCACGGGATCGGCCGTTCGATGCACGAGGATCCGCCCGTCTTCAACTACCGCGTCCGCGGCGCCGGGCCCGCGGTCCGGCCCGGACTCGTGGTCGCGATCGAGCCGATGGTCACCGCCGGCACGATCGACAGCTCGACGGACGACGACGACTGGACCATCCGGACGCTCGACGGCTCGGACGCCGCGCACTGGGAGCACACGGTTGCCGTGCACGCGGACGGCATCTGGGTCACGACGGCCTCCGACGGGGGCGCCTCAGGCCTCGCAGCGCTCGGCGTGACGCCCGTCCCGATCGCCTAGGCAGCGTCGGTCGCTCGGGCCGGGAGGCGCGGGTGGGTTCCGCCGTGTCGGGTCCAGCCCGTCCGTGGGTCGGTTCGGGAGGCGCCGCGCGGCTCGGCCGCGACGGTTCCCGTCCGCAGGCATGGCAGCTCGGGAGGCGCGGGGCGGTTCGGTCGTGTCGGTTCCCGTCCGTCGGCGTGGCAGGTAGGACGGCACAGCCGGGACGGTTGCTGTCCGTCGGCCTGGCAGGTCAGGAGATGCGGGGCGGTTCCGCCTGGTCGGTCTCCGTCCGTCGGCGCGCCGGGTTTCCAGACACGCGTCGGGCCTCGGTTCGACTCCTGCCCGGCGGTGGGCCTTTCGTCGGGTTCTACGCCGACATCCCGACAGGTGGGCTGCCCGGGCACGGGTCAGCGGTCCTGCGGACCATGCCTGCGGTCCTGGGGGCGGAGCCCGTGGTCCGTGGTCCGTGGCCCATGGCCGATGACGCGAGACCACGGCGCTGCGGAACGTGTCAGCGGCGCTGTGGACCGTCACCACGACCCTGCGGGTCGGTTGAGCGGGCCCTGTGCGGACCGTGAACACGCCCCTGCCTGCCGGGTCAGTGGCCCTGTGGACCCTGACCACGGCCTCGCGGTCCGGGACAGCTGCCTGGCCGGCCCCGCCCCGTGGCGACCGCGTCAGTTGCCGCGCGAGCAGGTCTGCTCGGAGGCGCTCTGCCCGGTGATGCTCGACGGCAGCGGGGTGGCGCTCGGACTCGGGGTCGAACCGGCCGCAGCGTCCCCGGTGCCCGAGGTGCCGGCCCCGGTGTCCGTGCCGCCGCCCGTCCCGGTGCCGGTCCCGCCACCCGTCCCGGAGGCCGGTGCCTGCGCGGGCGCGGAGGCCTGCGCGTCCGGTGACAGCGTCGACGCCCGGCCCGTGCTCGAGTCGGTCAGCGAGGTCTTCACGTCCTGCTGCAGCGCGACGTTGAGGGCGTGCGCGGGCTCCTGCGCGACGAGCACGTGCGACGTGTCCGTCGGGTCGTCGACCACGGGGTACTGCACGAAGAGCATGTTGGACGTGCTCATGCCGCGCAGCGTCGAGGCGAGGCCGACGAGTGTGCGGGTCTGGGCGAGGCCGTCGGACAGGGTCATGTTCGACAGCGCGGCACCCGCGAGCTTGTAGAGGGTCACGGGGTTCGACAGGGTGCCGTCCGAGGCGACCTTGCGGAGCAGGGCGGACAGGAAGACCTGCTGCGAGCTGATCCGGGCGAGGTCGCTGCCGTCGCCGACGCCGTGGCGGCTGCGGAGGAAGGCGAGGGCGTCCTGCCCCTCGAGCGTGTGGTCGCCCGCGGTGAGCTGCAGCCCGGTGTACGAGTCGTGGATCGGCTTCGCGACGCAGACGTCGACGCCGCCGAGGGCGTTCGACATCTCGATGACGCCGTCGAAGGTGATGAGGCCGGCGTACGGGACGGTCAGGCCGGTGAGGTTCTCGACGGTGTCGACGACGCACGACAGGCCGCCGTGCCCGAGCGCCTCGTTGAGCAGCTCCTTGCTCGCGGCCGGGTAGGTGGTGCCGGTCTGGGGGTTGGTGCACGCCGGGATCGGGACCTTGAGGTCGCGCGGGAAGCTGACCGCCGTGAGCTGCTGGTGGTCCTGGGAGACGTGCACGAGGATCGTGACGTCGTTGCGCGCGCCCTCGACGTTCTCGTCCGAGTCGAACTGGCCGATGCGGGTGTCGCTGCCGACGAGGAGGATGTTCGCTCCGCCCTTGATCGCCGTGATGTCGGCGACCTTCGCGGTGTTCTGGTCGTCGGTGCTCAGCTGCACGGTGTGCGGCGCGGTCGCGAGCTGGACCGCCGCGATGCCGGCGACGCTGGTGCCGCTGACGAGGACGACCGCGAGCGCGGCGGCGACCACCGTGGCGGCCGTGGTCCACGCCCGACGGCGGGGGAGTCGGCCGTGTCGGGCGATGGGGCGGCGGGGATCGTGCGGCACGGGGTCTCCGATCGGGGGTCCGGTCGCCGACCGGGACCCGGTCGGTGCGTCGGCCAGGCTACGGGCGCACCGCTGCTCCGCGGCCCGGAGCAGCCCGACAACCCACTGTGGAACGCTCAGGAACCCTTGCGGAAGCCCCAGACGAGGGGTCGGACCGGCCCGCACTTGGCAATCGGCCCGCTGTCGCCTAGGATCGACCCTTGGTGTGCCATGCCTTATGGCGTGGCGCCCGACCCGCAGACCGGCTCGGGGATCACACCGGTAATCCAATCAAGCGACAGTGAGGCTATGGCCAAGAAAGACGGCGTCATCGAGATCGAAGGCTCGGTGCTCGAAGCTCTGCCCAACGCGATGTTCCGCGTTGAGCTGACCAACGGACACAAGGTCCTCGCGCACATCTCCGGGAAGATGCGCCAGCACTACATCCGCATCCTCCCCGAGGACCGCGTGATCGTGGAGCTGAGCCCGTACGACCTGACCCGCGGCCGGATCGTCTACCGCTACAAGTGATCCGCGAGCTGGAAAGGAACGGCCCGGCGAACCCGCCGAGCACGAAGCCAGCGAGCACGAGGAAACAACCATGAAGGTCAACCCCAGCGTCAAGCCCATCTGCGAGCACTGCCGTGTCATCCGCCGCAAGGGCCGCGTCATGGTGATCTGCAAGAGCAACCCGCGTCACAAGCAGCGCCAGGGCTGAGCTCCCAGCAGGACCCACAACTCAACACCGAACACGCAGTACCAGAACCCCGTCGTGACCCAGGTCACCGGCGGGGGGACACCTCGGGGCGGAGGCCCGGGCACCGGTACTGCGCCACACCTCCATCGACAACAGGAGCAGCCAGCACATGGCACGTCTAGCAGGCGTCGACATCCCGCGCGAGAAGCGCGTGGAGATCGCACTCACGTACATCTACGGCGTCGGCCGGACCCGCGCGGTCCAGGCACTCGCCGAGACCGGTATCTCCGGTGACATCCGCGTCAAGGACCTGACCGACGACCAGCTCGTCGCCCTCCGTGACTTCATCGAGGGCAACTTCAAGGTGGAGGGTGACCTCCGCCGTGAGGTCGCCGCCGACATCCGCCGCAAGGTCGAGATCGGTAGCTACGAGGGTCTCCGCCACCGTCGTGGTCTCCCGGTGCGTGGTCAGCGCACCAAGACCAACGCGCGTACCCGCAAGGGACCGAAGCGCACCGTGGCAGGCAAGAAGAAGGCCCGATAGGAGATCATCATGGCTACCCCCAAGACTGCCGCGCGCAAGCCGCGCCGCAAGGAGAAGAAGAACGTCGCCGTGGGCCAGGCCCACATCAAGAGCACGTTCAACAACACCATCGTCAGCATCACCGACCCGTCGGGCGCCGTCCTCAGCTGGGCGTCCTCGGGTGCCGTGGGCTTCAAGGGTTCGCGCAAGTCGACGCCGTTCGCGGCGCAGCTCGCCGCCGAGTCCGCCGCCCGTCAGGCGCAGGAGCACGGTGTCAAGAAGGTCGACGTCTTCGTCAAGGGCCCGGGCTCGGGTCGCGAGACCGCGATCCGCTCCCTCCAGGCCGCTGGCCTCGAGGTCGGCTCGATCAACGACGTCACCCCGCAGGCGCACAACGGCTGCCGCCCGCCGAAGCGCCGCCGCGTCTGACGCGAGGAGCAACCGGCCGCGCCCTGCTCGTCCCCTGACCGGGTCATCCCGGTCCGGGGCGGGCGGGGCCCGCGGCCATTCCTGGTCGTTCGATCGCACACCGCCGGTCCCCGTGGCCGGTCGGTGCGCGTGATCACAACTCAACAGACCCGTCGGGGCCCGGTCGGCCCCGTCGTACCGCCGAGTGTCATATAGCGGACACTCCGCCGAAAGGAATCCCACAGTGCTCATTGCACAGCGCCCCACCCTGACCGAGGAGTCGATCTCCGAGTTCCGCTCGCGCTTCGTCATCGAGCCGCTCGAGCCGGGCTTCGGTTACACCCTCGGCAACTCGCTGCGCCGCACGCTCCTCTCCTCGATCCCCGGCGCGGCTGTCACCAGCATCCGCATCGACGGCGTCCTCCACGAGTTCAGCACCGTCCCCGGTGTCAAGGAAGACGTCACCGAGATCATCCTCAACATCAAGAGCCTCGTCGTCTCCAGCGAGCACGACGAGCCGATCACCGCGTACCTGCGCAAGCAGGGTGCCGGTCAGGTCACCGCAGCGGACATCTCCGCTCCGGCCGGCGTCGAGATCCACAACCCGGACCTCGTCATCGCGACCCTGAACGACACCGCGCGCTTCGAGCTCGAGCTGACGATCGAGCGTGGCCGCGGCTACGTCTCGGCGACCCAGAACCGCTCGGAGTTCAGCGAGGCCGGTCAGATCCCGATCGACTCGATCTACTCGCCGGTCCTCAAGGTCACCTACCGCGTCGAGGCGACGCGTGCCGGTGAGCGCACGGACTTCGACCGCCTGGTCGTCGACGTCGAGTCGAAGCCCGCGATCACGCCGCGCGACGCCATCGCGTCGGCCGGTCGCACGCTGGTCGAGCTGTTCGGTCTCGCCCGCGAGCTGAACACCGCGGCCGAGGGCATCGAGATCGGCCCCGCGCCGGTCGACGCCGTGCTCTCGAACGAGCTGCAGACCCCGATCGAGGACCTCGACCTGTCGGTGCGCAGCTACAACTGCCTGAAGCGGGAGGGCATCAACACGGTGTCCGAGCTCGTCGCCCTGTCGGAGACGCAGCTCATGAACATCCGCAACTTCGGTCAGAAGTCGGTGGACGAGGTCAAGGACAAGCTCACCGAGCTCGGCCTGTCCCTCAAGGACACCGTCCCCGGATTCGACGGCGCCCACTTCTACAGCGGGTACGACGAGGACGAGTCCAGCAACTGACCTCGCGCTGACGCGCACGCGCGCCGCTGACGCAGCGCGCACCACCATCACCACTGGAGAACTGACATGCCGAAGCCCACCAAGGGCCCCCGCCTCGGTGGCGGCCCCGCCCACGAGCGCCTGCTCCTGAGCAACCTCGCCAACGCCCTGTTCACGCACGGCCGCATCACCACCACCGAGACGAAGGCCAAGCGCCTCCGTCCCGTCGCCGAGCGTCTCATCACGTTCGCGAAGCGTGGCGACCTGCACGCGCGCCGTCGCGTCATCGCGCAGCTGCGTGACAAGTCCGTCGTGCACACGCTGTTCACGGAGATCGCGCCCCAGGTCGAGGACCGCCAGGGCGGGTACACCCGCATCACGAAGCTCGGCTTCCGCAAGGGTGACAACGCGCCGCTCGCGTCGATCGAGCTCGTGCTCGAGCCGGTCTCGAGCTCGCCCGCCCCGGTGCAGCGCAAGGCGGCCCCGGCCGCCGCCGCGCCGGTCGAGGAGGCCCCGGTCGACGAGACCGAGACCACCGAGGAGTCGACCCCGGTCGAGGCCGAGGCCGAGACCGAGACCGACGCAGCTGCCGAGGTCGAGGCCGACGCCGCCGCCAAGGCGGACGACGCCAAGTAGGTCCAGCACCAACATCGGAGAAGCCCCCGCGACGCACGTCGCGGGGGCTTCTCCGCGTCGGCGACCGCTCGCCGGACGGGAGGCGCGGTGCACCGCCGCCACGCGCCTCCCGTCTGATCGTCCGACGGACGGAGGCGCACAGCACGGCCGCCACGTGCCTCCCGTCCCGCCCCGCTCGCCGTCAACGCTCACAGCGGTCCGCGGCTAGCTTGGCCGCCGACATGGCACGAGCAGAACGCATCACGGGCGCCGGGCGCCGCCTCTGGCAGTGGAGCCGCGACTCGGGCACCCAGCCGCGGCTGCTGCTCGCGGCGAAGGCCGCGCTCGCGGCGACGATCGCGTGGACGCTCGCGAAGCACGCCCCCGGGGTCGCGGCCGACTACCCGTACTACGCACCCCTCGGGGCGATCGTGGCGATGCGGACCACGGTGTTCGCGGGCGTCCGGGCCGGTCTGCAGACGCTCGTCGGGATCACGCTCGGCATCCTCATCGCCGGGTTCACGATGCTCATCGGCGACCCGGGCGTGGTCGCGGTGGCCCTCGCGGTGGGCCTCGGCGTGCTGGTCAGCGGGTTCCGGGTGCTCGGCGAGGGGTACTCGTGGGTCCCGATGGCGGCGCTGTTCGTCCTGCTCGTCGGTGGGGGCAACGCCGAGGGGTACTCGTTCGCGTACGTCGTGCAGATGGGCATCGGGATCGGCATCGGGCTGCTGGTGAACTCGCTGATCGTGCCGCCGCTGCACTTCTGGGACGCCGAGCGGCGCATCGACCAGGTCAACGCGGTGCTCGCGGAGCACCTCGACGACCTCGCGGCCGTGCTCGACCAGGGCGAGCCCGACACCCGCGCGTGGGACCGGCAGCAGGCGCGGCTCGACGCGGCGATCGAGGACGTGCGCGAACGGGTGTCGGTGGCGCAGGAGAGCCGTCGGTGGAACCCCCGTGGGGTGCTCCGCGGGTCGCGGGCGCGCCTGGCGACCGACGGGGCGCGGTTCCGTGCCCTCGAGCGGGCCGCCTGGTACACGACGGACCTCACCGAGCTCGTCGCCCGGTCCGGCCCGGTCGCGGACAACATCGGCCGTCCGGACCCGTCGTTCGCGGAGCCGCTCGCCGCAGCCCTGCGCCAGGTCGCGTGCGTGGTGCGCGGGGACTGCGCGGAGGACGCGGGCGACGAGGCACTCCCGACGCTCGAGCGCGCCCTCGACGCCAGCCGGGAGAACCCGTCGAGCGTGGCCGTCACCGCGAGCGCGATCGTCGCCCTGCGGGGGATCCTGGAGTCGGAGAAGCGGGCGACCCAGGACGTCGACACGAAGACGGGGCCGTTCGGCGAGAAGCGCTGACCCCGGACGCGTCGCCGACCGGGGCCGTCGCACGGCGTCGGTAGGATCGGCGCGTGCCCGTCGCGTCCCGTGTCGCCGTCCTCGGACCGGTGACCGTCGCGGGGCCGGACGGCGGGAGCGTGCCAGTCACGGGTGCCCTCGCCCGGTCGTTCCTCGTCGCGCTCGTGCTCGCCGAGGGCCACGCGGTCGGGACCGACTCGCTGATCGACGCGCTCTGGGGTGACGACCGCCCCCGGGGAGCGCGAGCGGCCCTGCAGACCATGGTGTCCCGCCTGCGACGGAGCACGGCCGAGGGGCTCGTCGTCTCCACCACCACCGGCTACGCGCTCGCACCCGGCCAGGACACCGTCGACCTCGACGCTGCCGAGCGCGCCGTGGACGCGACCGACCTCGAGACCGTCCGGGCCGCGCTCGACCGGTGGACCGGGGCACCGGGCGACGACGTCGAGGGCGAGCTCGGCACGGCGTTGGCGGCCCGCGCGGCTGCGGCTCGGCACGCCCTCCGTCGACGCCTGGGTGTCCTGCTGCTCGAGTCCGGCGACACGACGGCCGCCGCCGCGGTCTGGACCGACGAGTCCGCCGCGGCGCCCTACGACGACGTGGCCGCGGCCGGTGCGATGCGCGCCCTCGCGGCGGACGGTCGTCCGGCCGAGGCGCTCGCGGTGTTCGCGGCGCACCGTGGGCGGCTCGCCGACGCGCTCGGTGCCGACCCGTCCGCGGAGCTCGTCGCCCTGCACGCCGCACTCCTGCGCGGTCCGGCCGCCCCGACCGGCACCGTCCGACGCATCGGGCTGCGTGCGGCGCCGAACGAGCTCGTCGGCCGCGCACACGACGTCGCGACCGTGACCGCCGAGCTCGGTCGGGGGCGACTCGTCACCGTGCTCGGGCCGGGCGGGCTCGGCAAGACCCGGCTCGCGCAGGCGGTCGCCGCCGGCCTGCCGGAGACCACGGCGGTCGTGGTGTGCGAGCTCGCACCGCTCACCGACGCCGACGACCTGCTGCCGGCACTCGCGGCACTCCTCGGGGTCGCCGAGGTGCGGTCGGCGCGGTCCCTCCGCGACGCCGTGGTCACGGACCTGTGGGGCCGCGTCACCCGGGTGCTCGACGAGGCCCCGACCGTGCTCGTGCTGGACAACTGCGAACACCTGCTCGACCGGGTCGCGCCGTTCACCGCCGACCTGCTCGCCGCGGTGCCCGGGCTGCGGGTGCTCGCGACCTCGCGGGCGCCGCTCGCGATCGGCGGCGAGGTCGTGGCACCGCTCGCGCCCCTGCCGGTCGAGGCGGACGGTGCCGCGGTCCGGCTGTTCACCGACCGTGCACGAGCGGCCCGCCCGGGTGCGGTGCTCCCGGTCGACACGGTCCGCCGCATCTGCACCCGGCTCGACGGGTCGCCGCTCGCGATCGAGCTCGCCGCCGCGCGGGTCCGCGGGATGAGCGTCGACGAGGTGGAGCGGCGCCTGGACGACCGGTTCGCCCTGCTCCGCAGCGGGGACCGGAGCGCCCCGGAGCGGCACCGGACGCTGCTCGCGGTGATCGAGTGGAGCTGGCGGCTGCTCGACGCCGGGGCGCAGGACCTCCTCACGCGGCTCGCGCTGTTCCCCGACGGCGTCCCCGACGGTGCGGTCGAGGCCGTCGCGGTACCCGACCGTCGGGCCGACGCGTCGGACGACCTCGCGGAGCTCGTCGAGCAGTCCCTCGTGCAGCTCGTCGAGACGCCGGGCGAACCGGTGCGCTACCGACTGCTCGAGACCGTGCGCGAGTTCGGGGCGGACCGCCTCGACGAGCGCGGCACGACCGGGCAGGTGCGGGCGGCGATGACCACGTGGGGCCGGGAGCTGTCGGCCACGTGCAACCTGTTCGCCCTCACCGGGCCCGCGCAGCTCGCGGCGTTCGGCGTGGTGCGCCGGGAGGCCGAGACGCTCGTCACCCTGCTGCGCTGGGCGGTGCGCGACGAGGACGGGCCGACCGTCGCGCACGTCTTCGCCGCGCTCGGCGGCTACTGGACCCTGCGCGGCACCCACGGCGAGGTCGTGGCCGTCGCCCACGACGTGATCGCCGCCCTCCGGTCCGCGCCGGTCGCCCCCGACGACCGCACCGCGACGGTCGTGTCGCTCGTGCTGTGCGGGGCGTCGGCGGCCTTCACCGACATCCGGACCACCGCCCGCGCCCGCTCGGTGCTGCGGCGCATGCGACGGGACGGCGGCACCGGGCACCCCGTGGTCGACGCGCAGTGCGACCTGCTGCTCGTGCTCGGCGGGGAACGGGCCGGAGCGGCGCTGCTCGGACGGATGCGGGCCGACCCGGACCCGGGCGTCGCCTGCTTCGGGGCGATGCTCAGCGCGCCGCTCGCCGAGAACGCCGGCGACCCCGCGGCCGCGCTCCGGTACGCCCAGCGCGCGCGGGACCTCGCCGCGGTCTCCGGCGACGCCTGGACGGCCGGTTCCGTCGCCGTCACCCTGACCCAGCTGCACGCGCAGGGCGGCCGGTACCGCGAGGCACTCGAGACGGCCGCGTCGGCGCAGGAGCTGCTCGAACGGTTCGGCGCCGACGACGACCTGTACGAGATCAGCTGGACGGTCGGCCTGGCCGCGGCGGCGACGGGCGACCTCGTCCGGGCGCGCGCCATCGCCGAGGACCTGCGCCTCCGCCCGGTGACGATGCGCGGCGGTCCGGCCGACGGCACGGTCCAGGTGGGCGTGCTCGCCCGCGCGATCGGTGCCGAGTGCGCCCGGTACGAGCGACACCCCGAGCGCGCGGCCGCCGAGTACACCGCGGCGTGGGACCTGCTGCGGGACCCGCGCACCCGCGCGGTGCACTGGCGCCTCATGGCGGGCGCAGCGCGGATCGCGGCCGTGGACGAGGCCCTGGGCGCGACCACCGACCAGGTGGAGGGACCCGGCGGAGGCGGGGTGCGCCTCCCGGCCGCCGAGCGCGACGTCGCACGACGCCTGCGCACCGGAGCACTCGTGCAGCTGCGGCTCGGGTCGACCTGGCTGGACCTGCCGGTCGTCGGGACGGCGCTGCTCGGGCTGGCCGTCGCGCTCGTCCGCGACGGCCAGCCCGACGCGGCCGTCCGCTGCTGGGCCCTCGCGACCCGGGTCGGCACGCGCCAGGACTACGCGGTGCTCGCGCACGCGCGGATCCGTCCGCTCCTCGCGGCGGCCGCGGGGGAGCGGGCGCTCGCCGCGGCCGAGGCCGAGGCGGCGGACGCCTCGGCTGCCGACCACGACCCGCTCGCGCACGACTGGGGGCGCGCACGGGTCGTCACCAGGACCCGTGCGCTCCTCGAGGGCGTCCGCATCGCGCCGACGGCCTGAGCACGCGGTGTGCCCAGGCCGTCGGCCGCGGTCGGGACGGACGGGCGGGCTCGAGCGGCCGACGCCGCCCGAGCCCGCCCGGTCCTTCCGGCGCTCAGGCCTTCCGCATGTACGCCCGCACCGTCAGCGGAGCGAACACCGCGACGACCACCGCGGCACCGAGCAGGCTGAGCCACAGGTCGCCGCCGACGGTGCCGTGGTTCACGAGCTCCCGCACCGCCGTGATGAGGTGCGAGACCGGGTTGACCTCGGTGAACCAGCGCAGCCAGGCGGGGAGCGTGTCCGTCGGGACGAACGCGTTCGACAGGAACGTCAGCGGGAACAGCACGAGGTTCGCGATGCCGGAGACGCTCGACGCGGTGCGGGCGATCACGCCGAAGTACGCGAACACCCAGCTGATCGCCCACGCGACCACGATCACCAGGAGCGCCGCGAGCAGGACCGCGCCGAGGCCACCGGCGGGCCGCAGCCCCATCACGATGCCGACCACGAAGGTGATCGTCGTCGCGATGGCGTACCGCACGGTGTCGGCGAGCAGGGCCCCGGCGAGCGGGGCGATCCGCGCGATCGGCAGGGACCGGAAGCGGTCGAACACGCCCTTGTCCATGTCCTCGCGGAGCTGGACGCCGGTGACGACCGACGACGTGATCGCGGTCTGCACGAGGATGCCGGGGATGATCACGGGCAGGTAGCTGCCGACGTCGCCGGAGATCGCGCCGCCGAAGATGTACGTGAACATCACCGTGAAGACGATCGGCATGAGCGTCACGTCGAACAGCTGCTCGGGCGTCCTGCGGATCTTCACGAGCCCGCGGTACGCCATCGTGAACGACTGGCGGACGGTCGCGCCCAGACCGGTCGAGCCGACGCCGGGGCGCGGGGTGACCCGGGGTGCGGTGGTCGTGGTGGGGGTGAGCGTGGTCATGCGAGGCTCCCTTCGAGCGTGCGCTCGGCGGTGTCGTCCGCGGCAGTGTCCGCGGGCGTCGGCGAGCCGGTGATGGTGAGGAACACCTCGTCGAGCGTCGGCTTCTGCACGCTCATCTCGGCGAGGGAGACGCCCGCGTCGCGGAACGACACGAGCAGGTCGGTGACGCGGTCCGGCGCCGTCATCGGGGCGGTCAGTCGCGCTCCCTCGGGGCTGACGACCGCCGGGGTGCCGAGCACGCGCTCCACGAGCGACGCCGCCGTCGCGAGGACGTCCGCGTCGGCGTCCGCCAGACGGAGCTGCAGCGAGGACGTGCCGACCGAGGACTTCAGCTCGTCGGCGGTGCCCTCGGCGACCACGCGGCCGTGGTCGATCACGGCGATGCGGTCGGCGAGCTGGTCGGCCTCGTCGAGGTACTGCGTGGTGAGCAGGACCGTCGAGCCGGTCGCGACGAGCTCCCGGATCGTGTCCCACATCTGTGCGCGGGTCCGCGGGTCGAGACCCGTGGTCGGCTCGTCGAGGAAGATCAGCGGCGGCTGCGCGATGAGGCTCGCGGCCAGGTCGAGCCGACGACGCATGCCCCCGGAGAACGCCTTGAGCGGACGGGACGCGGCCTCGGTCAGGCTGAAGCGCTCGAGCAGCTCGGTCGCCTTGCGCCGCGCGTCGCCGCGGGACAGGCCGAGCAGCCGCGCGAAGATGACGAGGTTCTCGGTCGCGCTGAGGGTCTCGTCGACGCTGGCGTACTGCCCGGTCACGCCGATCAGGGAGCGCACGGTCTGCGGCTCGCGGCGGACGTCGTGCCCGAAGACGCGGGCCTCGCCGCCGTCCGGCTGCAGCAGCGTCGCGAGCATGGAGATGGTGGTCGTCTTGCCGGCGCCGTTCGGCCCGAGCACGCCGTAGACGGTCCCGGCCTCCACACGGAGGTCGACGCCGTCGACGGCACGGTTCGACCCGAAGGTCTTCACGAGGCCGGTCGCCTCGACCGCGAGGGGTGAGCTGGTCATCGCTGGGTCCTTTCGTCGATGTCGGTGTCGATCGTGCCGAGGGGCGCTCACGCGCCACTGACGCGGTCCTGACACGGCGCGGCCGTCCGGCGCTGCTCGGGGACGGCCGGGAGGCGCGGCACGGCCCCGGTACGCTCGCTCGTGTGGACGAGACGGCCGGCGACCAGGGCGGTGTGCGGCTCCGTCTGGACGTCGCCTACGACGGAGCGGCGTTCTCGGGCTGGGCCCGGCAGCCCGAGCTGCGGACCGTGCAGGGAGCGCTCGAGTCGGCGCTCGCCACGGTGTTCACCCGCTGGGGGGAACCGCCGCTGCTCACCGTCGCCGGACGCACCGACGCCGGCGTGCACGCCACCGGACAGGTCGCGCACCTCGACCTCACCGCGGAGCAGTGGGGCGCGCTCAGCCGGCCGCGCCGGTCGGCCCCCGACGGCCCGCCGCGGACCAGCCTGGACGGACTCGTCAAGCGGATCAACGGCATCGCAGGGCCGGACGGTGACGTCGTCGTCACGCGGGCCTCGGTCGCGCCGGACGGGTTCGACGCCCGGTTCTCCCCGCTCTGGCGGCGCTACGAGTACCGGGTCGCGGACGCCGACGCCCCCCGCGATCCCCGTCGTCGTGGGCACACGCTCTGGCACCCGGCGCGTCTGGACCCGGCGGCGATGGAGCGCGGTGCGCTGACGCTGTTGGGGCTGCACGACTTCGCGACGTTCTGCAAGCCGCGCGAGGGCGCGACGACCATCCGGACGCTCCAGGAGTTCCGCTGGGACCGCGAGCCGGACGGCGTGCTGGTGGCGCGCCTCCAGGCCGACGCCTTCTGCCACTCCATGGTGCGCGCGATGGTCGGCGCGACCATCGCGGTCGGCCAGGGTCGGTTCGGCCCGGACCGCCTCGAGGAGCTGCGCGTCGCGCAGGAGCGGACCAGCGCCTTCACGATCGCGCCCGCGAAGGGTCTCACCCTCACCGAGGTCGGGTACCCCGACGACGACGCCCTCGCCGCCCGGGCATCGCAGACCCGCGCGCGCCGGTCCGAGCACGAGCCCGCCGGCGGTAGCGTCGGGGGATGACCTCCCGCGAACCCCGGTCCGTCGTCTCCGTCGCCCCCGGGGTGGTCTTCGTCGAGGGGCCGGTGTCGAACTGGGTCGTCCTCGCCGAGGAGGACGGCGTCGCGCTCGTCGACGCCGGCTACCCCGCCGACAGCGAGCTCGTGCTCGACACGATCCGCTGGGCCGGCCACGACGTCGCCGACCTGCGCCGGGTGTACGTCACCCACGGGCACGTCGACCACGTCGGCGGCATCCCGGGGATCCTCGAGCGACACCCGCACGTGCAGGTCCTCGCGCACGCGGACGAGCTCGACAACGTGCGCGGACCCGAGCGGCAGCAGGTGACGCCCGCCGAGATCGGTGGCCGCCTGGCCTCGCCGCGGGTGCTGCGGTGGCTGGTCCGGGCGATCCGGTCCGACGCCCTCCGTCCGACCACCGTCCCGAGCGCCTCGGCCTTCACCGCGGTCACGTTCGCGGGGCGTGCGATCACGCCGTTCCCCGCGGTCGGGCACACCGCCGGGTCGACGGCGTACCTGCTGCCCGCGGCGGGTGCGATCGTCACGGGCGACGCCGTCGTCACCCACCACGACACGCAGCCGGCGTCGTGGCAGCCGCGGCCCCGGATGATCACGCCGTTCTTCACCGCCGACGGGGCGACGGCGCTCGAGTCGGCGCGGGCGCTGCCGATCCCGGAGATCGTGCTGCCCGGGCACGGGCCCGCGGTGCACCGGGTCGGCTCGGAGTGGGTGCCGGTCGCGCACTGACGCCGAGGGCGCCCGGGCGGACCGGACCGGCGTGCCCTGCACGGGGGTGGACCGGATCGTTCACCTGCCGGAAACCTGAACGCCCCCGCAGGTGGCTAGCGTGCTGGAGTCCCCCTCCTCTTCCCGAAGGTCAGCATGCCCAAGACCCTCCGGCGCACCGTGTCGTGCGCCACCGTCGCAGCGACGCTCGTCGCGGCACCGCTCGTGTCCGTCTCGTCCGCGCTGGCGGATCCCGCCGGCACCGGTCTGGTGATCGGCGAGGCGTACCTGAAGGGCGGCAGCGCGAACGCCCCGTACAACGGCAAGTTCGTCGAGATCGCGAACCCCACGGCGTCACCGGTGTCCCTGGCCGGGTGGTCGCTGCAGTACCGCCCCGCGGCCGGCACCGGGAGCTTCACCGCGAGCGCGCTCGAGGGGACCGTGCCCGCCGGTGGGACGTTCCTCGTCGCGATGCCGGGCAACGGTGGTGCGACGCCCGTCGGCGCCGACCTGCCGACGCCCGACGACACCGTCTCGCTGAACGTGTCCGGCACCACGGGGACGCTCGCCCTCTCCGACCGCACCGCACCGCTGACGCTGCCGGCCGGCGCCGTCGCGACCGGCACCCCGGGTGTCGTGGACCTGCTCGGGTACGGCGCGTCCAACACCTTCGAGCGCACGGTGCGCCCGGTCACCGGTACCAACGCGGTGCCGAACGCCCTCACCCGGACGGGGACGACCGACACCGACGACAACGGCGCGGACTTCGTCGAGACGACCACGCCGACGCCGCGGAACAGTGCGGGCCAGACGAGCGGCGGCGGAACGCCGGGTACCGGGACGCCCGGCACCGGCACACCGGACCCCGGTACGCCGACGACACCGGCCGAGCAGGTCACCGTCGCGCAGCTGCAGGGCACCGGGGCGGCGTCGCCGTACGCGGGCAAGCGGGTGACCACCGAGGGCGTCGTCACGGCGGTGTACCCGACCGGCGGGCTGAACGGCTACACGATCCAGACGGCCGGCACGGGCGGCGCGCTCGACCTGACCACGCACACCGCGTCCGACGCCGTGTTCGTGTTCTCGGCCGCGACGGTCGGCAGCGTCGCGATCGGCGACGCCGTCCGGCTGACCGGCGAGGTGTCCGAGTTCAACGGCCTCACCGAGCTCACGGTCGCGTCGACCGCCGACCTGGTGCGGCTCCCCGCGACCGGCGTCGCGCAGCCGGTGCCGGCCACGCTCGCGTTCCCGCGCACCGACGCACAGCGCGAGTCGCTCGAGAGCATGCTCCTCGCACCGCAGGGCAGCTACACGGTCGCCGACACCTTCACGACGAACCAGTACGGCGAGGTCGTGCTCGCCTCGGGGACGAAGCGGCTGATCCAGCCGACGGAGGTCGCCCGACCGGGCAGCGCCGAGGCCGCCGCGGTCGCAGCGGACAACGCCGCACGGAAGGTGGTGCTCGACGACGGCGCGAGCACGAACTTCCTCAGTGCGGCGAACCAGTCGATCCCGGTGTCCTGGCTCACCCAGGGCCCGGTCACGGTCGGCGCCGCCGCGACCTTCTCGAAGCCGGTCGTCCTCGACTACCGCAACGACACGTGGAAGTTCCAGCCGACGTCGCCGATCACGGGAGCGACCCCGGTGGCGACCCTGCCGGCGTCGTTCTCGAACGTGCGCACCGCGGCGCCCGCGCAGGTCGGAGGCGACCTCGAGCTCGCCGGCTTCAACGTGCTCAACTACTTCCCGACCACGGGCGACCAGCTCACCGGCTGCACGTACTACACGGACCGTGACGGCGACCCCGTGACCGTCCGCGGCGGCTGCGACGCCCGCGGTGCCGCGAACGCCGACGACCTGGCCCGCCAGCAGGTCAAGATCGTCAAGGCGATCAACGGCCTCGGCGCCGACGTCGTCTCGCTCGAGGAGATCGAGAACTCGGCCCGCTTCGGCCGTGACCGCGACGCCGCGGTGGGCACGCTCGTCGCCGCCCTCAACGCCGCCACCGGGCAGGACACCTGGGCGTACGTGAAGTCGCCCGCGAAGCTGCCCGCGAGCGAGGACGTCATCCGCCTCGCACTGATCTACAAGCAGGACCGCGTCGCGCCGGTCGGGGAGTCGACGATCCTCGACGACCCCGCCTTCGTGAACGCCCGCCAGCCCGTCGCCGACGCCTTCCGTCCGGTCGGCGGCACCGCGGACGACGACTTCCTGGTGATCGCGAACCACTTCAAGTCGAAGGGGTCCGGCTCGGGTGCGGACGCCGACACCGGCGACGGACAGGGTGCGTCGAACGCGTCGCGCGTGGCGCAGGCGAAGGCGCTCGCCGGGTTCTCGACCACGGAGCAGGCGAAGTACGGCACCGACCGGGTGTTCATGCTCGGTGACTTCAACGCCTACAGCCAGGAGGACCCGATGGTCGTCCTCCGTGAGGCCGGCTACACCGACCTCGGCCCGGCGCTCGACGCCTCGGAGTGGTCGTACGTCTTCGGCGGCCTGAGCGGGTCGCTCGACCACGTGCTCGCTTCACCCGCGGCACTCGCGGACGTCACCGGCGTGGACATCTGGAACATCAACTCGGTGGAGTCGGTCGGTCTGGAGTACAGCCGCTACGACTACAACGTCACCGACCTGTACCGCGACGACGTCTACCGAGCGAGCGACCACGACCCGATCCTCGTCGGGTTCGACGTGGCCTCCGGCAGCGGGACGCCCGGCGCCGGCGGCACGCCCGGCACCGGCACCGGCACCGGCGGCAACGGCACGGGCGCAGGCAGCGGTCCCGGCACCGGACCGTCACCGGTCGCTCCGACCGCACCGACGCTGACCGACGCGGTCCGCGGCGGCGTGACCGCCCCGGCGACCGTGCGTGCCGGGGAGACGATCACGGTCGGCGTCGGCACCGCCCGCGCCGGCGAGCGGATCGCGGTCTGGCTGTACTCCGACCCGGTGCTCCTCGCGACCGCCACGGTCCGCGCGGACGGCACCGTCCGGGTCACGATCCCGGCCGGCACGACCGCCGGGGCGCACCGCCTCGCCGTGACCGCGGCGGACGGCTCGCTGGTCGGCTGGACGCCGATCCGGGTCGTCGACCCCGCGACGGGCACGCTCGCCTTCACCGGCGCCGAGCTCGGCGGCGGCCTCGCGGCGGCCCTGCTCCTGCTGACCGCAGGGGCCGGGGTGCTCGTCGCACGACGTCGTCGGCAGGTGCGCACCGCCTGATCCGGTGGGTCCCACGGACGGGAGGCGCGGTGCCGGCCGGCACCGCGCCTCCCGTCCGTCGTGGCGAGCGTTCGACAAGGTGGGCCGCGTCGGGTAGGCTCTCACCTTGGTCTGTGCGCCCCGTGCGCCGGACAGTCAGATGAGCCCTCCACCGGGCGGTTCCGCGGACGTCGTCCACGGAACACCCACCGGAGCGGGATTCACGGACTCCTCACCTCGACACGAAAGCAGCACTCCTGTGACTCGTACGTTCTCCCCGAAGCCGGCAGACGTCCAGCACGACTGGATCGTCATCGACGCAGCCGACGTCGTCCTCGGCCGTCTCGCCACCCACGCCGCGGCGCTCCTGCGCGGCAAGCACAAGGCCACCTTCGCCCAGCACATGGACATGGGTGACTTCGTCATCATCGTGAACGCGGACAAGGTCGCCCTCACCGGCTCCAAGCTCGCCAAGAAGGTCTACTACCGTCACTCGGGCTACCCGGGCGGCCTCACGGCGACCTCCTACCCGGAGATGCTCGAGAAGCACCCCACCCGCGCCGTCGAGAAGGCGATCCGCGGCATGCTGCCGAAGAACACGCTCGGCCGTGAGCAGCTCAAGAAGCTCAAGGTCTACGCCGGCCCCGAGCACCCGCACGCCGCGCAGCAGCCCAAGGCGTACACCTTCGACCAGGTCGCACAGTAGTTCCGGCCACGACGACATCAAGGACTGACAACACTCATGGCTCAGATCGCTGACTCCCTCGACCAGACCCCGGAGAGCTTCACCACCGAGAGCGCCCCGGCGTCCTCGGAGGCCGCTCCCCGCCAGATCCTCAACGTCTCGGGCGGTGCCGTCGGGCGCCGCAAGGAGGCCATCGCCCGCGTGCGCCTCGTCCCGGGCTCCGGCACCTTCGTGGTGAACGGCCGCACGCTCGAGGACTACTTCCCGAACAAGCTGCACCAGCAGCTGATCAACGACCCGTTCAAGGTGCTCGAGCTCCTCGGTGCCTACGACGTCGTCGCCCGCATCACGGGTGGTGGCCCCTCGGGTCAGGCCGGTGCGCTCCGCCTCGCCATCGCGCGTGCGCTGAACGAGATCGACCGCGAGAACAACCGCGCCACCCTCAAGAAGGCCGGCTTCCTCACCCGTGACGCCCGCGTCATCGAGCGCAAGAAGGCCGGTCTCAAGAAGGCCCGCAAGGCGTCGCAGTTCTCGAAGCGCTAGTCGCGCGACGGACCCGATCGCAATGCCGCGTCTGTTCGGTACCGACGGTGTTCGTGGACTCGCCAACGGCGAGCTGACGGCCGCGCTGGCCCTGGGTCTCGCCCAGGCCAGCGCGGCCGTGCTCACGCACGGACACCATGCGGACGCCCGTCGGGCGTCCGGCCGACCGCGTCCCCGCGCGGTCCTGGCGCGCGACCCGCGCGTCTCCGGCGAGTTCCTCGGTGCCGCGGTCGCGGCCGGGCTCGCCTCCGCCGGCGTCGACGTGCTCGACGCCGGGGTCATCCCCACCCCCGCTGCCGCGTTCCTCGTCGCGGACATCGACGCCGACTTCGGCGTGATGATCTCCGCGTCGCACAACCCGGCGCCCGACAACGGGATCAAGTTCTTCGCCACGGGTGGCCGCAAGCTCCCGGACGAGGTCGAGGACCGCATCGAAGCGGCCATGCACGACCAGTCCGCTCCGACGCCCACCGGCGCCGACGTCGGCCGGATCACCCGGTTCGCCGACGCCGAGGACCGCTACGTCGTGCACCTGCTCGGCACGCTCCCGCACCGGCTCGACGGCATCCACGTCGTGCTCGACTGCGCGAACGGTGCCGCGGCGGGCGTCTCGCCCGAGGTGTTCGTCAACGCCGGGGCCCGGGTCACCCTGATCGGTGCCGATCCGGACGGCATGAACATCAACGACGGTGTCGGGTCGACGCACATCGACAACCTCGCCGCCGCGGTGCTCGCGGCCGGTGCGGACGTCGGCATCGCGCACGACGGCGACGCCGACCGGTGCCTCGCAGTGGACGCCGCCGGCAACGCGATCGACGGCGACCAGATCATGGCGATCCTCGCGCTGTCGATGCAGGAGCGCGGCTTGCTCGTCGACGACACGCTCGTCGCGACCGTGATGTCGAACCTCGGGCTCAAGCGCGCCATGGCGGACGCGGGCATCACGGTGCTCGAGACCGGTGTCGGCGACCGCTACGTGCTCGAGCGGATGACCGAGGGCGGCTACTCGCTCGGTGGCGAGCAGTCCGGTCACATCATCTTCAACGACTACGCGACCACGGGTGACGGCGTCCTCACGGGTCTGCACCTGGTGGCCGAGATGGCACGCACGGGCAAGACCCTGCAGGAGCTCGCGTCGTGCATGACCGTGTTCCCGCAGGTGCTGCTCAACGTGAAGGGCGTCGACCGGCACGGGCTCGACGACCAGGGCGTGCAGGACGCGGTCACCGCGGCCACCGTTGCGCTCGGGGACGCCGGGCGTGTGCTGCTCCGGCCGTCGGGCACCGAGCCCGTCGTGCGCGTGATGGTCGAGGCGGCGTCGCAGGACGAGGCCCAGCGCGTCGCCGAGGAGCTCGCGGCGGTCGTGCGCGAGCGGCTCACGCTCGACGCGGCGGCGTAGGGCCCGGCGGGGCCTGGCCGGCCTGGCTGGCCCGGCCGTCCCGCCGGCGTTCGCACAACGGAAAGCAGCTCGCACCACGTGATCACGTGGTGCGAGCTGCTTTCCGTTGTGCGGGAGCACGTCGCGCTGGGCGGCGCCATGCCGCGGCGCCGCGCCCCGCGCCCCGCTAGATCTTGCGGAGCAGCACCGAGTTCACCTTGTGGTTCGCGCCCTTCTTGAGCACGAGGGTCGCCCGGGAGCGCGTGGGCAGCACGTTCTCGAGCAGGTTCGGCTCGTTGATCGCCCGCCACACCTTCGTCGCGGTGTCCACCGCGTCCTCGCGGGACAACGACGCGAACCGGTGGAAGAAGGAGTCCGGGCTCGCGAACGCCTCCTGCTGCAGGGCCAGGAAGCGGTCGACGTACCAGGACTCGATGTCCTTCGTCTTCGCGTCGACGTAGATCGTGAAGTCGAACAGGTCGGACAGCGCCAGACGACCGTGCACCGGCGGCGCGAGCACGTTGAGCCCCTCGACGATGAGCACGTCGGGCTGCCGCACCACGATCTCGGCGTCCGGGACGATGTCGTAGACCAGGTGCGAGTAGTACGGCGCCCGCACCTCGGTCGCGCCGCTCTTCACCTGGCTGACGAACCGCAGCAGCGCCCGTCGGTCGTAGGACTCCGGGAAGCCCTTGCGGTCCATGATCCCGCGACGCTCGAGCTCGGCGTTCGGGTACAGGAAGCCGTCGGTGGTCACGAGCTCGACGCGCGGGGTGTCCGGCCAGCGCTTCGTCAGCTCGCGGAGGAGGCGGGCGACGGTGGACTTGCCGACCGCCACGGACCCGGCGACGCCGATGACGAACGGCGTGCGCCCGGCGCGTTCGCCGAGGAACCGGCTCGTCTCGGCGTGCAGGTCGCGGGCACCGGCGGCGTACAGCGTCAGCAGGCGGGACAGCGGGAGGTAGACCTCCTGCACCTCCTGCATGTCGAGCCGGTCGCCCAGGCCGCGCAGCTGCACGACCTCGGTCTCGGTGAGCGACAGGTGCTCCCTCGGCGCGAGCTGCGACCACTCCGCGCGCGGGATCTCCACGAACGGGGTCGGGTGCGCGACGGTGGCTTCCGTGATCGGCATGGGCACGAGCGTACAGACGGGAGGCGCGGGGCACGTGAGCCGACCGGCTCACGTGCCCCGCGCCTCCCGTCCGGTGCCGCGCGCGCGTCCGCGCGCCGCACGACGGGCCGGTGCTGCACGGACCGGCGCGTGCCGGACCGGTGCTGCCGGCACCGGCGCGTGCCGGACCGGCCCGGTCGGCTCAGGCGGGGAGCGCCGCCTCGATGGCGGCGACGACCTCGGGGGCGTCGGGCTTCGTCGTCGGACGGAAGCGGGTGACGGTGCCGTCGGGGGCGACGAGGAACTTCTCGAAGTTCCACGCGACGCGGCCGGCCTTGCCGGAGGCGTCCGGGGTCTCCTTGAGGGCCTGGTAGAGCGGGTGGGCACCCTTGCCGTTGACCTTGACCTTCTCGGACATCGGGAAGGTCACGCCCCACGTGGTGGAGCAGTACTCCTCGATCGCCTCGGACGAGCCGAGCTCCTGCAGGAACTGGTTGCTCGGGAAGCCGAGCACCGTGAAGCCCCGCGGGCCGTAGGTCTCCTGGAGCGCCTCGAGCTGCTCGTACTGGGGTGCCAGCCCGCAGCGCGAGGCGACGTTCACGACGAGCACCGCCCGGTCGGAGAACTGTCCGAAGGTGGTCTGCTCGCCCTGCAGTGTGGTGATCGCGATGTCGTCGAAGCGGCCCATGGTCCAAACGTTATCCCCGGTACCCGTGCTCCGCAGGGTGGGCGGCCGGACACACCGTAGGATCGTCGGCATGTGTGGAATCGTGGGTTACGTCGGTGACAAGAGCAGCCAGGAGGTCCTCCTCGGTGGGCTGCGGCGGCTCGAGTACCGGGGCTACGACTCGGCGGGCATCGCCGTCGTCGACGGCGGGCACGAGCTCGCCTCGGCGAAGAAGGCCGGCAAGCTCCAGGCCCTGGTCGACGACCTGGCCGAGCACCCGATCGCCGACGGCGGAACGGGCATCGGCCACACCCGCTGGGCGACGCACGGCGGCCCCACCGACGGCAACGCGCACCCGCACCTGGCCGACGGCGGCAAGCTCGCCCTCATCCACAACGGCATCATCGAGAACTTCGCGCCGCTGAAGGACGAACTCCTCGCCGAGGGCGTGACCTTCAGCAGCGAGACCGACACCGAGGTCGCGGCACACCTGGTCGGCCGGGCGTTCCGCGAGACCGGCGACCTGACCACCGCGATGCAGCAGGTCGTGCAGCGACTCGAGGGCGCCTTCACGCTCCTCGTCGTGCACGCCGAGCAGCCGGGCGTCGTCGTCGGTGCCCGCCGCAACTCCCCGCTCGTGGTCGGCCTCGGCGACGGCGAGAACTTCATGGGCTCCGACGTGGCCGCGTTCGTCGCGTACACGCAGCGCGCCCTCGCGATCGGCCAGGACGAGATCGCCACGATCCGGCCCGGCGGGGTCGAGGTCATCGGCTTCGACGGCTCCCCGGCGACGCCCGTCGAGTTCGAGGTCACCTGGGACGCCAGCGCCGCCGACAAGGGCGGCTGGAGCTCGTTCATGGCGAAGGAGATCAGCGAGGAGCCCGAGGCCGTCGCCAAGACCGTCCTCGGCCGCGTCCACGACGGCGCCGTGACCCTCACCGACCTCGACCCGATCGCCGACCGCCTGCAGCAGGTGGACCGCGTCATCGTCATCGCCTGCGGGACCGCGGCCTACGCCGGCATCCTCGGCAAGTACGCGATCGAGCAGTGGGCCCGCATCCCGGTCGAGGTCGAGCTCGCGCACGAGTTCCGGTACCGCAGCCCCGTGCTCGACGGGCGCACGCTCGTGGTCTCGATCAGCCAGTCCGGCGAGACCATGGACACGCTCATGGCCGTCAAGTACGCCCGCGAGCAGGGCGCTCAGGTGCTCTCGATCTGCAACACCCAGGGCGCGACCATCCCCCGCGAGTCCGACGCCGTGATCTACACGCACGCCGGTCCCGAGGTCGCGGTCGCGTCGACCAAGGCCTTCATCGCCCAGGGCGTCGCGCTGTACCTGCTCGGGCTGCACCTCGCGACCCTGCGCGGGACGCTCACCACCGAGGAGATCGCCGAGCAGGTCGCCGAGCTCGAGGGCCTCGCGCCGAAGCTCCAGCAGACCATCGACGACGCGTCCGGGGTCGCCGAGCTGGCGAAGTGGATGGCGGACACCCGCAGCGTGCTGTTCCTCGGTCGCCACGTCGGCTACCCGATCGCGCTCGAGGGTGCGCTCAAGCTCAAGGAGCTCGCGTACATCCACGCCGAGGGCTTCGCTGCGGGCGAGCTCAAGCACGGCCCGATCGCCCTGATCGAGCCCGGCCAGATCGTCTTCGTCATCGTGCCGTCGCCGCGCGACCCGCGCTCGCTGCACCCCAAGGTCGTCTCGAACATCCAAGAGATCCGCGCCCGCGGTGCCCGGGTGATCGCGATCGCCGAGGAAGGCGACGCCGCGGTGCTGCCCTTCGCCGACGAGGTCCTGCGCATCCCGCTCGCGACGCCGCTGTTCGAGCCGCTGCTCGCCGTGGCGCCGCTGCACATGTTCGGCATGGAGCTCGCCGCTGCCAAGGGGCTCGACGTCGACCAGCCGCGGAACCTCGCGAAGTCGGTCACCGTCGAGTAGTCGCGGTGATCATCGGCATCGGGGTCGACGTCGTCGACACGGAGCGGTTCCGGAGCGTGCTCGACCGCACCCCCGCGCTCCGGGCGCGGCTGTTCACCCCGGCCGAACTGCTGCGCGACGGTGAACCCCGGTCGGTGACCTCGCTGGCCGCGCGGTTCGCCGCCAAGGAAGCGCTCATCAAGGCCTTCGGGTCGAGCGCGGGGCTGAGCTGGCAGGAGCTCGAGGTCGTCGCGGACGACCAGCGGAACCCGTCGCTCACCCTGCACGAGGGTGCCCAGCGCGTCGCGGACGACCGGGGCGTCGCATCGGTGCACCTGTCGCTCTCGCACGACGGCGGGATCGCGACGGCGTTCGTCGTCATCGAAGGGAAGGGCGCATGAGCGCGTACACGGGCATCACGGTCTCCCGCGAGGCGCTCATCGCCAACTACGCGACCGTCGCCGACCGGGTCGCACCGGCGGGGGTCATCGCGGTCGTCAAGGCGAACGGCTACGGCCACGGGGCCCTCGACGCCGCGCGGGCCTTCGTCGACGCGGGCGCGGAGTGGCTCGGCGTCGCCGACCTCGACGAGGGCATCGCGCTCCGCCAGGCCGGGGTCGACCGGCACGTGCGGATCCTCGCGTGGTTGCACGCCCCCGACGAGGACTTCCGGCGCGCGGCACAGTACGACGTCACCCCCGCGGTGTCGAGCGTCGAGCAGCTCGCCGCCGCAGCCGACTCCGAGGTCCCCGCCGTGCACCTGTGCGTCGACACCGGGCTGAGCCGGAACGGTGCGGTCGAGTCCGAGTGGGCCGAGCTCTTCGCGGTGGCGGGACGGATCCGGCAGCAGGGCGGGCGGACACGGGTCGAGGGACTCATGTCGCACCTGTCGAACGCGTCACGCGCCGACGACCTCGACCAGGACGCCGCCCTGCGGCGCGCGCTCGACGGACTCGCGGCCAACGGTGTCGTCCCGGACGTGGTGCACCTGGCCGCGAGTGCCGCGGGCATCGCCGTCCCCGAGACCCGGCACGACGCCGCCCGGGTCGGTCTCGCGCTGTACGGCCTGAGCCCCTTCGCCGACCGGACCTCGGCCGACCTCGGCCTGCGCCCCGCCATGCGCGTGACCGCCGCGGTGCTCCGGACGGTCCCGGTGCCGGCGGGCGACGGGGTGAGCTACGGCTACACCTGGCGGGCGGCGACCGACACCCGCCTCGCGGTGATCGGCCTCGGCTACTCGGACGGGTTCGACCGCGACTTCGGCAACCACGTCTCGGTGCGCATCGGTGACCGTCGGTTCCCGGTCGTGGGTCGCGTGGCCATGAACGCCATGCACATCGACATCGGCGACGCGGACGTGCAGGTCGGCGACGAGGTCGTGCTCTGGGGCGACCCGGCTGACGGCGACCCGGCGGTCGAGGAGTGGGCCACCGCGATCGGCACCATCAACTACGAGGTGGTCGCCCGGGTCGGCCGCAGCGTCGAACGGAGGACGACGTGAACGCGCCGCTGCGACGGGCCCGGATCGACCTCGACGCCTACCGCTCGAACCTCGACCTGGTCCGGGGCTGGATGGAGCCGGTCGAGGTGATGGCGATCATGAAGGCCGACGCCTACGGGCACGGCCTCGAACCGATCGCCCTCGCGGCCGTCGACGCCGGTGTCCGGTGGATCGGCGTGCTCACGGTCCCCGACGCGCTGCGCCTGCGCGCGATCGGCGTCGGCGAGGACGTCCACCTGTTCACGTGGCAGCACGACCCCGCACTCGACTTCCGCGACGCGATCGACTCCGCGGTGGACCTCGGCGTCTCGAACGCGGCCGAGCTCCAGCGGGTCGTCGACGCCGTCGACCAGCGTCCGGCCCGGGTCCACCTCGGGGTCGACTCCGGCCTGCACCGCGACGGTGCGACCCCGGACGCCTGGCCCGCGCTCGTCGCGCTCGCCGTCGACGCGCAGCGTGCCGGTCGCATCGAGGTCGTCGCCGCGTACACGCACCTCGCCGAGTCGTCGGACGACGACGACAGCGCGGCCGTCGCGGTCTTCGACGCCGCGGTCGCACAGGCCGAGGACCTCGGGCTCGACGTGCCGTTCGAGCACGTCGCCGCGTCCCTGGCCGGGCTCGAGCGCAAGGAGTTCCGCAAGGACATGGTCCGGATGGGGGCGAACCTGTTCGGCATCCCCGGCGCGGACGGCGTCTCGGCGGCCGACCTCGGGCTCGAGCCGGTGATGACCCTGACGGCCTCGGTCGCGAAGACCAAGCGCGTCCCGGTCGACACCGGCGTCTCCTACGACTACACCTACCGCACCGCGCGGGAGACCACGCTGGCGCTCGTCCCGGTCGGGTACGCCGACGGGGTGCCGCGTCGCGCCCAGGGGCGGGTCGAGGTGACGATCGCCGGCCGCCGGTACCCGGTCGCCGGTCGCGTCGCGATGGACCAGTTCCTCGTCGACGTCGGCGACGACGACGTGCGCGTCGGGGACACCGTCGTGCTCTTCGGCACGGGGGAGCACGACGAGATGACCGTCATCGAGTGGGGCGAGGCGCTCGGCACCATCGGTGAGGAGATCACCTGCCGCATCGGTGCCCGGGTGCCGCGCGAGTACGAGGGTCACGAGGTCGAGGGCCGGGTCGGCTCGTGGCTGCGGGGGGAGCAGCCGTGACCGACGAGCGCGCGGACGACGGCGTGCAGGACGCCGCCGTCGACGGTGCTGCCCGCGTCCTGCTCGACACCACGGTCTCGACGACCGACGAGACGACCGCGCTCGGTGCCCGGCTCGCCGCGGTGCTCCGTGCCGGCGACCTGGTCGTCCTGACCGGACCGCTCGGGGCGGGCAAGACCACCCTCACGCGCGGCCTCGGTGCCGCGCTCGGCGCTCGTGGCCAGGTGTCGAGCCCGACGTTCGTGCTCGCCCGGACCCACCCGACGACGGCCGGCCCGGACCTGGTGCACGTGGACGCCTACCGACTGTCCGACCCGCTCGAGCTCGACGACCTCGACCTCGACTGGGACGGCTCGATCGTCGTGGTCGAGTGGGGGCGCGGCTTCGTCGACGGCGTCTCGGACGCGGTGCTCGACGTCGAGATCACCCGGGCCACCGGCGCAGCGGCCCCGGCCGGCGACGACGGACCCGAGGCCGAGGCCACCGACCCGGACGACGTGCCCGACGAGCCGCGTCGCGTGGTCGTCACCGCGACCGGTGCCCGGTGGGCGGACACCACGCTCTGACCGCCGTGCCCCCGGCGCCCGGGGCATGACCCCGGGCACCGGGGACCGGTGCCGCGTCGGCGCCTAGGGGCGGTAGGCCGACATCGACACCCAGTCGATGGTGAGGTGCCCCGCCTTGCCCCAGTTCCCGGTCTGGAACATGAAGCGGTGCGGCGTCGTCGGCACGTCGCGGGTCACGGTCTGCAGCACCCGACCGTCGACGAGGTACGTGACGCTCTTCCCCGGGATCCACTGGATCGTGTAGGTGTGCCACTGCCGCCACGAGACGCCGGTGCCGGCGCTGACGGCCTGGACCTCGTTGCCCGGGGTCATCGAGTGGTGGTGGGCCCACGGCTCCGCGTCGAAGTCGCCCTCGGGGAAGTCGAGCTCGCCCTCGGACCAGACGTTCGACGTCGGCCACAGGATGAACGCCGCGCCGTTCCCGTCCGCGCCGACCGCCTTCGCCCGCACGCTGAACGAGCCGCCGACGTTCGACCAGGCTCCGCGCTTCGTGCCGAACGTGCCGGCAGCACCGCGCGACCCGCTCAGCGTGACGTCGAGCACGCCGTCGTGCGCGCTCACCTGCGAGCCGGACCAGTACTTCCCGTCGCCCATGCCGTCGGGGTAGGGCTGCCAGGAGTCCTGGTACCGCGCAGCGAACCGGCCGTTCGCCGCCGCCGGGGTGGTGAAGTCCTCGCGGAACGTCTGGACGAACGTGCCGGCGCGCTTCGGCGGCGTGGCCGCCTCCGCGTGGTCGGGCGCCTGGGCGAGGGGAGCGGCGACGAGCGCCGAGGCGAGGAGGGCGGTGGTGAGGACCACCTGGACGGTACGGTTGCGCATGACGGACCCTTCCTGGGTGCGGGCCTTCCGTGGATCACCGCACCCTGCGGGCCGACCCGACGGCCCGCAGGGTGGCTTGTCGGTCGACACGCCGTTCTCGACAGCACCGTGACGTACCCCACTCCGGGGGACGTCCGCTCGTCATCGCCACGAGGACGCCCGCGGTTCAGGGACGGTGCGTGCCTCCGGAGCGCATCTCCTTCAGGAGTTCCACCGTCATCCGCTCCAGCCGCGTGCCGAGACCGAGGCCATGAGCGACCACGACTTGAGTCCCGTCGAGCGGTCTGATCGCGCACGCTCGGCTGTGGCGGGTCGCGCCGTTGATCACGTCGGCTCCCGGCGCTCGTTGCCAGCCGGGCGGCGTCCCCGAGGTCAGCAACGCGGTGCTGAGGAACGAGCACAGGTCGTCGAACGTCGACCAGACACCGCCGGCTGCGGCGTACGGTCCCGCACCGACGGACCATGGCGTGAGTGCGCGGCCGCCGCGGTCCCGCGGCAGCACGCGATCCCTCGGCGGAGGGTGGAGTACCGCGGTCTTGACTCCCGCTGGACGGAGGACTTCGTCGGTGGCCCACGCCCACCAGTCGCCGGTCACCTCGTCGAGGACCTCGCCGAGGACGGCGTACCCGAGGTTGGAGTAGAGGAGGTCGCCTCGGCGGAGCAACGGCGTCACGACCGCCGGGTCGAGGCGGCGTCCGACCACGTCGGCGTACGGGTCGCGCTGGAAGAACGCTCTGATCGGGTGGGCCATGCGAGGCAGGCCCGAACGATGACGGAGAACCTCGTCGACGGAGAAGTGCGCTCCCGTCAGCCGGGGGACCACCCGAGCGACCTCGTGGCCGTCCTCGATCAGACCCCGGTCGACAGCGATCCGCACGGCGGTCGCCGTGACCGCCTTCGTGATGCTGCCCCACTCGACCAGGCGCTCGGGAGCGTACGGCTCGACGTGGTCGCGCAGCATCTCCAGATGACCGGTCGCGTCCACCTTGCCGGCGATCCAGGCCCCTGTGTCATTCCTCGAACGACGGAACAGGTTCACGGTGCACCTTCCTGATCGTCCGCGTGACCGCGCGCGTGGCTGTTCGAACCACCAGCACGGCCCGGCGGGCCATCCGCTCGGCATGTGCATCGACGAAGACGAGGTCGAGGGCGATCATCACGAGTGCGAACGACGTGAGGTTCATGAGCAGCGCTATCCCGGCATGGAACACGACCATCGCGGAGACGGCGATCGGCCGCCCGGCCCGGAACAGTACGAAAGCGGGGAAGAAGACGGACACCAGCACGGTCGCGTAAGCGGCAACGACGAGGGCCCAACCGAAGTGGAAGAGGAGCGGAGTGACCTCCGGCCAGAAGAACTCTGGGACTCGGAGGATGTAGTACAGCGCTGTGCCGTCTTGCCACAGCTGGCCCTGGACCTTGTAGAGACCGGCGAGGAGGTAGACGATGCAGACCTGCGCGGCGATGAGGAGCAGCCCGGTGTTGTGGGCGACGGATGTCCCGATCGTGGGCGCGCCGCGCCTCGGCTTCGATGGCACCGCGATCCGGTCGTAGCACCTGGTGAGCAGGAGGAAGGGGATCACCAGGACGACGAGGTTGTCTCCGCCGTCCATGAGCGTGGGATTCGTCATGTACAACGACCAGATGAAGGCGCCGTGCAATCCGAGCAAGACGCGACCACCGACGCCGACCGTGACCAGGACGGCGAGCGCAAGACCTGTGTGGAAGACGGCCTCGAACCAGGCTGGGGAATCGCTCACCATGTACAGGCTGACTGCGCCGCGATCGGCGAGGAGGGCACGTGTCATGTCCGCGCCGTACAGGCCGTCCGGTCCGAACAAGAAGCGCCGCTCAGCGTATCCCGTGACGTAGAACGCCACGGAGACGAGACCGACCGTGGCCCTGAGGAGACAAACCGCAGTGGGCGAATGCGGTCGGTCACTCAACCAACGGACAATGCGATCGACGATCGCGGTCACTGCAGCACGACCCATCCGGATTCCTCCACGCGCGTGTTCTCCTGGTCGTCCTCCGCAGTCCGTCTGGACCAGCCAGGGAACCGGTGGAACACGTACCGGAACTGGGCCGCCGAGGCCTGCGAACCGTCGGCGCAACCCACCCGGTGTGCGGCGTAGCGGGCCGATGTCTGTTCGGCGTCCCGTTCCGCCTTGCGGGCCACCTCGGTGAGCTCGCGCGGGCGATCGATGTCCTTCTCCGCGAGGCGTTGGCTGACGGGGTCTTGCATGAACCGTTGGACGAGGAGGTTGCTCACGATCCGGCTCTCCCTCGACGGGAAGACCCTTCTCGAGTTGGACCTGACGATCGCCGGGGTCGTGATGTCGGTGAACTCGGTGTTTCCGCGTCGGCAGGCGAGCCGGGCGAGGACTCCTCGCTCCTCGCTGATCGGATCGGGGGCGAAGAGCTGCCAGCTCTGCGAGAACCAGGGTTCGATGCGATGTGCGATGGGCGCGAGCGCGAAACTGATCGGAGTGACCGGGCCCGCGAGGACGAGGGCGAGGGCGAGCAGCGTGTAGCTGCTGACGACCACGGCAGAGGCTGCACAGAGCATCCGTCTCTTCATGATTCCTCCGGCGGGGGTGGCGCTCCGCACACAGAGCGCCACCCCGGGTCAGCGGTCGAAGTAGTCGGCTTCGAGGTCGGCCGTCTCGCCGTTCGGCAACGATGACCTCCCCACGACGCTCGCCCACGAGAGGACCTTCGCCGCGTCGCGTGGGGAAGTTGCCGCCTTGAAACCCGCGTAGAGGGCCTTCGCCACTCCGCCGACGCCACGGGGATCCTGTCCTTCGCCAGTGCCGTTCAGGGTCGGGCTCGTCGCGGCATGCTGCATCGCCGGAGTCGAGGGTCCGGTCTGAGCGGAAGCACCCGCTGTCGGCACGAGGACCGTCGCGGCGATGATCGCGGTGAGTGTCGCTGCGGTGGCAGGCTTCACGTTCTTCATGAGTCTCCTTCCATCGAGGTGTCTGATGTGCAACGTACTGAACATCAGTTCACGGGGCAAGGGGGAAAGATCCCGCGCGTTCCGACGCGCCTACGATGGACGCGTGCTCCTCGCCATCGACACGTCCGCCGGCACCTCGGTCGCCGTCGTCGACCCCGCCTCCGGCCGCGCGGTCGCCGAGCGCAGCACCGACGACTCCCGCCGGCACGCCGAGGTCGTCGGCCCGTTCCTCGCCGAGGTCCTCGCCGAGGCCGGCATCACCGGTGCCGACGTCACCGGTGTGGTCGCCGGCATGGGGCCCGGGCCCTTCACCGGCCTGCGCGTCGGCATCGCCGCCGCGCGCACCTTCGCCGCGGCACGCGGCGTCCCCGTCCTCCCGCTCGTCAGCCACGACGCGGTCGCGGCCGACCAGGAGCAGGACGGGCCGTTCGTCGTCCTGACGGACGCGCGCCGGCGCGAGGTCTACTGGAGCGCCTACGACCGGACCGGCACGCGCGTCGCGGGGCCGGGACTCGCCAGGCCCGCCGACCTGGACGAGGCGATCCGCGCCTCCCGTCCGGATGCGGTGGGCTGGGACCGCGTGACCGTCGCGACCATCCCGGCCTGGAGGCTCGGGGCGCTCGCCGCGGACCGGCTCGCCTCCGGCGCGCCCTTCGCCGACGACAGCCCGCTGTACCTGCGCGACCCCGACGTGACGATGCCGGGGGCCCCGAAGCGGGTGGTCCGGTGAGCGCACCGTCCCTGCCCGACGGGCTGCGGATGCGCCGGGCGGTGCCGCAGGACCTCGACGACGTGATGTGGCTCGAGCGGGTCTCGTTCCCGACGGACGCGTGGTCGGCGTCGCAGATGTCCGGCGAGCTGTGGTCCCCGCACGGGTACTACGTCGTGGTGGAGACCACCGACGACGGGGCTCCGTCGATCGTCGGGTACGGCGGCCTGTCCTCGCTCGCGGGGAACCCCGTCGCCGACGTGCAGACCATCGCCGTCGCGGCCGAGCAGCGGGGGAGGGGCGTCGGGAAGGCGCTCTTCACGGAGCTGCTCGACGAGGCACGGCGTCGCGGCGTGCACGAGGTGTTCCTCGAGGTCCGCGCCGACAACCCCGTGGCCCAGGCCATGTACACGGCGGCCGGCTTCGAACGGATCGCCGTGCGCCCCCGCTACTACCAACCCGACGGCGTCGACGCCTGGGTGATGCGCGCGGAACTGCCCGCCGCCGCTCCCACCACGTCGCCCGTCGGACCCGTCGGACAGGAGACCCTCGATGAGCGCGGCTGAACCCCTGGTGCTGGGCATCGAGACGAGCTGTGACGAGACCGGCGTGGGCATCGTCCGCGGGACCACGCTGCTCGCCAACGTCATCGCGTCGAGCATGGACGAGCACGCCCGGTACGGCGGTGTCGTGCCCGAGGTCGCCGCCAGGGCGCACCTCGAGGCGATGACGCCCACCCTGCACGAGGCGCTCGACCGCGCGGGCGTGACGCTCGACGAACTCGACGCGGTCGCGGTCACCGCGGGCCCGGGCCTCGCGGGCGCCCTCATGGTCGGCGTCGGAGCGGCGAAGGCCCTCGCGGTCGCGACGGGGAAGCCGCTGTACGGCGTGAACCACCTCGTCGGGCACGTGGGTGCGGACGTCCTGCGCGCCGACGGTTCCGCGATCGAGCTGCCGACGGTGGCGCTCCTCGTGTCCGGCGGGCACACCTCGCTGCTGCTCGTGCGCGACCTGGTCGGCGACGTCGAGCTCCTCGGCGAGACGATCGACGACGCCGCGGGCGAGGCGTTCGACAAGGTCGCGCGGCTCCTCGGCCTGCCGTACCCCGGCGGCCCGCAGATCGACCGTGCGGCGGCCGAGGGCGACCCGACGGCGATCCGGTTCCCCCGCGGGCTGACCCTGCCGAAGGACATGGCCGCGCACCGCTACGACTTCTCGTTCTCGGGGCTCAAGACGGCCGTGGCGCGCTGGGTGGAGAAGTGCCGCGACGAGGGCCGCGAGGTCCCGGTCGCCGACGTCGCCGCGAGCTTCCGCGAGGCCGTGGTCGACGTGCTCCTGACGAAGGCGCTCGCCGCGTGCCGGGACACCGGCGTGGACCGGCTGCTGCTCGGCGGCGGCGTGGTCGCGAACGCGCGGCTCCGGGCCGTGGCCGAGGAACGCTGCGCCGCCGCCGGGGTCGCGCTGCGGATCCCGCCGTTCGACCTGTGCACCGACAACGGCGCGATGATCGCCGCGGTGGGCGCACGCCTGGTCGCCGAGGGGCACGCGCCGAGCGACCTCGGGCTCGCGGCCGACTCGACCCTGCCGGTGACGACCGTCCAGGTCTGACCGGGCCGCCCCTCCAGCACCGGGTGGGACGGTCTGTGGGAGGATCCAGTGAGGCGCCGACCGACCGGGGCGTCGAGAGGGGTGGAACGGTGTCCGATCAGAACCAGTGGCCGAAGCCGGGCGAGCAGCGGGGCTCCGACGACGCACAGCAGGGCGCGCAGTCACACGGCGCGACGACGCCCGGCAGCGCGGACCCGTGGGCGGAGTCCGGCCAGGGATCGTCGGCGCAGGGTGCCGGGGGGCAGCAGTCGTCGCACGAGCCGTACGGTGCCCAGCAGCAGCAGCAGTACCCGGGCACCGGTCAGCAGGCCGCCGGCCAGCACCAGGGCCAGCCCGGCCAGCAGCAGAACCCGTACGCCGCGCCCTCGCAGCAGCAGTACCCGGGGGCAGGGCACCAGGCGCCCGGCCAGCAGCAGAACCCGTACGGCGCGCCGCAGGGGCAGAACCCCTACGCCGCGCCGTCGCAGCAGCCGGGCCAGGCGCCCGCGGCGGGCCAGTCCCCGTACGCGTCCCAGAACCCCTCCGGCCAGCAGCCGTCGAACCCGTACGGGCAGCAGCCGTCGAACGCGTACGGGCAGAACCCGTACGCGCAGCAGTCGGCGAACCCGTACGCGGCGCCGTACGCCTCGACGGGCTACCAGCCGTACGCCCAGCGTCCGAAGACGAACACGCTCGCGATCCTGTCGATCGTGTTCGCCTACGCCGGCATCATCATCTGGCCGCTCGTCATCCTGACCAGCCCGGCCGGCGCGATCATGGGGCACATCGCCCTCGGCAAGATCAAGCAGACCGGTGAGGCTGGACGGGGGCTCGCGCTCGCCGGGGTCATCGGCGGGTGGGTCCTGACCGGTCTGTACGTGCTCATCGTGGGGATCGTCATCATCGTCGGGATCACGGCGGGGAACTCCGACCCGTACGGCTACGACTACGACTCGGGCGCCTTCATCGGCTGAGCCGACCACAGCAGCCACGACGAGAGCACCCCGCGGGACCCGCGGGGTGCTCTCGTCGTCGGGGGCGCCGCGTCCGCCCGCGCACGGCGCACAGCGCACGGCGGATGGCCCCCGGCGCTGGCGCACGGCCCCCGGCGCACGGCACTGGCGCGCAGCGCGCAGCGCGCAGCCCAGCGCGACCACGCACCCGTCCGGCCCGGCTCGCCCCGGGGGCCGACGGCGCCCCGCGCTCAGGCCGCCACGTCGCCCAGGCGCTCGCACAGGACCGCGGTGTGCCGTCCCTCCAGACGGGTGAGCACGAGCGTGACCGACCGCCGGCCGCGCAGCCGCAACCGCTTCCGGAACTGCGCCGGGTCGACGTCGACCCCGCGCTTCTTCACCTCGACCGTGCCGACGTCGTCGGCGGCGAGCCGCGCGGACAGCTTCTTGACGTCGAGCGGCATCGTGTCGAGGACCCGGAACCCCTGCGCGAAGGGCGTCGACACGGCCCGGTCGGACGTGACGTACGCGATGCCGTCGGACAGCATCCGGCCGTCGATCGAGCGCGCCAGGTCCCCGATGAGCCGTGCGCGGATGACGGCGCCGTCCGGCTCGTACAGGTAGTCGCCGATCGGCCCGACGGGCTCGTCCTCGGCGTCCGCCGCCCCGGTCAGCTCGGCGACGCCGTGCGCGCCGATGACCGTCGCGGCCCGGCGGACGCCCGGGCGCGCGAGGGGGCCGAACCACAGGACGAGCTCGACGACCTCGCGGTCGACCGACACCCACTGCGCCTCGGCGGTGTCCGGCACGAGGTCGCGGTCGATGCCCGGTCCGAGCTTGACGCCCGTCGGGGTGGTCGTCGCGGTCGCGAACACGGTGTCGAGCGAGGGCGACCAGTCGTCCGGGTCGGCCAGGCGCTTCGTGTTCGCGTGACCGGCCGTCCGCCGGGCGGGGTCCATCCAGACACCGTCGACGCGCGCGGTGTCGAACGCCGCGGCGTCGCCGAGCTCGACCCGGGCGTTCGGCCACGGCGCGAGGTTGTGCGTCGCGACGGCCGCGGTGACCTCGTCGCGGTCGACCGCGGTGACGTCGAGGTCGAGCGCCGCCATCGCCATGGCGTCGCCGCCGATCCCGCAGCCGAGGTCGGCCACGCGGGTCAGCCCCGCAGCGGCGAACCGGCCGGCGTGCTGCGCGGCGACCTGCAGCCGGGTCGCCTGCTCGAGGCCGGCCTCGGTGAAGAGCATGCGCGCGGCGAAGTCGCCGAACTTGCCGCGGGCCTTCTGCCGGAGCTTCGCCTGCGTGAGCACCCCGGCGACGAGGGCCGGGTCGTGGCCCTCGGCGCGCAGCCTCGAGACCACCCGGACGATCTCGCCCCCGTCGGAGACGCTCGGGGTACGGTCGAGCAGGGCCATCCCCGCGGGGGTCAGCAGCTGTGCGAGTTCGGCGGCGTCCACCCGACGATCCTCGCAGGTCGCCGGACGGCCCGACACGTGCTGGCACTCGGATTGACCGAGTGCCAGGCAGCCCCTAGAGTTGGCGTTGGCACTCTCCTGTGCGTAGTGCCAACCCGGTTCCCATCTGTACCGAGTCAGTACCGAGAAAGAAGAGGTCACCGTGGCCGTCACCATCAAGCCGCTCGAGGATCGCATCGTCATCCGCCAGGTCGAGGCGGAGCAGACCACCGCTTCCGGTCTGGTCATCCCGGACACCGCGAAGGAGAAGCCCCAGGAGGGCGAGGTCGTCGCCGTCGGACCGGGTCGCATCGACGACAACGGCAACCGCATCCCGCTCGACGTCGCCGTCGGCGACAAGGTCATCTACTCGAAGTACGGCGGCACCGAGGTCAAGTACTCGGGCGAGGACCTGCTGGTCCTCTCGGCTCGCGACGTGCTCGCGGTCATCGAGCGCTGACACCCAGCCAGCACCTGACGAACGCCCCGCTCGGCTCCGGCCGGCGGGGCGTTCTCGCGTTCCCGGGGGCGCACGCAGGTAGAGTGCCGGTCGCGGCGCGGGCGCTGGTCGGCCGGGAGGCGCGGCGCCGGTCCGCCGTGTCGCGTCGCGTCCCGGGGCTCGTCGGCCGGGAGGCGCGGTGTCCGTCCGCCGCGTCGGTCCGGCTTCCTAGGATGGTTCCGTGAGTGAACCGACGTCCGCCCGACCGGCCCGCAGCGAGGCGACCGTCGGGGTCGTGCAGGCGATCGTCGCGTACGGGCTCTGGGGGCTCATGCCGCTGCTGTTCGCGGCGATGGCCCCGGCCGGCGCGTTCGAGATCGTCGCGTGGCGGATCGTCTTCGGGCTGCTGTTCTGCGTCGTCGCCATCGCGGTCACCCGCTCGTGGCTGCGCACCCGCTCCCTGCTCGCCCGGCGTCGCGTGATGCTCGTGATGGGGCTCGCCGCGGTGCTCATCCTGGTGAACTGGACGGTGTACGTCGCGGCCACGACGACCGGGCACACGGTCGAGGCCGCGCTCGGCTACTTCATCAACCCGCTCGTCACGATCGCCCTCGGCGTCGTCGTGCTGCGGGAACGCCTGCGTGCGGCGCAGTGGACCGCGGTCGGCATCAGCGTCGTCGCGGTCGTCGTCATCGCGATCGGCTACGGGCACGTGCCCTGGATCTCGCTCGTGCTCGCGTTCTCGTTCGGGCTGTACGGCCTGGTGAAGAAGCGCGTCGGCGGGACGGTGGACGCACTGAGCGGGCTGACCCTCGAGACGGTGTGGCTGCTGCCGATCGCGGTCGGGACGCTCGTGGTGCTCGGGGTGACCGGGCTCGGCGGCGGGCTGACCGTCGCGAGCGAGGGCTGGGGGCACACCGTCGTCACGGTGCTGACCGGCCCGGCGACCGCGGTGCCCCTGCTGCTCTTCGCGTCCTCGGCCCGGCGGGTGAGCCTGTCCACGCTCGGGTTGACGCAGTACCTGGCGCCCGTGATGCAGCTCCTGGTCGGCGTGGTCGTGCAGCACGAGGCGATGCCGCCCGCACGGTGGATCGGCTTCGGGATCGTGTGGGTCGCGCTCGTGGTGCTCACCGTCGACGGCTTCGTGGCCGCTCGGGCAGCGCGGCGCCGGGCGCTCGCACCCGCGGTGGTCGAGCCGGCCTGACGGGGGCGGGGCGCGCCTCCCGGCCGGTCATCCGGGTCTTCCCGCGACGGTGCTCGGTGCACGCGGCCCGGCCCCGTGCGCGTGACAGCGCTCCCGGCGCACGCGACGACCCCCGCGAACGCGACGGTCCCCCGCGGGAGTTCCGCGGGGGACCGTCGTGCTCGCTGCCGTGCAGTGGTTACTTCGAGACCGAGCCCTGGATGGCGCTCTGGTACACGGGCTTGTTGTCGCCGTCGAACTTGTAGATGCCGATGTAGGCGCTCGACGGGTCGTTCTTCTTGTCGAACGGACCGATGCCGGACGGGCCGGTGTAGTGGATCTGCTGACCGGAGTCGAGCAGCTTCTTGCAGTCCGCGAAGGTCGAGCACTCGGTGCCGCCGTCCGCACCGGACACCTTGGCCATGTTGGCCTGGATGGTGCCGGAGTCGGTGCCCTTGCCCGCGACCGCGGCCAGCGCGGCGAGGGTGGTGGCGTCGTAGGACTCAGCGGCGTACGAGTAGTCGGCGAGCGGCTTGCCGGCGGTCTTCTGGTAGAAGTCCGACAGACGCTGCTTCAGCTCGTCCTTCGGGCTCGCGCCGGGGATGGTGCCCTGCGCGCCCGCCAGCGTGCCCTTGTCGAAGTCCTTCGAGTAGTCGGCCGTGTTGCCGTCCGACATGTAGATCTTCGCCATGTCGGCGTTCTGCGACTTGAGCTCGGGGACGATCGACTTCGTCTCGTCGAAGGCGAGGACCACGATCGCGTCGGGCTTCGTGGCGAGCGCCGCGGTGACCTCGGACGAGAACGTCGTCTGGCCGGGCGGGAACTCCTGGCCCTTGCCCTTGCCGCCGTAGACGACCTGGCCGCCCGAGGACTCGATGGCCTTCTGGACGGTGTCGCGCAGGCCGGTGCCGTACGTGTCGTTGAAGACCAGGAACGCGACCTTGGCGTTGCCGTCACCCGTGATGAGCTGGCCGAGCGCCGAACCCTGCACCGAGTCCGGCGGAGCGGTCCGGAAGTAGTGCGACGAGTAGCCGGACAGCGAGGTCGCGGTGTTCGCCGGGGAGATCTGCACGATGCAGCTGCTCGTCAGCTGGTCGATGACGTTCAGCGTGACGCTGGACGACTCCGCACCGATGACGACCGGGACCTTGGCGTTGACGAGCTTCGTCGCGGCCGAGCTCGACACGGTCATGTCGTTGCTGTCACCCGAGTCGGTCGCCGGGTCGATGCTGACGTCCTTGTCGAGCACGCCGCCGGCGGCGTTGATGTCCTCGACGGCCAGGCCGACCCCGGACTCCGCGGGCGGGTTGAGGTACGAGAGCGTCCCCGTGAGCGGCAGGATCGTGCCGATCTTGAGCGCGTCGGTACCCGGGGTGGCGGGAGCCTTGCAGCTCGCCGCCGGGTCCTTCTTCGCCCCGCCGGCCGAGGCCGAGGACGTGGACTCGGCGCTGCCGCTGGTGGAACACGCGGCGAGGAGGAGCGCTGCCGCTCCCGCCACTGCCAGTGCCGTGGTGGCACGGGTGGTTCTGATCATCCGTGGAGCCCTTTCTCTGCGCGGAGGCCTGACCGCATCGGGTCGAGCGCAGTGTCCTCTGCGTGGGTTGCCGAGAAAACTAGGGCCGATGTGTTTCGCGTGTGTGTCCGAGATCCTCCCCTGGACGTTTCGTTACAGACCCGTGACTCATCTGAGCGGCCGCCCGGGAACCCCTGATGAGGAGTCCGTCCGGACGGTCTCGGGCCCGCCGCTGGCCGGGGAGGACCGGTCCTGTCCGGTGGACGCGGACCTCGACGGCCGTGCCGGAACGTCCCCGGGAACAGCACGTCGGCGGCTCCTCGCAGCGGGGTGGCGCTGCGGGGAACCGCCGACGTGGGGACGAGCGGGAGGGTCGGTCAGCCGCGGTAGTTCGGGGCCTCGACGACCATCTTGATGTCGTGCGGGTGCGACTCCTTGAGCCCCGCGGCCGTGATGCGGACGAACTTGCCGCGGGCCTTGAGCTCGGGCACGGTCCGGCCGCCGACGTAGAACATCGACTGCCGCAGCCCGCCGACGAGCTGGTAGACGGCGTTCGCCACCGAGCCGCGGTAGGGCACCTGGCCCTCGATGCCCTCGGGGATGAGCTTCTCGTCCGAGGGGACGTCGGCCTGGAAGTAGCGGTCCTTCGAGTACGAGGTCTTCTCGCCGCGGGTCTGCAGGGCGCCCAGGGAGCCCATGCCGCGGTACGCCTTGTACTGCTTGCCGCCGACGAACACCAGGTCGCCCGGGGACTCGTCGGTGCCGGCGAGGAGCGAGCCGAGCATCACGGTGTCCGCGCCGGCGACGAGCGCCTTGGCGATGTCACCCGAGTACTGCAGGCCGCCGTCGGCGATGACCGGGACGCCGGCCTCGCGGGCCGCGAGCGACGCCTCGTAGACCGCGGTGACCTGCGGGACGCCGACGCCGGCGACCACGCGGGTCGTGCAGATCGAGCCGGGGCCGACGCCGACCTTGACCGCGTCGACGCCCGCGTCGATGAGCGCCTGGGCGCCCTGACGGGTCGCGACGTTGCCGCCGATCACGTCGATGCCGGCGAACGACGGGTCCGCCTTCAGGCGACGGACCATGTCGAGCACGCCCTCGCTCTCGCCGTTCGCGGTGTCCACCACGAGCACGTCGACACCCGCGTCGCGCAGGGCCTCGGCGCGCTGCCAGGCGTCACCGAAGAAGCCGATCGCGGCACCGACGCGCAGTCGGCCCTCGTCGTCCTTGGTGGAGTCCGGGTACTTCTCGCTCTTGTCGAAGTCCTTGACCGTGATGAGCCCGGTCAGGCGGCCGGACTCGTCGACGAGGGGCAGCTTCTCGATCTTGTGCTGCGCGAAGATCGCGACCGCGTCCTCGGGGTCGATGCCCTCGGACGCCGTGATGAGCGGGGCCTTCGTCATGACGTCGCGGACGAGCGTGGTGCCCATCTCGAACGGGGCGACGAAGCGCATGTCGCGGTTGGTGATGATGCCGACGAGCGTGCCGTCCTCCTCGACGACCGGCAGGCCGGAGACGCGGAACTGCCCGCACACGGCGTCGACCTCGGCGACGGTCGCGTCGGGACGGGTCGTCACGGGGTTCGTGATCATGCCCGACTCGGACCGCTTGACCTTGTCGACGTAGGCCGCCTGGTCCTCGATCGACATGTTGCGGTGCAGGATGCCGATGCCGCCCTGGCGCGCCATGGCGATGGCCATGCGGGCCTCGGTCACGGTGTCCATCGCCGCGGACAGCAGCGGGACGGCGACCGAGATGCGCTTGGTGAGCCGGGACGTGGTGGACGCCTCGCTCGGGATGACGTCGGTGTGCCCGGGGAGGAGCATGACGTCGTCGTACGTGAGTCCGATGAATCCGAACGGATCCGGCTGGTCCATGGGTCCCCTTCGTGGGCGAGGTGAAGTGGTCTGCTGCACCGGCAACGCACCGTCGGGTTCCCGATGGGCAATGGTAACGCGCCCGGGCGAGGCGCCATTCCTGCGCCTGAGCAGATCCACGCTGGGGGACCGCTGGGATGGTGCGTCGTGACCCCTCCCGGAGGGCACTGGACACCTCTCGCGTCGACCGCTGTACCGGCCGGACGGGCGGATTCATGCGGATCGACAGGGGATCGGTCACGAATGCAGCACGATTTGTGCAGGAGACGTGACGGAAACACGGGGGACACAAAAAATCCCTAGGGTCCTCGACTATCCGAACGAGAGGCTCATCCGTGGGTTCCATCACTCCGCCGGGGTCTGCGCTCATGCGCCGATTCCGCCGCGGGGCACCAGGCCGCAGCCGCCTGGTCCTCGCCGCCGTGCTCTTCCTCGCCTTCCTCGCCACCTTCGCGGTCGACTGGGCACTGTCGCCCGCAGCCGACGCGGTGACGAGCAGTCCGTCCGCCAGCAGCAGCCCGGCCGGCACCAGCCCGGCCGGCGGGACGGCGGCCACCGGGCCCTGCACGGTCAGCCCCACCAACGGCTGCATCCGCGGCACGATCCTGGACTCCGAGCGCAAGCCGGCGAAGGGCATCGACGTCGAGGTCGCCGGACCCGCGTCCTTCGACCAGACCGCGACGACCGACGCCACCGGTCGGTGGTCGGTGAGCGTCACGACCGCCGGGCAGTACACGGTGAGCGTCGACCAGTCCTCGCTGCCGAAGGGCCAGTACCTGACGAACGCCGCGGACGCCGAGCGCAAGGTGAACGCCACGCTGAACGCCAACGTCGGGCAGATCTTCCAGCTCTCCGACCAGAAGGGCGCGACGACGGACACCGACACGTCGAGCGTGACGCCCGCGCGGGCCTGGCAGCAGTTCGCGTCCGGCATCCGCCTCGGGCTCCTCATCGCGCTGGCGTCGGTCGGCCTCTCGCTCATCTACGGCACCACCGGCCTGTCGAGCTTCTCGCACGGCGAGCAGGTCACCCTCGGCGGGCTCCTGGCCTACGTCTTCGCGAACCAGCTCGGGTGGAACATCTGGCTGACCGGCATCGTGGTGACGCTGCTCTGCGCCGCGACCGGGTACCTGCAGGACGCCGCGATCTGGAAGCCCCTGCGGCGCAAGCGGATCAGCCTGACGCAGCTCATGATCGTGACGATCGGTCTGTCGATCGCCGCGCAGTACGCCTTCCAGTACCTGTTCGGCGCCTCGACCGTCCGCATCCAGCAGGGCAACCCCGAGACGGTGACGTTCGCCGGGCTCACCCTGACGGTGCAGTCCTACGTCGCGATGGCGGTCGCGCTCGTCGTGCTCGTCGGCACCGGGCTCTTCCTCGCGAAGACCCGCTTCGGTCGTGCCACGCGCGCGGTGTCGGACAACCCCGCGCTCGCCGCGGCCTCGGGCATCGACGTCGACCGCGTCATCCGCTTCGTGTGGACGCTCGCGGCGGGCCTCGCCGGCCTGTCCGGCGTGATGCTCGGCCTCGTGCTCAACGGCGTGAACTGGCAGACCGGTCTCCAGCTGCTGCTGCTCATGTTCGCGTCCGTCACCCTCGGCGGCCTCGGCACCGCGTACGGCGCCCTGGTCGGCTCGATGATCATCGGCATCATCGTCGAGCTCACGAACCTCGTGCTGCCGGGCGACTTCAAGTACGCCACGGCCCTCGTGATCCTCATCCTCATCCTGCTGTTCCGGCCGCAGGGCATCTTCGGCCGCGCCGAGCGCATCGGCTAAGGGAGCACCGACATGGACTACATCCTGAACCTGCTCAGCTCGCTGACGCAGGAGGCCCTCGCGCCGACCACGGCGGCGTTCGCCCTCGCGGCGATCGGCCTCAACGTGCACTTCGGCCTCACGGGCCTGATCAACATGGGCCAGGCGGCGTTCCTGCTGCTCGGTGCCTACGGGTTCGCGATCTCGATCACGAACGGACTGCCCTTCGTGGTAGCCGTCCTCGTCGCGCTCGCCGTGGCGATCGTCTTCGCGGTGATCCTCGGTGTCCCGACCCTGCGGTTGCGTGGTGACTACCTGGCGATCGTGACGATCTCCGGCGCCGAGATCATCCGCATGGTCGGACGCTCCAGCCTGCTCACCACGACGACCGGTGGCTCGAACGGCATCGCCGGCTCGGCCTACCGCGACCCGTTCAACGCGCTCAGCCCGCTGCCCGACGGCACCACGTCGATCCTCTGGTTCACGTACTCGAACAACGGCGTCAACGGCTGGTGGATCCGCATCGCGGCGTGGGGCCTCGTCGCCCTGTTCACGCTCGTGCTGTTCCTGCTCATGCGCAGCCCGTGGGGCCGCGTGGTGAAGGCCATCCGCGAGGACGAGGACGCCGTGCGCTCCCTCGGCAAGAACGTCTACTCGTACAAGATGCAGGCGCTCGTGTTCGGTGGCGCGCTCGGTGCGCTCGCCGGGGTGATCTACGTCCTGCCGAGCTCGGTGCAGCCGGACGCGATGGGCCGCTCGATGACGTTCTTCATCTGGACGGCGCTCATCCTCGGCGGTGCCGCGACGGTGTTCGGTCCGGTGCTCGGCTCCGTGCTGTTCTTCGTCGTCCGCCTGTTCATCCGCACCCTCGCGGGTGACTTCATCCCGGACTCGATCATGAACGCCCAGCAGGCCGAGCAGTTCTCGTACGTGCTCGTCGGCGTCGCGCTCATGCTCCTCATCGTGTTCCGTCCACAGGGACTCCTCGGCAACAAGAAGGAGCTGACGTTCAGTGTCTGAGACGTACGCCCACAGCAAGACCGACCCGATCCTGACGGTGGACGGGGTCACCCGGCACTTCGGCGGCATGACCGCGGTCGACGTCGACCACCTCGAGGTCCAGCGCGGCTCCATCACCGCCCTGATCGGTCCGAACGGTGCCGGCAAGACCACGTTCTTCAACCTGCTCACCGGGTTCGACAAGCCGACCCCCGGCGCGCGGACCACCTTCGACGGGGCGACCCTGCAGAAGACGAGCGCCACGCACATCGCGAACAAGGGCATGGTCCGCACGTTCCAGCTCACGAAGGCGCTCAGTCGCCTGACCGTGATGCAGAACATGCTCCTCGGCGCGCGGGACCAGCCGGGCGAGAACTTCTTCGCCGCCCTCGTGAAGCCGCTCTGGTCGAAGCGCGAGCAGGAGATCACGGCCAAGGCCGAGGACCTCCTCGCCCGCTTCAAGCTCCTCGAGAAGAAGGACGACTACGCCGGTTCGCTCTCGGGCGGTCAGCGGAAGCTCCTCGAGATGGCCCGGGCGCTCATGTCCGACCCGCGCATGATCATGCTCGACGAGCCGATGGCCGGCGTGAACCCGGCACTGACGCAGTCGCTGCTCGGGCACATCAAGTCCCTGCGCGACGACGGCATGACGGTGCTCTTCGTCGAGCACGACATGCACATGGTCCGGCACATCTCGGACTGGGTCGTCGTCATGGCCGAGGGCAAGGTCGTCGCCGAGGGGCCGGCCGACACGGTGATGGACGACCAGGCCGTCATCGACGCGTACCTCGGCGCCCACCACGACACCGACCTGGGCGACGACTCGCTCCTCACCGAGGAGACCTACGAGGAACTCGCCGAAGAGGTCGCAGAAGAAGACGCGGCGGCCGACCACCGCGAGCAGGACGAGCAGGAGGCGACCCGATGACCGACGCACCGAACGCAGCGGACGCGAGCCGCGCCTCCAGTCCGGACCCGACGACCGCGACCGGCGCGACGACCGCGACCGGCGCGACGACCGCGACCGGCGCGACGACCGCGACCGGCGCGACGACCGCGACCGGCACGGCGACCCTGGACCGCGAACCGGTCCTCAGCGCCAAGAACCTCGTCGCCGGCTACCTGCCGGGCGTGAACATCCTCAACGGCTGCGACCTCGACTGCTACCCGGGCGAGCTCATCGGCATCATCGGCCCGAACGGTGCCGGCAAGTCGACGCTCCTCAAGGCGCTGTTCGGCCTGGTGAACGTCCGCGAGGGCGCCGTCACGCTGCAGGGCGAGGACATCACGAACCTCAAGGCGAACAAGCTCGTGCAGGCCGGCGTCGGCTTCGTCCCGCAGACGAACAACGTCTTCCCCTCGCTGTCCATCGAGGAGAACCTGCAGATGGGCCTGTACCTGCGCCCGAAGAAGTTCGCCGAGCGGCTCGAGGTCATCTACGACCTGTTCCCGGTCCTCGGCCAGCGGCGCAACCAGCGCGCCGGTTCGCTCTCCGGTGGTGAGCGGCAGTCGGTCGCGATGGCGCGTGCGCTGATGATGGACCCGAAGGTGCTGCTCCTCGACGAGCCGAGCGCCGGCCTGTCGCCGGTGCGGCAGGACGAGACCTTCATCCGGACGCGGCGCATCAACAAGGCCGGCGTCTCGATCATCATGGTCGAGCAGAACGCCCGGCGCTGTCTGCAGATCTGCGATCGTGGGTACGTGCTCGACCAGGGGAAGAACGCGTACTCGGGCACCGGGCGGGAGCTCGCCGACGACCCGAAGGTCATCGAGCTCTACCTGGGGACGCTCGCCAAGGACGTCGACGGGGCGCGCTAGCACCCGGTCGACCCGCGGGTACCGCTGTGGGGGCGGGATCCGCACCGACGGGGCCGCGCTGGCTGCTGATGCGCCGCGCGGCCCCGTCCTGTACCCGGTCCGTGTCCGGTCGGCCGGGCCCGGTACCGGTGCGACGGCGGGTCGCCGCCGCCCCGTGGCCGGTCGACCGGTCTGGAGGCGCGACCCACCCCCGCCACGTCGACCCGCGTCGTGCCTCGGCGCGGCCGGGAGGCCCGACC
>NZ_MCIG01000040.1 GCF_001705035.1 Curtobacterium sp. UCD-KPL2560 | reverse complement strand
GTGCGGGGGCGCGCGGGTCGCTCGCGGCGGTGGTCTGAGCCCGCCGCCGCGGTCGGGGGCCGTCGCGGTGGTGCGAGCCCGCGACGGTGGTCCGGGCTCCCGGCGTGCTCCGCTGTGTCATCCCACAGGTGGAGGTCACCGGCACGGTGTCGCCCGGCAGGGTGACGCGGCGGGCTGCCGTCGCCCGTCAGGCTGCTCACCGTGACCCCGATCTCGCCCGCACACCGTGACCCCGCTCCGGTCGTCCCGGCCGTCCCCGCCGCTGCACGCGTGACGATGGCCCTGGCTGCGGCGCTGCTCGTCGGGGTCCTCACCTCGTTCGGGCAGGCGGTCCAGGCGTTCGCCGTCGCGGCCAACTCCGCGGCGCCCTGGTTCGGCGTCGCGGTGCTCCTGTGCCTGCTCGCACGGGTCCGGACCGGCCGCGTCGCCCTCCCGCTCGCGATGCTGCTCGGCGTGGTGCTGCTCGAGCTCATGCACGTCGGGTACTGGGCGGCCACGAACCTGCGCGGCTACCCCGACGTCCTGTCGCCGACCGGCTTCTGGGTGGTGGTCGGGGTCCCGGCCGGGCTCCTCGCCGGTGGGGTCGCCGTCGCCCTGCGCGTCGGTGGTCCCGTGGTGCGCGCGGGTGCCCTCGGGGTCGTCGCGGCGGTGTTCGTCGGCGAGGGGGTGCGGGCACTGCACAGCGTCGCGACCGCCGAGACGCTGCCGGGCTGGATCGCCCAGGTCGTCATCGGGATGGTCGTGCTCGGCGTGGCCGTGTGGACGGCGCCGAGCACCACCGCCCGGACGGTCGCGCTCGTGACCGGGGTCGTCGGGGCCGCCGGGGTGCTGGCCGCGTACCTGCTGCTCGGCGGCTGACCGTCCGCCGGCCGTCCCGGGAGCCGGCCCACCGCGTTGCCCGGTCGCGTCGGCCGACCGCGCAGTCCGGCCGCGCAGCCCGGCCGCGCAGCCCGGCGCTGCCCGGCCTCGGGCGGTCCCGACTCGCAGGGAGTGCTGGGAGGATCGGACGGTGCACTTCCTCTCGGTCTTCAGCATCCGGAACCGCGCGCTCATCGCCCTCGTCACGATCGTCGTCGCGGTGTTCGGCAGCGTCGCACTGACGAACCTCAAGCAGGAGCTCATCCCGAGCGTCGAGTTCCCCCAGGTCGCCATCGTCAGCGCCTACCCCGGGGCGACCCCGGAGGTCGTGTCGAACGACGTCTCGACGAAGATCGAGCAGGCGATCCAGGTGGTCCCGAACCTCGAGTCGACGAGCGCGACCTCGTCGACCGGGCAGAGCGTCGTCTCCGCGTCGTTCGACTACGGTTCGAACCTCGCCAGCGCCGAGGACAAGATCCAGACCGCGGTCAACGCGCTCTCGCTGCCCGACACCGTGCAGACCCAGATCGTGACCGGGTCGTTCGACGACCTGCCGGTCCTGCAGCTCGCCGTCACGGCCTCCGGCAACCAGGAGCAGCTCGTCGACCGGCTGAACGCCACGGCGATCCCCGACCTCGAGAAGCTCGACGGGGTGCGCCAGGCCGACGTCTTCGGCAACCCCGGTCGCCGCGTCGTGATCACCCCGAACGAGGACGAGCTCGCGGCGCGGGGGCTCACCTCGCAGTCGATCTCCGACGCGCTCGACGACAACGGCACGCTCATCCCGGGCGGCACCATCACGCAGGACGGCAAGACGCTCTCGGTGCAGACCGGGCAGCGGATCGCGTCGATCGCCGACATCGAGGCGCTGCCGCTGACGGCGGCGTCCGGCGGGTCGTCCACGTCGTCCTCCGCGAGCACGGGCGGATCCGCGAACGGCGGGTCCGCGACCGGCGGTGCCGGCGGCACCGGCGGTGCCACGGGCGGCGCAGCCGCGTCCGGTGACGGGACCGCCGGGGGATCGGCTGCGGGTGGGACCGGCACCGGGACCAGCGCGACGGGCGGGACGGGCGCGAGCCGGGCCTCCACGGCGACCTCGCTCGGGGACGTCGCGACCGTGCAGATCGAGGAGTCCCCGCGGACGTCGATCAGCCGGGTCGACGGCAAGACCGCGCTGACGATCGCGATCACGAAGACGCAGGAGGCCAACACGGTCGACGTGTCCGAGACCGTGAAGGACGCCCTGCCCGGCATCGAGGCCAAGGTCACCGGCGACCCGCGCTTCACCGTCGTGTTCGACCAGGCGCCCTACATCCAGCAGTCGATCGACTCCCTGGCCGAGGAGGGGCTGCTCGGCCTCGGGTTCGCCGTGATCGTCATCCTGGTGTTCCTGCTGTCCGTCCGTTCGACGATCGTCACCGCCATCTCCATCCCGACGTCGGTGCTCCTCGCGGCGATCGGCATGCAGGCCGCCGGCTACACGCTGAACATCATCACGCTCGCCGCGCTCACGATCGCGATCGGACGCGTGGTCGACGACTCGATCGTCGTCATCGAGAACATCAAGCGGCACCTGCAACCGGGTGTCGACCGCGGCCGGGCCGTGCTCGACGCCGTCCGCGAGGTCGCCGGCGCCGTCACCGCGTCCACCCTGACCACCGTCGCGGTGTTCCTGCCGGTGGCGTTCGTCGCCGAGCTCGTCGGCGAGCTGTTCCGGCCGTTCGCGCTCACGGTCACGATGGCCCTCATCGCGTCCCTGCTCGTGTCGCTCACCATCGTGCCGGTGCTCGCGTACTGGTTCCTCCGCGCGCCGAAGGGCCACGCGCACGCCGCCGGCCGGGCGGCCACGACCGGCTCGACCGGCTCGCTCGCGTCGGGCGCGGACCTGCACGACGCCGGCGCCCCCGACCGCCTGCGCCGCGGGTACCAGCCCGTGCTCCGGTGGGCGATCGGCCGGCCGGCACTCGTGCTCGTGCTCGCGCTGCTCGTCCTCGGCGGCACCGCGGCCGCCGTCCCGTTCGTCAAGACGAACTACCTCGGCGACTCCGGGCAGAACACCTTCACGGTGACGCAGGACCTCGCGGCCGGCACGAGCCTCGACGTGCAGGCGGACGCCGCGCGCAAGGTCGAACGGGTGCTGCAGGACGTCCCCGGCGTCGAGACCGTCCAGACCACCATCGGCACGAGCGGGCAGTCGATCCAGGCGGCGTTCGGCGGCGGGGCGTCGGCCTCGGTGCAGTACAACGTCACGACCGACTCGGCCCGCGACCAGACCACCATCCAGTCGACCGCCCGACAGCGGATCGACCGCATCGACGGCGTCGGCGAGGTCAGCCTGTCGTCGGCCGGCGGCGGGTTCGGCGGGTCGAGCGACATCGAGGTCGACGTCACCGCGCCGACCCAGTCCGAGCTGCAGACCGCCGCGAAGACGGTGCTCGCGAAGATGCGCGGCGTCGACGGCACCACGAGCGCGACGAGCAACCTCGCCGCCGCCGAGCCGTACCTCGCGGTGAAGGTCGACCGCCGTGCCGCCGCCGAGCGGGGTCTCACCGAGACGCAGGTCGGCGGGCTCGTCGCCGCGGCCGTGTCGCCCCGGGACACCGGCTCCGTCGAGATCGACGACGCCACGCTCGACGTCTACATCGCCGACCCCGCGCCGCCGACGACGATCGACGCGCTCCGGTCGCTCTCGATCCCGACGGCGACCGGCGCCGTGCCGCTGTCCGACCTCGCCACGGTCGAGCAGTCCGAGGGGCCGACCTCGATCACGACGTCGAACGCCGTGCGCACGGCGACGATCACCGTGACGCCCGACGCGTCGAACCTCGGGGCCGCGGTGCAGAACGTCACCGCCGCCGTCGACGGGATCGACCTGCCGAAGGGTGCCTCGGCGTCGATCGGCGGTGTCGCCTCGAGCCAGTCGTCCGCGTTCAGCCAGCTGCTCCTGGCCGTGCTCGTCGCGGTGCTCATCGTCTACGTGATCATGGTCGCGACCTTCCGCAGCCTGCGGCAGCCCGTGATGCTCCTGGCGTCGGTGCCGTTCGCCGCCACCGGGGCGCTCCTGCTGCAGATCGTCACCGGCATCCCGCTCGGCGTCGCGTCGCTCATCGGCCTGCTCATGCTCGTCGGCATCGTCGTGACGAACGCGATCGTGCTCATCGACCTCGTGAACCAGTACCGACGCCGCGGGCTGCGCGTGCACGAGGCCCTGGTCGAGGGCGCCACCCGACGCCTCCGACCGATCCTGATGACCGCGCTCGCGACGATCTTCGCGCTGCTGCCGATGGCGATCGGGCTCACCGGGAAGTCCGGGTTCATCTCGCAGCCGCTCGCACTCGTGGTGATCGGCGGCCTGGTGTCGTCGACGCTGCTCACCCTCGTGGTGCTGCCGGCGCTCTACGCCCTGGTCGAGGGGTTCTTCGAGCGGCGGGCCGACCGTCGGGCCGAGGCGGAGCGTCGGGCGGAGCCCGGCGCTGGGTCTGGGTCTGGGTCAGGAGCCGGGGCTGCGGCGCACGGCGAGGCCGAGGCGCCGACGGTCTGACCGGGGCGCGCGCCGGGTCCGATCGTGACCAGGGCGCGCGGGATCCGGTCGTGACGGGGGCGCGGGATCCGGTCGTGACCGGGGCGCGCCGGGTCCGGTCGTGACCGGGGCCGCGACGCCTGGGCTCAGCCCCGGTCGCCGGTCCCGGGCTCGGCCGTCCGGAACCAGGACACGAGCACGCACGTCAGCGTCACGAGGAACACCATCGCGGCGAGCTGGGCCAGCACGGCCAGGTGCCCGGTCGACGCCGCGTACCCGCCGAAGGCGACCGCGGCGACGAACGACAGGCCGAGCAGGAGCTCCACCGCGACGCGCAGCGGTCCCCGGTGCTGCCACTCGGCGGTGGTGCGGGCGGGGCGGGTCGTCGTGTCGGTCACCCCGGCAGTCTGGGCGCGTCGGGACCGGAGCGCCACGCCCGAGTCCGGGGGACACGGACACCGGCCGGCCGAACCGGCCCGGGACCGGCGTCCGACGCTGCCCGGGACCTGTGGCCCGCGCAGCCCGGGACCGGCGGCCGGCACCGCCCGGCCGCCCTCAGTCCAGCTGCCGCCGCAGGAACCCGACGACCCGCTCGCTCATCGCCCGGTCGAGCTGCGCGATCGAGTGCGCCGACCCCTGGACCGCCACGAAGGTCACCGGCACGTCGTGCGACCGGAGCGTCGCCACGAACTCCTGGGACTCCCACAGCGGGATGAACTCGTCGGTCGAGTGCCCGACGAAGAACGGCGGGGTGTCCTCCGTCACGTGGAACCCCGGCGATGCCCGCTCCGCCGCCGGGCAGTCGGTGTACGTCCGGCACCCCAGGTACAGCAGCTGCTTCCGCTGGAACGACGCGGACACCCCGTCGGCGCGGGTCGACCGCTCGGTGAGGTCGGTCGGCCCGCTGAGGTCGACGACCGCCCGGACCCGGTCGCCCGCGGCGTACGCGGCGGACTCGTGGTCCGTGACGGCGGTCATCGCGACGAGGTTGCCCCCGGCGCTGCCGCCGAACAGCCCGACCCGGTCGGGGTCGACGTCGTACGTCGACAGGGTCGTCGGTCGGAACACCCAGTCGAGCGCGCGGCGCACGTCGTCCAGGCCCGCCGGGAACGGGTCGGTCGGGGCGAGCCGGTAGTCGACGTTCACGGTCACGAAGCCCTCGGACGCCAGGTACTGGCACACCGCCCGGTACGCCGCGGTGGCCTTGTCGCCGTGCGACCAGCTGCCGCCGTGGACCATCACCACCGCCGGCCGACCGGAGGACCCGCCACGCGGTCCGCCGCGGCCCTCCGGGGTCGGGGAGCCCGACGGGGTGGGGGTCGCGGTCGTGTCCGGCGCACTGTCCGCGGGCAGGCACACGTCGAGCCGTTGCAGGGCGTCGGACCCGTAGGGCACGTCCTCGACGACGTCGATGCCGGGGTAGCGCAACGACAGCGGGTAGATCACCGCGTCCGCGGTGACCGTGGTGTCCCCGTCGGCGGCCGGGTCGGGAGAGCACGACACGAGCGACACCAGCGCCACGACCGCGGCGAGGAGCGCGAGCGGTGTGCGGCGACCGGACCTCATCGCGTCCACGGTAACCCGGCCGACGACGCGGCACGTCCGCCCACGGGACGACCCCACCCCACCGTCCGGCGGAGACGCCCCGCACCCGAGCACCCACCCGCCGTCCGGGTGCCAGGATGGGGGCCGACCCGTCAGGAGGACCCCGTGAGCCGTCGCAAGGCCTGGAACGCCGACCCCGAGCCCCTGCTGCGCGTCGAGGAGGGGTTCCGCCTCGACCGCGTCGACCCCGACGGCACCCCCGGCTTCGCGGGGCGCAAGATCGACGGGCTCGAGGCGCTCGCCGCCGGGGCCGGTCGGCTGGCCGCCCTGCAGGAACGCCTGCACGCCGCGAGCACCGCCGGAGACGAACGACGGGTGCTCCTCGTCCTGCAGGCGATGGACACCGCGGGCAAGGGCGGCATCGTCTCGCACGTCGTCGGTGCGGTGGACCCGAACGGCGTCCACTACGCGGGCTTCGGCGCACCCACCGCCGAGGAGCGCGCGCACGACTTCCTCTGGCGCATCGAGCGCGAGCTGCCGTCCGCCGGGCAGCTCGGCGTCTTCGACCGCTCGCACTACGAGGACGTCCTCATCCAGCGCGTCCGGGCGATGGCGCCCCCGGAGGAGATCGAACGCCGCTACGGCGCGATCGTCGACTTCGAGGACCGTCTGGCCGAGCAGGGCACGACGATCGTCAAGGTGATGCTGCACATCTCGGCGGACGAGCAGCGCGAACGGCTCGGTGACCGGCTCGACCGTCCGGACAAGCACTGGAAGTTCAACCCGGCCGACATCGACGAGCGGCTGCGGTGGGACGAGTACCAGCAGGCGTACCAGGTCGTGTTCGACCGCACGTCGACCGCGCGCGCCCCCTGGTACGTGGTCCCGGCGAACCGCAAGTGGTACGCACGACTGGCGGTGCAGCAGCTGTTGCTCCGCGCCCTCGAGGACATGCAGCTCACGTGGCCGGCCGCCGACTTCGACGTGGCCGAGCAGCGTCGCAGGCTCGCTGCGTCCTGAGTCGGCGGGACGGCCGGGAGGCGCGCCCCGCCTCCGTCCCGCCGGTCCGGTGACCACGGGGCTGGCCTTCGGGCGCCGGGTCGCGTAGACTCCCTCGGTCGGCCTTCGACACCGCGGCTGCGCGCCGCGGACGTTTTTGGGTGTTGTGTAGTTCGAGGGCTGGAATCACGTCGATCCGACGACGGGATGAACCCCCTCTCCACGTACCGCCCCCGCCGATGTCGCTGCCGGGCTGCGTGGCACGTCCGCACCCCGGAAAGCAGTCATGGCCCCGTACGACAAGGGCGCGAACTCCCGCGCCTCCGACCGAGTCCGCCACGCGAACGGCACCCCCGCCGCCCGTTCGGCCAAGCACCGCGGCTTCCGTGCCGCCGACCCCGCCGCGCCGCGGCAGAAGCAGCGCTGGGACGCCGAGGAGCGTCGTGGACGCGCCGCCCAGGGCGACCGCCCCGCGCGTCCGAACTGGGAGCCGCGCGACCCCACCCGCACGAAGTGGGAGCCCCGCGGCGCGGGACGCCCGACGCGTGGGTCCGACCGTGACGACCGTGCGCCGCGTCGTGACGACGAGCGCGGTGGCCGACGGTTCGACCGCGACGACCGTGCGCCGCGCCGGTTCGACCGTGACGACCGTGCCCCGCGTCGTGATGACCGGGACGCCCCGCGTCGGTTCGACCGGGACGACCGTGCGCCGCGTCGTGACGACCGGGACGACCGTGCGCCGCGCCGGTTCGACCGTGACGACCGTGCCCCGCGCCGTGACGACCGGGACGACCGTGCACCCCGCCGGTTCGACCGGGACGACCGTGCGCCGCGTCGGTTCGACCGCGACGACCGCGCTCCGCGCCGGTTCGACCGCGACGATCGCGCTCCGCGTCGTGACGACCGGGACGACCGTGCACCCCGCCGCTTCGACCGTGACGACCGTGCCCCGCGTCGCTCCGACCGCGACGACCGTGCCCCGCGTCGCTCCGACCGCGACGACCGTGCCCCGCGCTCGACCGGCCGCGACGACGCCGGCCGCGGGTACGTGCCGGCCGACGACGTCAAGCTCGAGAAGCTCCAGGCGGCGTCCACCGTCGCCGCGGACGTCGAGGGCGTGACCTTCGGCGACCTCGGCATCGGCGGCAACATCGTGCGCACCCTCGCCGAGATGGGCGCCGCGAGCCCGTTCCCGATCCAGGCCGCCACGATCCCCGACGTGATCGCCGGCAAGGACGTCCTCGGCCGCGGTCGCACCGGTTCGGGCAAGACCATCGCGTTCGGCGCCCCGCTCGTCGAGAAGCTCATGGAGCACGGCGGCGGGACGAAGCGCAAGATGGGCCGCGCCCCGCGTGCGCTCATCCTGGCCCCGACCCGCGAGCTCGCGCTGCAGATCGACCGCACCGTGCAGCCGATCGCCCGCTCCGTCGGCCTGTTCACGACGCAGATCTACGGCGGCGTCCCGTACGGCCGCCAGGAGGGCGCCCTCGAGCGCGGCGTCGACATCATCGTCGGCACCCCCGGTCGCGTGCAGGACCTCATGAACAAGGGGAAGCTCGACCTCAGCGAGGTCGTCGTCTCCGTGCTCGACGAGGCCGACCACATGTGCGACCTCGGGTTCCTCGAGCCCGTGCGCGAGATCCTCGCCGCGACCGCCGAGGTCACCCCGCAGGGCAACCGCGCCCAGAAGCTCCTGTTCAGCGCCACGCTGGACGCGCAGGTCGCGTCGCTCGTGTCGGAGTTCCTGCACGAGCCGAGCGTCCACGAGGTCGCCGGCGAGGACCAGGCGTCCTCGACGATCGACCACCGCGTGCTCGTGGTCGAGCAGCGCCAGAAGGACCAGGTGCTCGAGGAGCTCGTGGCCGGCCAGGGCAAGACCATCGTCTTCGCCCGCACCCGCGCCTACGCCGAGCGCCTCGCCGACCAGTTCGAGGACGCCGGGATCCGCGCGACCTCGCTGCACGGCGACCTCAACCAGTCCCGCCGGACCCGCAACCTGCAGCTGCTCACGAGCGGCCGGGTGAACGTGCTCGTCGCGACCGACGTCGCCGCCCGCGGCATCCACGTCGACGACGTCTCGCTCGTCGTGCAGGCGGACGCCCCGGACGACTACAAGGCGTACCTGCACCGCTCCGGCCGCACCGGCCGTGCCGGCAAGGAGGGCACGGTCGTCACGATCGTCCCCCGTGGTCGCCGCCGCAAGATCGAGGGCATCCTCGACAACGCCGAGATCGAGGCGGAGCTCGTCGAGGCGGGCCCCGGCGACGGCATCGTGGCGGAGCTCGCCGCGCGCTAGTCGCGACCGGACGACGGAACGGGAGGCGCGGTGCCGGCTGGCACCGCGCCTCCCGTTCCGTCGTGCCGCACCCCGCGCGGACCGCGACGTGCGCGGGTCAGCGCGAGAAGAAGAGCAGGCCGCGCACGTAGCCCGCCTGGCCGGCGTGCTGCGTGCAGTCGTCGAGGATGCTCACCAGACGCGCCCCACGCGTGACGGGCGGGTCCCACGCCTCGTCGACGACCTCGTCGAGGTCCTCGGGCGCGAGCGTGCCGAGGTAGGCGACGGTGCGCTCGTGCACCGCGTGCAGGTACCCGCTGAGCAGCTCGGCGGACGCACGCACCCGACCGACGTCGTCGCGGGACATGCCGTAGCCGAGCGCCTCGGCGGGGAAGGGCAGCCCGAAGCGCTCCACCCAGCCGTCCGCGGTCCAGACCTGCTCGCTGCCGGCGAGGGCCGCGACCTGCGCGTCCTGGCCGCGTGCGGTGTGCCAGGCGAGCCATGCGAGCGTGTTGGCACCGGCGGCGGGTCGGGTCGCGAGCTGGTCCGCGGACAGGCCGTCGAGGGACCGGTCGACGGTCTCGGGGATGCGGGAGAACGCTTCGGTGAGGAGTTCGGACGGGGTCATGCGCCCGACCGTACGCGGCCGGGCCGGGGCCCGACCGTCAGGGACGGTGGCGACGGAGCGCGGCACCGACGCCCGTGAACGCCGCCGCGAGCGCGGCGAGCTCCGACGCCGGGACGCCGTCGCGGAAGGCCTCGCGGTACACGGCGACGACCTCGTCGGCGAGCTGCGCTCCGGTCGGGGTCAGCTGCACGAGGATGCTCCGCCGGTCGCCGGGGTTCGGGCGGCGTTCGAGGTGGCCCCGACGCTCGAGCCGGTCGATCAGCGAGGTCATCGCGCCGGTCGTCAGCTCGAGGTGGTCGGCCGCCTGCTTGGGCGTGAGGCCGGCCCCCTCGGTGCCCGCGACGACCAGGACGAACCGGAGGTCCGTGGCGTGCAGCCCGCGGGCCGCGCTCTCCTGCGTGAGGACGCGGGCGTGCTGGGTCTGCAGCGTCCGGAAGGCTCGGAGGGCGGACGACAGGCCGTCGGTCGGGGTGGGCACGACGGGGGCGGCGATCGTCACGGGTCTCGTCTCGGGTGGTGCCGTCCCGGGTGGACGAACTGTCTCATTCAACAAGAATGTGAACGATCAAGCAACCCCCATCTCCGCTACCAGGAAAAACGTTGTGGAGTCCTCAGGTTCGTCGTACGGTGGTGCGCAACCACCAGGTTCTGCAGCGCGACCAACCACCGCGGGTCCGGGACCGCAACCGATCAGATCACCTTCTCGGAGGACCACCATGTCCCGTGTCTCGCCTCGTGCTGCCCGCATCGCAGCCTGGATCGCCGTCCCCGCCGCCATCGTCGCGTCCGGCGTCGTCGTCTCGACCGCCTCGTACTCGGCGTTCTCGGCCACCACCACGAACCCGACCAGCAACTGGACCGCGGGCAGCGTCGCCCTGACGGACGACGACAACGACACCGCGCTCTTCACCGCGACCAACCTGAAGCCCTCGTCCACCGGCTCCAAGTGCATCGCCGTCACCTCCACCGGGTCCCTGCCCGCCGTCGTGAAGCTCTACGGCACCGGCGCGCAGACGACGAGCGAACTCGCGACCCACACGAACCTGCTCGTCGAGGCGGGCTCCGGCGGCAGCACGTCCTCGTGCACGGGGTTCACCGCCGACGCCGGCCAGCCCGTGTTCACCGGGCTGCTCTCGCAGTTCGGGTCGACCGCGACGAACTACGGCAACGGGCTCGGTTCCTGGGCGACGACCGGCGGTGCCACGTCCCAGACCCGTGTGTACAAGTTCACCTACACGGTCGCCTCGGACACCCCGACCACCGCGCAGGGGAAGACCGCGTCCATCGGCTTCACCTGGGAGGCACAGAACAGCTGATCCGCGACGGGCACCGTGATGGACAGCACCGGCGTGGGCGGGCAGCACCGCCACGCCCGTCCGGACGCCGTGCTCGAGGCCCTCGACTGGACGCGCGTCGTCGTCGGGACGGCCGCGCGCGCGATCGTCGCGACGGTCGTCGGGCTCGCGCTGTGGGCCGCCGCACCGGCGGTCCTGGGGTGGCAGCCCACGACGGTCGTCACCGGCTCGATGGCCCCGAGGCTCACGCCGGGCGACGTCGTGGTCTCGCGCCCCGTGCCCGAGCCCGACGTCGTCCCGGGGCGTGTCCTGCTCGCCGACGATCCCGACCAGCCCGGTCACCTCCGCCTGCACCGCTACGTCGAGGCGCGTGAGGACGGGACCCTCGTCACGAAGGGCGACGCGAACCCGGCGGCCGACTCCACCCCGCTCGACCGGTCGGCCGTGCACGGGGTCGGCTACCTCCGGGTGCCGTGGGTCGGCGTCCCGGTCGCGTGGGCGCACGAGGGGCGGTGGGGAGCCGTGGCCGGTGCCGCGGCCGTCCTCGCCGGTCTGCTCGCGCTGTGCGCGGTGGACGGCGGGCTGCGTCGGGCCGGCCGGGAGGCGCGTGGTGCGTCCGCCCCGTCGGTCCGGTCCGGCGCGGCCCGGTCCGGCGCGGGGCGCGTGCACGGGCGGCGGGCGGCGCGCGGGCGGCACGGCCGTCGGTCCGCGGCGGCAGGGATGTCGCTGGCGGTGGTACTGGCGGCCGGACTCGTCGCGGTGCCGCACGGAGGGGCCGAGGCAGCACCCTGGTCCCGGTCCACCGCGACCCGCTCGAACCTGAGCGCCCTCGCCTACGCGCGTCCGACGCTGACCGCGTGCTCCTCGCCCCTCCTCGGCACGCTCCAGCTCAGGTGGACGTACGACGGGTCATCGGCGCCGGAGCCCGACCGCTTCGAGGTCGTCGACCAGAATGGTCGGGAAGTGGCGGAGGTCCAACGGCCCACCACCGGCGTGACGCGATCAGCACCGGTCCCGACTGACCTCCTGACGCTCCGCAAGTCGTCGACCCTGACGGTCCGGGCGAGCACCGACACGACCACTGCTTGGACGAGCGGGAGCACCAACGCCTGGACGATCTCGACGACGTTGGGCATCCCGTCCTGTGGGTCGGCCACGACGGTTCCACAGGGCGCGACCGGGTGACGGTCGATGTCGTCCGCCCCCGCTAGCGTGACGGCATGCGCATCCTGCACACCGGCGACTGGCACCTCGGCCGCACGCTGCTCGGTGCGGACCTGCTCGAGCACCAGGCCGCCTTCACCGACTTCCTCGTCGAGACGGTCCGTGCGCGATCGGTCGACCTCGTCGTCATCGCCGGTGACGTCTACGACCGCGCGATCCCGCCGGTCGACGCCGTCCGGATCCTGTCGCGCACGCTCGAGCGGCTCGCCGAGACCGCCACGGTGGTCCTGACGCCGGGCAACCACGACTCGGCCGCGCGGCTCGGTTTCGGCGCCGGGGTGATGCACGACCGCGTCCGGATCCTCGCCGAGCCGGCGGGCATCGCGACGCCCGTGCTCCTGTCCGACGACGCCGGACCGGTCGCGGTGTACGGCATCCCCTACCTGCACCCCGACCTCACCCGCCACGCCCTCGCCGCCGTCGCCGACGAGCCCCTCGCCCGCTCGCACCAGGCCGTCCTCGGTGCGGCGACCGAACGCGTCCGGGCAGACCTCGCGTCCCGCCCGGGCACCAGGAGCGTCGTCGTCGCACACGCCTTCGTGGGCGGAGCCGCGCCGAGCGACAGCGAGCAGGACATCCGGGTCGGCGGGGTCGACGTGGTGTCCGCGTCGGTCTTCGACGGCGTCGACTACGTCGCACTCGGCCACCTGCACGGCCCGCAGCGCGTCGGGCCGGACGACCGGATCCGGTACGCGGGCTCCCCGCTCGCGTTCTCGTTCGGCGAGCGGCACCAGCGCAAGAGCGTGACCGTCGTCGACCTGGAGGCCGACGGATCGGTGACGGTCGAGCTCGTCCCGACCCCCGTGCCGCGCCGGCTCGTCGACGTCCGCGCGACGATCGCCGACGTCGAGTCCGGCGCGCACGCGTCCGACGCCGACGCCTGGGTCCGCGTCGCGGTGACCGACACCGTCCACCCCGAACGGATGTACGCCCGCGTGAAGGACCACTTCCCGCACGCCCTGGCGATCACCCACGAGCCCGCGGAACGGCCCGAGCGTGCGGTCGCCACGGCGGTCTCGGCGACGTCCGACCCCGTCGAGGTCGCCGCCGACTTCGTCGCCTTCGCCACCGGCGCGGCACCGAGCGAGGACGACCGCGCCGTCCTGACCGAGGCGTACGAGGCCGCACTGCTCGCGATGCACGCCGACGGGGCCCGCTGATGTACCTGCACCGACTCGACCTGCAAGCCGTCGGGCCCTACCCCGACCTGGTCTCGATCGACTTCGCCGCGCTCGCGGCGTCCGGGGTGTTCCTGCTCGAGGGCCCGACCGGCTCGGGCAAGTCCACCATCATCGACGCCGTCGTGTTCGCCCTGTACGGCGGGCTGGCGGGCGAGTCCTCCACGCCCGACCGGCTGCACAGCCAGCACGCCGACCCCGGGGTCGAGCCCTTCGTCGACCTGGTGTTCGAGACGGGTGCCGGCGTGTACCGGGTCCGACGCACCCCGCAGTACGACCGCCCCAAGCAGCGCGGCACGGGCACCGTGCGGCAGCAGGCGTCCGCGCAGCTGTTCCGGCTCGCGCACCCCGCCGACACCGTGGGCGAGCCGGTCTCGTCCCGCATCCCCGAGGTCGGGCTCGAGGTCGCGCGGATCGTCGGACTCGACAAGGTCCAGTTCCTGCAGACCGTGGTCCTGCCGCAGGGGGAGTTCGCGCGCTTCCTGCGGTCCCCGGGCGAGGAACGCCGCAAGCTCCTGCAGTCGCTGTTCGGCACGCAGGTCTACGACCGCACCGCCGAGGAACTCGCCGCCCGACGCCGGGCCGTGCAGGCCGAGGTCGAGGGCGCCGACGCCCGCGTGCGCGACGCCCTCAGCCGCTTCGCCCAGGCGGCCGGGGTCGACGACCCCGACGAGCAGCAGGTCGACGCGACGGTCGCCGCCCTGCGGTCCACCGCCGACGAGGCCGCGGCCGCGCGGGACGCCGCCGTCGCCGCGGCACAGGCTGCGGCGCTCCGGGAGCAGACGGTCCGCGCCCGGGTCGCCGCCCGCGAGCGCCGGGCCGCACTGCTCGACCGGCAGCGCGCGCTCGACGACGGCGCCGCCCGGATCGCCACCGTGCGCGAACGGCTCGGACTCGCCGCCAGGGCGACCCCGGTCGTGCTCGCCGCCGATGCGCTCGGTTCCGCTCGGGAGCGTGCGACCCGGGCGGCCGAGGCTGCTGCGGCGCTCCGTGCCCGGATCGGCCTCCGGCCCGACGCCGACGCCACCGGACGACGCGCTGCGCTGACCGCGTTCCTGGGCAACGTCCGGCACCTCGTGGCGGTCGAGGACTCCCTGGGAGCCCGACGTCGAGCACGGTCCGACGCGAGCCGACGGGTGGCGGAGCTGCTCGACCGCGCGGCGGCGCTCGACGAGGAGATCGCCGGTCGTCCGACCCAGCGTGCCGAGCTCGTCGAACGGCTCCGCGCCGCCACCGAGCGCGCGGCGGACGCCGAGGCTGCGCGGCTCGAGGTCGAGCGGGTCGCGCACCTGCGTGCCGAACTGGCCGCACGGGACCTGGCGCGCGGGTCGGTTGAGACGGCCGAGCGTGCCGTCGCGACCGCGCGGGCCACGGCCGAGCGTGCACTCGCGGCCGAGCACGACGTGCGGTCGCGGCGGATCGCGGGCCTCGCGGGCGAGCTCGGTGCGGCCCTCGAAGCCGGGGCGCCGTGCCCGGTGTGCGGCGCGGTCGAGCACCCGGACCCCGCGGCACCGCAGGACGACCACCCCGCGGTCGAGGCGGTCGAGGCGGCGTCCCGGGCGACCCGGATCGCCGAGACGGCACTCTCCGACGCCGCGGCCGACCTCGCCGTCGCCCGGGCGCTCCTCGAGCGGCTCGACGAGACGGTCGGTGCCCTCGACGCCGCGACGCTCGCGGAGCGCGCCGCCGCGGCCGACGCCCGGGTGGCCGCCGCCGAGCAGGCAGCGGTCCAGGTGCGTGACCTCGACCGGCAGCGGGACGCACACGACGAGGGCACCACGACCCTCGAACGCGAGCGGGACGCCGTCCGGTCCCGGCACGCGGTGCTGGTCGCCACCGGCGCGGACGAGGACCGACGGCTCGCGGACGACACCGCCGCCGTCGACGCCGCGCTCGGACGGGCGCGCGACCACCTGCGGGCGGAACCGCGGACTGGCGGGGCGCAGACACCCGACCAGCACCCGACCGGAGCGCCCACGGGTCGTCCGGCGTCGAGCGCGCACCCGTCCACCGACGGTCCAGCGACCCTCCACGAGGCGGTCGCAGCGCTCGACCACCTCGTCGCGGAGCTCGACGCGGTCCTCGTCGCCGAGGCCGGGGTCACGACGGCCGAGCGCATCGCCGAGGACCGGCAGCGCGACGTCCGGGCAGCGCTCGACCAGCACGGCCTCGCCGACGTCGCCGACGCCCGGGCAGCTCGCCTGACCGCCGCCGACGAGGAGCGCCTGCGCGCCGAGGTGACGACCGCCGAGCGCGAGCGGGCCGTGGTCGAGGCCGGCCTCGCCGCACCGGACGTCGTCGAGGCGGCCGCGCTCGGCGACGAGCCGCTCGACGTCGACGCCGCACACGAGGCCCGGGTGCAGGCCGCCGACCGTGCCGACACGGCGACCCGGACCGCCCAGTCCGCGGCCGACCGAGCCGGAGCGGCCGCGGCGTGTGCCGCCGACCTCGACCGTGCCGTCCGGTCGCGCGACGCCACCTCGGCCCGCAGCCGCGCGGTCGTGCGGCTCGCCGACGTGGCCTCGGGTGTCGCCTCGGTGAACCCGAGCGGGATCACCCTCGGGACCTACGTGCTCATGCGGCGCTTCGAGGACGTCGTCGCCGCCGCGAACGACCGGCTGCGGGGGATGCTCGCGGGCCGCTTCACGCTCGAGACGTCCGACGAGCGCGAGGCCGGGTCACGCGCCCGACGCACCGGCCTCGCACTGGCGGTGCACGACCACACCACCGACACGCTCCGCGCCCCGGGCAGCCTGTCCGGCGGCGAGACGTTCACGGTGTCCCTGTGCCTCGCGCTCGGGCTGGCCGACGTCGTGCAGGCCGAGGCGGGCGGGGTCGCCCTCGGCACGCTGTTCGTCGACGAGGGGTTCGGCACGCTCGACCCCGAGACGCTCGACGACGTCATCGGGCAGCTCTCGCGCCTGACGGCCGGCGGTCGGCAGGTCGGCATCGTGAGCCACGTCGAGGAGCTCAAGCAGCGGATCCCCGAGCGGATCGCGGTCCGTCGCGCGCCGGGTGGCGGGTCCCGCGTCACGACGACGGTCTGACCCCCACCGCCCGGGACCGACCGTGCCGGCGGGTCAGGGCGTCGGCGTGACGTCCACCGTGCCGGCGGGTCAGGGCGTCGGCGAGACGTCCACGGTCCCGTCGGGCGGCGGCAGGATGTCGGCCGCGATCCACGGGAACACGAAGGTGAAGAGCACCCACACGACCGCGGCGAGCAGCACGAGCAGCTCGAGCACCTTGAGGACGACGGGACCCGGCAGCACGCGCCAGACGAACGGGAAGATCACTGCGGGGTCTCCGAGAGTTCCTTCGGGGTGCCCTCCGAGGCGGGCATCCAGTAGTCGAGCTTGGCGTGCGTGACGTACCGCTCCTTCGCGGACCACATCGGGTGGCAGGCGGTCAGCGTGAGCCAGCGGTCCTCGGCGGAGGGCGCCACACCGGGCTGGTTCGGCACCGGTGCGATCGTCTCGATCTTGTCGGGCGTGACGATCTGCGAGTCGGTGACCTTGTAGACGTACCAGACGTCGAAGCCCTTCGCCTTGTCGGTCACGCGCACGACGACGGAGTCGCCGTCCTTGAGGTCGGCGATCTGGTTGAGGGGCTTGCCGTACGTGACGCGGTGCCCGGCGACGGCGAAGTTGCCCTCGGCGCCCGGCATCGCGGTGTCCTGGTAGTGGCCGAGGCCGATCGTGTTGAGGACCTTCTCGCGGTCGGTGCCCTCGCCGATCGGGCGAACGTAGTCGGCGCCGAAGCGGGGGATCTGCATCGTGCCGAAGACCGAGGTGACGTCCGGCGGCTCGGGCAGCACGGGCGCGGCGTCCCGGTGCTCGGTCCCGGCGGCGGTCGGTACCGGCGTCTGCTCCAGGTCCTGCACGAGGGCGGTCTGCTCGTTCACCGCGACGACGTCCGTCCACCACGCCGTCCACAGCACGTACAGTCCCGTGCCGGCACCGGCGATGATGAGCAGCTCGGCGACGAGCGACACGAGCGCACCACCGACGGTCTGACGGGGACGCCGTCGACCGGTCCGGGTGTCGTCCTCGCCCCGCGCGGATCGCCGCGACGGCATGGTGTCGTGTGCGGTCACGGTGCTCCTGATCCGACGGATGCGGTGGTCGACCAGGTATAGCAGACGTGAGCGTCCGTCCGGTGTGGGCCGCGCTAGCCTGTGGACGTGCCGTACCGCTTCCGGACCTTCCACGAGGACGACACCGACGCGGTCGTCGCACTGTGGGACGCCTGCGGACTCCTCCGTCCGTGGAACGACCCGCACCGGGACATCGCCCGCAAGACCGCCGAGCAGCCCGAGCTCTTCCTGGTCGCCGAACAGACCGATCCGGACGACGACGGGACCCCGGCCCTGCTCGGCGCGGGCATGGCCGGCTACGACGGGCACCGCGGCTGGGTGAACTACCTCGCGGTCCGGCCCGACCAGCAGGGCACCGGCCTGGGCCGTGCCTTCATGGCCGAGTTCGAGCGGCTGCTGCTCGAGCGCGGCTGCCCGAAGGTCAACGTGCAGGTGCGCGCCGGCAACGAGCAGGTGCTCGGCTTCTACGCCTCGCTCGGGTACGCCGAGGACCACGCGGTGTCCCTGGGCAAGCGCCTCGTCGCCGACGACTGACCGACGTCACGCGAGCGAGCCCGACGCGGCAGCCCCGCCGACGTCACGCGAGCGAGCCCGGCCCAGCAGCCCCACCGACGTCACACGAGCGCCAATCCGACGGCCGCCGCGAACGCCAGCCCGACCCCGCTCCACTGCACCGCGGTGAGCCGCTCGCGCAGCACCACCCCCGCGAGCGCGACCGTCCCGATCGGGTACAGCGCGTTGAGCACGCTCACGACCGGCAGGGTCGACGGGTCCTCCCCGGCGCGCAGCGCCGCCTGGATGCAGACGTTCGCCAACGCGTCCAGCACGCCGCACGCGACGACCGTCGCGACGACCCGACGCGACCACCACCGCCACCGCACCGAGCAGCACCGTCTGCACCCCGCGCGCGACGAGCAGCGGCGCGACCCCGGACCCGTCCGGCGTCGCGTCGTAGGCGAGCACGATCCCGCCGAAGCCGCACCCCGCGACCGCTGCCGTGACCAGTCCGACGGCCGTGACCCGCGCGCCCGAGGTGTCGCGCACCGCCGCGACGAGCACCACCGCGACGACCGCCACCACGAGCGCGGCCCACCCCGTCGGCGACAGCACCGTGCCCCGGACCAGGGCGACCACCACGGGCACGACGGCCGCGAACACGGCCGTGAGGGGCGACAACACGCTCATCGGCCCGACGGCGAGCGCGCGGTACAGGAGCAGGACGCCGATCCCGCCGGAGCACCCGGCGACGAGCCCCCAGCCGACGGCAGCCCCCGAGAGGTCGGCACCGACGAGCGGGACCCCGACCAGGAGCGGCACCAGCCCGACCGCGGCGGTGGCCGCCGCGACCGTGACGGCACGCAGGTGCCTCGCCGCGACACCGCCCAGGAAGTCGGCGGCGCCGTAGACGACGGCCCCGGTCAGGGCGAGCAGCACGGTGGTCACGGGTCCCATCCTGCCCGGCCCGGTAGCCTGCGCAGGGTGAGCGTTCCGTACCACCGCCTGCCCCGCGTCGACGCCCGTTGGCGGTGGTGGCGCCCGTTCGTCGCGCTCGCGGTCCTGGCCGGCTGGTACGTCGCGACCCAGGTCGTGCTCGCGGTCGCGTACTTCGTCCCGATCGGCGCCTCGCAGGGTCCCGAGGGGCTGATGCGCTTCCAGCAGGAGCTGTCGAGCGGGGCACTCGACCCCACCGACCCGCTGGTCCTGTCGCTGTCGCTCGTGTCCCTCGTGGTGCTGCTGCCCGGCATCCTGCTCGCCGTGAAGCTCGCGAAGCTCGGTCCCGCGAACGTCCTGTCGTCGACGCGCTTCCGGGTGCGGTGGCGGTGGACCGCGTGGTGCCTGCTGCCCACGCTCGTCGTCGCGGCGATCATGTTCTCGGTCCAGACGATCGGCATGTTCACGTTCGACGGCGGCTTCGGGTGGGACCACGCCGCCATCGGGCACTCGACGGTCTCGGCGGGCACGCTCACGCTGACGATCGTCCTGGTCCTGCTGCTCGTGCCGTTCCAGGGCGCTGCCGAGGAGTACGTCTTCCGCGGCTTCCTCATGCAGACGATCGGCTCGTGGATCCCGGTCCGCGTGGTCGGCACGGTCGTCGCGGTCGTCGTCTCGACCGTCGTGTTCGCCCTGCTGCACATCCCGAACGGCTACAACGTCTGGGGCATCCTCGACGTCGGCTCGTTCGGTCTCGTGGCCGCGATCATCGTGCTGCGCACCGGCGGCATGGAGGCGACGGTCCTCCAGCACGCCTTCAACAACATCATGATCTTCGTGCTGCAGGCGCCGGGGTGGTCGCGGATCGACCTGACGTCGCAGGACGCACAGGGCACGGTCGGCGGGTGGCTCGTCACGCTCGGCACGTCGCTGCTCTACTGGGGGATGGTCGAGGTGCTCGCGACGTGGCGGGGGCTGGACCGGCGGTTCGCCGGTCACGAGGCGCCCCGGTTCCGCGGGACACCGCCCGGGTTCGCGGGTGGGTCGCGGTGGTTCCGGCCGGGAGGCGCGGGCTGGTCGGACGCGCCGGCGCGTGTCGACGACGTGGCCGGGTCGGGTGTCCCCACCGGGTCCGGTGAGCGGGTGGGCTCCGGTGACCGGGCCGGTTCCGACGGACAGGGTGTGGACAGCGCGGTGGGTGTCGCCCGTCGCCCGTAGGCTCGTGCCATGAGTTCCACGCCCGCGCCCGCCGTCGCGCCGGTGTCCCCGTCACGCTCGGCGGCGCTCGACGTCCTGCGCCGGGTGTGGGGCTACGACGACTTCCGGGGTGAACAGGCCGCGATCATCGACCAGGTCGTGTCCGGTGGGGACGCCCTCGTCCTCATGCCGACCGGTGGCGGCAAGTCGCTCTGCTACCAGGTCCCGGCACTCGTCCGCGACGGCGTCGGGGTCGTGGTCTCGCCGCTGATCGCCCTCATGCAGGACCAGGTCGACGCCCTCGCGGCGAACGGCGTGCGCGCGGCGTTCCTCAACTCGACCCAGGGGCCCGACGAGCGCTCGCGGGTGGAGCGTGCCGTCGTCTCCGGCGAGGTCGACATGCTCTACCTCGCGCCCGAGCGCCTGCGGCTCGAGTCGACCCGCACCCTGCTCGACCGCGCCCGCATCGCCCTGTTCGCGATCGACGAGGCCCACTGCGTCGCCCAGTGGGGCCACGACTTCCGGCCGGACTACCTCGAGCTGAGCATCCTGCACGAGCGGTGGCCGACCGTGCCGCGGGTCGCGCTCACCGCCACGGCGACGCCGCAGACCCACCGTGAGATCTCCGGGCGGCTCGGCCTCGACGACGCAGCGCACTTCGTCGCCGACTTCGACCGGCCGAACATCCAGTACCGGATCGAGCCGAAGACCGGCGCGATGCAGCAGCTGCTCACGTTCATCCGCACGGAGCACAGCGGGGACGCCGGCATCGTCTACTGCCTGTCGCGCAACTCGGTCGAGCGCACGGCCGCGGCGCTCGCCGACCAGGGCATCCCGGCACTGCCGTACCATGCCGGTCTCGACGCCAAGGTGCGCGAGCGCAACCAGTCCCGTTTCCTCCGCGAGGACGGCATCGTCATGGTGGCCACGATCGCGTTCGGCATGGGCATCGACAAGCCCGACGTCCGCTTCGTGGCGCACCTCGACCTGCCGAAGTCGGTCGAGGGCTACTACCAGGAGACCGGTCGTGCCGGGCGGGACGGGCTGCCCTCGACCGCGTGGCTCGCGTACGGCCTGAACGACGTCGTGCAGCAGCGCCGGATGATCGACCAGTCCGAGGGTGATGCCGCACACCGTCGGCAGCTCAGCGCCCACCTCGACGCCATGCTCGCCCTGTGCGAGACGATCGAGTGTCGCCGGGTCCGGCTGCTGGCGTACTTCGGTCAGGAGTCCACGCCGTGCGGCAACTGCGACACGTGCATCGCGCCGCCCGAGCCGTGGGACGGCACCGTCCCGGCGCAGAAGCTCCTGTCGACGGTCGTCCGGCTCGAACGTGAGCGCGGGCAGCGGTACGGCGTCGCGCACCTCGTCGACATCCTCGTCGGCAAGCAGTCGCCGCGCGTGCAGGAGCTCCGGCACGACTCGCTGGCGACGTTCGGCATCGGCAGCGACCTGAGCGAGGGGGAGTGGCGCGCGGTGGCGCGGCAGGTCCTGGCGCAGGGCTACGCCGCGGTGTCGGGCGACGGCTACGGCACGATCGTGCTCAGCCCCACGAGCGCCGACGTCCTGAGCGGACGGGTCCGGGTGCTCATGCGCCGCGACCCGGTCAAGGCGCCGCGCACGTCCCGGACCAGGCGGCAGGCCGTGACGGACATGCCGCAGGAGGCCGTGGGCCTGTTCGAGGCGCTGCGGGCCTGGCGTGCGGCGCAGGCCCGCGAGCAGGGCGTCCCGGCGTACGTGGTCTTCAACGACGCGACCCTGCGCGGCATCGCGGCCGTGCGTCCCGCCGACCAGGACCAGCTCGCCGAGATCTCCGGCGTCGGTGCGGCGAAGCTCGAGCACTACGGCCGTGCCGTGCTCGACGTGGTGTCCTCGCACGCCGACTGACCGGCGCGGAGCGCACGGCGGGCGTTGACCCGGGGCCGCTGCGCGGTGTCCCGGGCACCCACCGCGGACCCATGCCGCACGCGGCATGCGGGTCCCGGCGCGCTCACTACACTCGGAGACCCCGCCACGAGGAGGCCCCGGTGTCCGGTTCGACGAAGATCACCACCACGCTCAGTCGCGCGGTGGTGACCCCGCTCGCCCGGATGCTCTGGCGCCCCCGCATCGTCGGTCGGCGCAACGTGCCGAAGCGCGGCGCCGTGATCCTGGCGAGCAACCACCGGTCCTTCATCGACTCCCCGGCGATCACCCTCATGGCGCCGCGGAAGGTCTCGTTCCTCGCGAAGCAGGAGTACTTCACGGGCACGGGCTTCCGCGGTGCGGTGTCGAGGGCGTTCTTCGGAGGCATCGGCGCGATCGGCGTCGAGCGCGGTGCGGGTGCGGCGGCGCAGCAGGCCCTCGACCTGGGGCTGGAACGGCTCGAGGCGGGGGAGGCGTTCGCGATCTACCCCGAGGGCACGCGCTCCCTCGACGGCAGGCTCTACAAGGGTCGGACCGGGGTCGCCTGGCTGGCCCTCACCAGCGGCGCCCCCGTCGTGCCGGTGGCGCTGACCGGCACCGAGGACGTGCAGCCGGTCGGCTCGAAGGTGCCGAAGCTCGCCCGCGTGACGATCGAGTTCGGCGCGCCGATGGACCTGTCCGGCTTCGGTGATGCGTCGTCCGGGCGGGCTCGACGCCACGCGACCGACGCCGTGATGGCGGCGATCCAGGCGTTGAGCGGGCAGGAGCCGGCGAACGCGTACAACAACCCGCCGTCGACGATCGTCGAGCGCGTGCGGCAGGTGCTCCGGCGGGACGACCCGACCCAGGCGGTCGAACCGGACTGATCCTGGAGCACGCTATTGCACATTCTGCATATCAGTGGTTGAATCGGGGACGTGCCCGCGAGCGTCCGAACGCTCGGCGGGCCGGACCACCCGACCTCGATCAGAAGGCACGCAGCATGTCCTCCACCCCGCTCTTCGACTCCATCGCCGACCGCGCCTCCCGTCGGGGCCCGGTCAGCAGCACCGGCACCGCCCAGGCGGACGCCGCCGCGGAGGTCACCGGTCGCTCGAACACCGGTCGCTCGAACCCCGGCCGCACGGGCACCGCGCGTGACGACGCCGACCGTGCCGTCCCGGTGGTGTCGTCGGTCACCTCGGTCACCGCGCCGACCTCTCCCTTCGCTGCACCGGTCCCGCCGCAGCAGTCCGCCCTCGTGCCCGCCGCACTCGTGACCGCCATCGACGCGATCCCGGCGCAGGCGCGCGCGGCGCTCGGGAACGAGCACGTCGTCGGTGCGGAGCAGTTCGGCCTCGTCGAGGCAGTCGCCGACGCCCTGACCCGCGTGGTCGTCGACGCGGTCGTGCACGAGCTCGAGCGCATCACCCGCGACGGTGTCGTCCGCGCCTGACCGCTCTCCGTCCGGTCCGATCATGTCCGCCACCGAGTTCCTTCCGATGCGCGCCGCCCCGCGACGACGTGCCGGCGCTCGACACGTCGCCCCGGGCCGTCGCTCCTCGCGAGCCGGTGTCGCCGGGCCCCCGACCACCGGGGCGGCGGTCCCCCCTGCCGCCGCTCCGGTCTCCTCTCCGCGCCGGGCTGCACGCCGTGCTGCTGCCCCGACGCCTACCGGTGCCGCACGCGGTGCCGGACGCCCCCTGACCACCGGGGCGGCGGTCCCCCCTTCCGCCGTCCCGGTCTCCTCCCCGCGTCGCGCCGCCCGTCGTGCCGCCCCGATCCGGGGCGCGACGCCGTCGGCGGGGCCGCTCCCCGGTACGACGAGGCGGGCGGCTCCGATCGTCCGCGCGACGCCGCCGGCGCGTCCGTTCGTCGGCGCACCGGCCCGGACGGAACGGAGCGCGGCCGCCCACAAGGCGTCCGCCAAGCTCGTCCCCGTCACCGCCGCCGTGCTCGCCGCGTGCCTGTTCGTCGCCGTCGGTGACGCCCGGACGGCGACCGCGGTCCCCACGACGCCCGCGGCCGGACGCGTGACGACGCAGCACTTCGCCGCGCCGTCGGTACCGACGACCACGATCACCCGCGACGGGTACGAGGTCGACGACGACGGGCACCGGTGGCCGCGCACGACGATCACCTCGACCGTGGTCCGACCGGTCGAGGGCGTGGTCCCGATCGCCGGCGGGTTCGGCGGTCGACACGTCGCCGGCTGCGGGGCGTGCTCGACGGACCACCACGGACTCGACTTCGCCGCGCCGAGCGGCAGCCCCGCCCTCGCGGCGATGTCCGGGCGGGTCGTCTCGGCCGGGGTGCTCGGCGGCTACGGCAACCAGGTCCTGCTCCAGCACCCGGACGGCACGCGGACCCGGTACGGACACCTCTCCCGCATCGACGTCCGGGTCGGGCAGGTCGTGACCGCCGGCGAGCAGGTCGGCGCGGTCGGCAGCACCGGGGTCTCGACCGGGCCGCACCTGCACTTCGAGGTCATCGTCGGCGGCGTCCCCGTCGACCCGGAGCCCTGGTTGGCGGCACGCGGCGTGCTGTGACCCGGCCAGGGGAGCCCGCGGCTGCGCGCCGATGTTCAGCCGTCGCCCCGCGCATCCCTCGTGCGCCCCGTCGATCCCCGGACCCGGCGCGTACGGTCGGCCGGGTGGCGGCACGGTGCCGTCACGGGACGGAGACTCGACGTGCGCGTGACGGTGCTGGGAACAGGGACGATGGGGGCCGGCGTCGCCCGGTCACTCCTCCGCGAGGGCCACGAAGTCACCGTGTGGAACCGCAGCGCCGAACGGGCCGCCCCGCTCGCGTCCGACGGCGCCACGGTCGCACAGGACGCCCCGAGCGCGGTCGCCCAGGCCGAGGTCGTGCTGCTCACGCTCTTCGACACGGACGCCGTCGTCGACGTGCTGCGGGCGGCCGGGAGTGCCGCGCCGCGGGACGCCGTGTGGGTGCAGGCGTCGACGATCGGGACCTCCGGGACCGAGACCGTCGTGCGGCTCGCCGAGGAGTCCGGCGTGACCCTCGTCGAGGCGATGATGCTCGGCACGAAGGGCCCCGCCGAGCAGGGGAAGCTCACGATGCTCGCCGCCGGCCCCGCCGACGTGCTGGACCGCGTGCAGCCGGTCCTCGACGCGATCGGTGCGAAGACGGTCCGCGCGGGCGAGCGTGTGGGCGACGGCACCGCGGTGAAGCTCGCCGCCAACGCCTGGATCGCTGCGATCACGGCTGCCACCGGCCAGTCCCTCGCGGTGGCACGCGCCCTCGGCGTCGACCCGCAGCTCTTCCTCGACGCGATCGAGGGATCGGCGAGCGACTCGGCATACGCGCACACGAAGGGCGCGTCGATGCTCGCGGGGGAGTTCCCCGCCCAGTTCGCGCTCGACGGCCTGCGCAAGGACATCGGCCTCATCACCGACGCGGCACGCTCGACCGGGGTGTCGACGACGCTGCTCGACGCACTCGACCGGGTCTACCGCGACGCGAGTGCGGCCGGGCACGGGGACGACGACATCGCCGCGGTCGGTACCGCCTTCTGACGACGACGTCGGTGCCGTGCTCGCGTGCGGTGCCGACGTCCGCGCGGGCACGGTGACCCGGGCCCGCGACTCAGGACCGGCGGAACCACCGCCGGACGGCACCGGCCAGCCGCCCGACCGCCTCGTCGTTCATCGTGTTGGCGAGGTCGAACGCCTCGCGGGCCGGGTCGGCACCACCCCGGATGCGCCGGAGTGCGGCGTCGGCGCGGGCCCGGGCGTCGAGCTCCGCGTAGGGCATGTCGTCCTCGGGGTCGTGCGCCGGTGCCGTACGGGGAGCGTCGTCGGCGGACATGGCGTCAGGCTACGCGCGCACCCCGGGACCCGGCGGCGAGCACACGGTCGAACCGGGCTACGCGCTCCGACGGGCGGGATCGGCCGACTCGATGTCGCGGCCGACCACGCGGGCCATCTGCTCGAGGAACCCGACGACCACGGCCATGTCCGACGGCGGCAGGTGCTCCGCGACCTCGATCGCGCGGTTGTCGAGCTCGTCGATGACCTGCAGGACCTGGCGCATGGAACCACCCGTCGCCGTGAGGAGCACCCCGCGGCGGTCGTGGGGGTCGGCGTGGCGCTCGACGTGACCGCTGCGGACCAGTCGGTCGACGAGGGCCGAGGTGGACGCCGGCGTGATGTCGAGCCGGTCGGCCAGTTCCTTGGCGTTGACGGCGCGGCCCGCGGCCTCGGCGTCGAGCAGGACGCGGAGTGCGAGCAGGGCGTTCTCGCCGATGCCGAGCGCCTCGCGTGCCCGTCGTTGTGCGGCACTCTCGGCACTCCGGTACCGCCGGAGCGCGTTGAGCACGTCCACCGCGTCGACCCTGGAATCCGTTCCGTACCAGAAGCCCGTGGTGGTGTCCGTCACCTCGGTCGTCATGCGGACAATGCTAGACGCTCTAGTTAGGTTGTCTAGCGAGTGCGCGGAGAACGGCTGGTGCGACACACCCGCAACACCGGGGACCTCCGCCCGAAACACCGTCGCAACGCCCCGTCAGTAGGTTCGCCCCATGCAGGAGCCGACGTGCTGAACCGTCTCGCCGGCAGTGTGTTCCACGTCGGGAGCGCGGTCGAGCGTGCCGACGTGGTGGCCCGGATGCTCGACGTCTACGTCGTGCGCGCCGACCTCGGTGCCGACGGGGTCGCGAGCACCGCCGCGCTGCGTTCCGTCCTCGGCGCCGAGGGGCGGCAGCGCGACCCCGGTGCCGCGGCCACGGTCGACGCGCTCGCGCTGGACCGGCACGAACCCGCGTCGATCGCGCACGCGGTCGGGGTGGCCCGCGACCACGCCCGACGTGCCCGCGAGGTGGTCGCGACCGAGCTCTGGGACTGCCTCGACGCCACGCGGTCCCGGATGCCCCGGAAGGTCGCGCTCGACCGGTCGCACGAGTTCCTCGGGTGGGTCCGGGAGCGGAGCGCCCTCGCCGTCGGCGTGGTCGAGGGGGACGCCAGCCGCGACGAGGTCTGGGAGTTCTTCACGCTCGGCCGGTCGTTGCTCCGGTGCGCGGTGACCGCGCGCCTGCTCGCCTCCGAGCTCGTCCACACCGGCCCGGGCGGGACCGCGGACCCGGACCGTCCCGAGCCGGTGTCGACGTCGGGACGACCCGGTGCGTCGGCCGGCGCGGCACCGGACGACCCGGGACCGACCACCCACCAGGACCGCGCGCCGTCGGCGCACGCGTGGACGACGGCGCTGCGCGCGTGCGGTGCGGTCGAGGCGTTCCGGCGCGGGCACGGGCACCGTCCGCCGCGGCCCGCCGACGTCGCGTCGTTCCTGCTGCACGACGCCACGAGTCCCCGCTCGCTCGCGTTCCTGGCGCAGCGCGCCGAGGACTGTCTCGACGACGTCGCGCCGGCGTGCCTGGCCGACGAGGTCGACGGCTTCCGACGGGCACGTGCGGCACTCGGCCGGATCGACGTCGGCGGGCCGGAGGACGCGCTGCGGGCCGCGGTCGCCCGCCTGGCCGCCAGCGTCGACGCGGTGGTCGGCGCGCTCGGCGCACGCGTCTTCGCACCGGCGCCGGTGCGCTGAGCGCACCGGGCCGGCGCGGCCGGTCTCCGGGTGGTCCGCGCCGGCCCGCCACCCGGCTGCCGCGAGGCGCGTG
>NZ_MCIG01000039.1 GCF_001705035.1 Curtobacterium sp. UCD-KPL2560 | reverse complement strand
GGCTCGGCGCGGGCGCGGGTTCGGGGTCGGGGCGTCGTGGTGCCGCTGTCGTGCGACACCGCCGCTGTCGTACGACGACCGCGATGTCGCAGAACCCGACGCTCCCCCGCACGTGGTCGATGCACGCGGATGATGCGACACCGCCGCTGTCGTACGACGTCCGCGGTGTCGCAGATCCCGGCACTCCCCCACACGCGGTCGATGCGTGCGGATGCTGCGACACCGCCGCTGTCGTGCGACGACCGCGATGTCGCCGGGCGACGGTCGGGTCGGTGGGGTGGCCGCGTCACCAGCAGGCGGGGTGCCGCCGCTGCCAGCGCAGGCGCCGCTCGAGCTGGGCGCCGATCGCGAGCAGGACGCGCTCGCCGCCGGGTCGGCCGATGAGCTGCACGCCCATCGGCAGACCGGCACCGTCGGGGTGCTCGGCATCCGTGGTCCCGACGGGCAGGGTGATCGCCGGGAGCCCGGACACGTTCGCCATCGACGTCCACGGCGAGTAGGCGCACTGCCGGCGGAAGTCCTCCTCGGGGTCGTCGCCGTACCAACCGAGCGGCCTCGGCGTCAGGGCGAGCGTCGGCGTGAGCACGGCGTCGAACCGGTCGAACGCGCGGACGAGCCCGACCGAGAACGCGTCGAGTGCGGCCATCGCGTCGAGCACCTGCGTGGCGGTCAGCGCCCGTCCGCGTTCGACGAGCCAGGCCACGAGCGGCGTCGCCTGCGTGAGGTCGATGCCGGGCACCCGGGGCAGCCCGGCGGCGCTCGACTCCCACGCCACCCGGAACGCGTCGGCGTAGGGCAGGCGCGGCATCGCGAGGTCCTCCACGCCGTGCCCGACCTCGCCGAGCACGCGCACGGCGGTCTCGACGGCGGCCCGCGCGGCCGGGTCGACCACGACGTCGACGGTGTCGTCCCAGGGCGACCCGTCCAGGACCCCGATCGTGAAGCGTCCCTCGCCCCGGACGGCTGCCGCGGTGAACGGACCCGCGCCGACCTCGGGCGTGACGAGGGCGTACGGCACGCGCTCGGGCACCCCGGTGGGCGCGACGAGGGCGTCGAGGAGCATCCCGGCGTCGGCGACCGTGCGGGTGATGGGTCCGGCGACGGCCAACCCGCCCAGGCCGCTCCGACCGGGCATCGACGGCACCCGGCCACGGCTCGGCTTCAGCCCGACGAGCCCCGTCGCCGCCGCGGGGATCCGCACGGAGCCGCCGCCGTCGGTGCCGACCGCGGCGGGCAGGAGTCCGGCCGCCACAGCGACCGCGGCCCCGCTCGACGACCCACCGGGCGCCCGCTCGGTGTCGTACGGGTTGCGGGTCACGCCGAACCGCGTCTCCGAGGACGAGGACATCCCGAACTCGGGCGACGACGTCTTGCCGAGGCTCACGGTCCCGGCCGCGGCGAGCGCCGACACGAGCGGGTGGTCGACGGTCGCGGGCACGACCGGGAGCGCGGTGGAACCGCTGCGGGTCGGGACGCCGGCGCGGTCGTACAGGTCCTTGTCGCCCGTGGGGATCCCCCACAGCGGTCGCGACGTCGGGACGAGCTCGCCGAGCCGGGCGGCCCGGTCGCGCGCGTCCTCGGCGGTCACCGTGACGAACGCACCGAGCGTCGGGTCGAGTCGGGCGATCCGCTCGAGGTAGTGGTCGGTGACCTCGAGGGCGGTGGCGTCCCCTCGGCGGATCCAGTCCCAGAGCTCCTGGGCGGACAGGTGGTGGAGTGCGAACACGGTCCCCGAGCCTAGGCGCGGTCGGTGCCGAGGTGGGCGGCGAGGACGTCGCGGACCGTGGTCCAGTGCTCGTCGCCGTACCGGTCGTCGCGCACGTGGTGGAGCTCCCCCTCGCCGCTGAACATGGTGACGAAGTACTGCATGCCCTGCCACGCGGGGAAGGGGTCGGCGGGGTCGTCGGAGGACAGGCGGCGTCCGATGCGTGCCATCGCGGAGAGGGTGCCCGTGGTCCCGGCCCACTGCGTGCGGAACCGGGTGCCGGTGAGGCGCGACAGGGTGTCGGCGACGCTGCGTGCGGTGACGCGGTCGCCGGCGACCTCGACGACGCGCGGGGCCTCGGGGTCGAGGGCGACGTGCGCGGTGGTGCGGGCGACGTCGTCCTTGGTGGTGAAGTCGAGCACCTGGTCGGCGGAGGACCAGAACAGCACCCGGCGCCGTCCGAACAGGATCATCGGCGCCTGGCCCGTGAGCATGTCGGTGAACGCACCGTTCAACACCGAGGTCGCCCGGACCGGGGCGGCGTCGAGCGTGGCGGCGAACTCGCGGCGGAGCTCGAAGTTCCGGTTCGTCCCCGGGGTGGTGGACCGGTAGTCGGCGGAGTAGTCGGACGGCACGAACCGTCGCACCCCGGCGTCCACCGCGGCGCGGAGCAGCGCGGTCTGCGCGTCGACGATGACCGGTCGGGTGCCGCTGACCGCCGAGACGACGACGTCGACCCCGGCGAGCGCGGTGACGAGCGCGGCGTGGTCGTCGTAGGACGCCTCCACCACCGAGAGCCGCGACTCCCCCGCGGTGGGACCGTCCCCGCCGGCCTCGGCGACGAGCCGCGCCGCGGCGGGCGACGACGCCGAGCGGGTGAGCACGCGGACGTGGGCGTCGTGGGTGAGGAGGGCACGGACGATGCGCGTGCCGAGGTCGCCGGTGGCGCCGGCGACGAGGACGGTGGTGGTCATGTCCCCGACGGTACGCAGCCCGACCCGACGCGGGCCGGGCTTGCACCCTTCGGATGCACCCTGCACGGTGCGTCCCTCCGCCGGTCGTCCGGCGACGCGCGGCTTCCTAGCGTCGACGTCATGACGAACCGAACCGATCACCACACGAACAGGACGGGCCGGCCGACCACCGGGCCCGACGACACGACGGGCCGGCCGACCACCGGAACCGACCACACCGCCGACCCGGGCCTCCGGGGCCTCGTGGCCCGCCACCCCCTGCTGTCCTTCGCCGTCCTGGCCCTCGGTCTGAGCTGGCTCGCGTGGGTGCCGTACATCCTCAGCCCGCACGGCCTCGGTGTGTGGGACCTGCACTTCCCGGAGTTCCTCGGGACCGCGCAGTTCACCGGGATCCTGCCCGGCGCACTCCTCGGCCCGCTCGGCAGCGCGTTCCTCGTGACCGCCCTCGCCGACGGCCGTCCGGGTCTGCGTCGCTGGGTGGGGCGGCTGTGGCGCTGGCGGGTGTCGTGGCGCTGGTACGCCCTGGCCCTCGTCGTGGTGCCCGCGCTGGTCGTCCTGACCGGGCTGCCGTTCGCCGGCGGGCAGGTGCAGGCACCGAGCGCGCTGGCCCTGCTCGCGCTCGTCCCCGGGCTGGTCGTCCAGGTGTTCTCGACGGGCCTGTCGGAGGAGCCCGGCTGGCGCGACTTCGCCCTCCCCCGTCTGCAGGAGCGCTTCGGCCCGCTCGGGTCGGCGGCGGTGCTCGGCCCGCTGTGGGCGCTGTGGCACATGCCGCTGTACCTCAGCGACTGGGGCGGCTGGCCGGACGCGCACTGGAGCGAGCCGCTCGTGTTCGCCCTCTTCACCATCACCTTCAACGTCGTGATGACCTGGGTCTTCAACCGCACCGGCGAGAGCCTGCCGATCGCCCTGCTGCTGCACGTCGGGGTGAACAACACCATCTCGACGCTGTGGGCGGACATGTACCCGGGGATGACCGCGGGCACGATGATGCAGGGCCTGGCGATCGTCTCGACGGTGGCCGCGGTCGTGCTGGTGGTCGCCACCCGCGGGCGGCTCGGCTACCCGGGACCGTCGGGACCCCGGTCGGGAGGCGCGGATCACCTGCCCGGGTCGGCCGACGCCCGCCTCGTAGGATCGAACGATGGCACCCGCTGATCCCCGCGCCGGCCGGCGCACCGACGTCCTCGTCGCGGCCCTGACCGCGGTGGTGTCGCTCGGCCTGCTGCTCGGGCTGCCGCCCCTCGACGCCGCCGACCCGGACACGCTCGGCGCCCCGGTGACGGCCCCGCCGGTGGGCAGCGTGCCGTGGACCGTGTTCGCCCTCGTGCTCCTCGCCCAGTCCGCCGTGCTGCTCGCGGCACGACGGGCACCCCGGACCGTGCTGCTCCTCGTCGCGGCGCTCCCCCTGCTGCCCGCGATCGCCGTACCGCAGGTCGACGACCTGTTCGGGCTCACCGCGCTGCCGGTGGTCGTGGCGGTCGTCACCACCGCCCTCCGGGCCCCGCTGGTCCGCACCTGGCCGGCCCTCGTCGGCGCGGCCGTGTTCGTGGCCCTCGGCACCGGGTGGCACCGGGTCGCCGTCAGCAGTGGCCCCCACGGCGACGAGTTCGCCGAGGCGGTCCGTGACGGGGCCGGCCAGGGCGTGCTGCAGGCCCTCGGCGCCGTCGGCATCCCGCTCGTCGTCGCCCTGGTGGTCCGGTCCCGGCGCGAGGTCCGCACCGCCCGCCGCGCGGAGGCCGAGGCCCGTGCGGTCGCCGCGGACGCCCGCACCGCCGAGGCCGACGCCCGTGCCGCCGAGGCCTCCGCGGCCGTCCGGGAGCAGGACGCCCGGGTCGACGCGGCCGTCTCCCGCGAGCGTGCCGCGATGGCCCGTGAGCTGCACGACATCGCCGCGCACCACCTGTCCGGGATCGCCCTCATGTCGGCGGTCATCGACCGGCAGATCGACGTCGACCCGGCCGGCGCGCACGAGGGCGTCCGCCAGGTCCGGGAGCAGAGCACCGCGGTGCTCGAGGACCTCCGCCGCCTGGTGGGGCTCCTCCGCGACGACTCCCCCGCCGAACGTGCCGTCGAGACCGTGACGGGCGTCGCCGACCTGGTCGAGCGCGCACGGTACCGTTCCGACGTGCACCTCGAGGTCCTGCCCGCCCCCGCCCGCGCGGCCGACGACGCGACCGCGAGGAGTGCGACCGGCGACGGGACACCACCGCTCGCAGACGGCGTCGGCCCGCTCGCGCAGCTCGCCGCCTACCGCACCGTCCAGGAGGCCCTCGCGAACGCCGCCCTGCACGCTCCCGGTGCGCGCGTGACCGTGACCGTGGACGACCGCGACGCCGACCAGGTGACGCTCCGTGTCGTGAACACGGCGCCCACCGCACCGGCGTCGGGGAGCACGGCAGCAGGCGGGAACGGCCTGCGTGGCATGCGTGAGCGAGCAGACCTGGTCGGGGCGCGCCTCCAGACCGGTCCGACCGACGACGGCGGCTGGGCGGTGACCCTCGTCCTGGGTCGCGAGCCCCGCTCCGAGGCGGAGGCGGGCCGGTGATCCGGGTCCTGGTGGCGGACGACCAGCCGCTCGTGCGCGCCGGGGTGTCGGCGCTGCTCGCCGCGGAGCCCGACGTCGAGGTCGTCGGCGTCGCGGCCGACGGCGGCGAGGCGTTGGCCCTGGCGCGGAGCACGCGGCCCGACGTCGCGGTGCTCGACATCCGGATGCCGGTGCGGAACGGCATCGAGGTCGCCCGGGAGCTCTGCGCTCCCGGTGCCGACCCCGCGGTACCCGTGCTGGTGCTGACGACGTTCGACCTCGACGACCTGGTGTTCGGCGCGCTCGAGGCCGGGGCGTCCGGCTTCCTGCTCAAGGACGCCGAGCCCGACGTGATCGTCGACGCGGTCCGGCAGGTCGCGGCGGGCAACGGCACCATCGACCAGTCCCTGACCCGGCGGGTACTGCGGGAGTTCGTCTCCCGCCGGAGCCTGCAGCCGGTGACCGGGGACCGTGCCGCCGAGGTCCTCACCGCCCGGGAGCGCGACGTGCTCCTGCTGCTGGCCCAGGGCATGTCGAACGAGGAGATCGCGGCGGAGCTCGTCGTCGAGGTCTCCACCGTGAAGTCGCACCTGGCACGGATGCTGCCGAAGCTCGGGGTGCGGTCGCGCCTGCAGGCCGTGGTGTGGGCGTACCAGAACCGCGTCGTGGCGGTCCCGGAGGGCTAGCCGCGGGCAGGTGGGCGGCAGTGCGTCACGGGGACGGGCGCACCGCGGCGACGACCCGCTCGACCGCGGCCGCCACGGCATGCTCGCGCACGGCCGGGTCCTCGTGTTCGGACTCGTGGACGAACGCGGTCGCCCCGCGCACCGCGCCGCAGAAGTCCACCACGCCGTGCTCGAGCTGCGTCCGGAGTGCGCGCTCGTAGCCGTGCCGCTCGTACACCCCGGCATCGTCGCCCGCGATCGGCAGGAGGTGCACCGTGAGGCGCCCGAGCCGTCGGTCGATGCGCCCGTCCGGACCGACGCCGAAGGCCCAGCCGTTCACGAACACCCGGTCGAGCCATCCCTTCAGCAGCGCCGGTACCGACCACCACCACACCGGGAACACGAGCACCAGGTGGTCCGCCCCGTCGAGGCGTGCCTGCTCCGCCGCGACGTCGGGCGCCGGGTCGGTGCCGGTCCGGTAGGTGTGCCGGTCGGCTGCCGTGAAGCGGGGGTCGAACCCCTCGGCGGCGAGGTCCGCGATCGTCGCCGGGCCCGCACCAGCGGCGTCGAGCGCCGTTCGGAGTCGGTGGGCGACGGCGAGCGTCAGCGAGTCAGGATCCGGGTGGGCGGTCACGATGAGCGTCGACACGCCTCGATCCTGCCAGCAGCTGGTGACCGGGCGCCCCGCGTCATCCGGTGCAGTGGGCGAGCACGGCCTGCTGCACCGGGACCAGGGCACGCTTCGCCGCGTACCCGACGAACGCCGCACCCGAGAGCGCGTCCGCGGCGAGCTCGCGACCCCGGACGAAGGGCGGGCAGGGTGCGAACCGGACCCCGGTCGGCGCCCAGGACAACACCTCAGCCGTCACCCGGAACGGCGCCAGCGCACCGGCGTGCGGTCCTGGCCCGTCGGTGACGACGACGTCGGCGTCCGCGACGGCGGCCCGGAGGTCGTCGGTCCAGGCGAGTCCGGCGGTCGCCAGTGCGCTCGGGCAGCACTGCACGAGGTCGAAGCCGAACAGGCGCGACGCCTCGGCCCACGCCCGTGCGATGTTCCCGTCCGCGCCGACGAAGCGGACCCGGAGCGCGCCGACGTCCGTTCCCCCGGTCAGCGCGTAGAGGTCGGCGAGGACCTCGCACGGGTGGTTCTCCGAGGTCATCGCGTTCACCACCGGGACGGCGGCGGCCGCCGCGAGCGCCTCGAGCAGCGCGATGTCCGGGTGCCGCACGACGAGCACGTCGACGAACTGCGCCAGGTACGCCGCGACGTCCCGCGGTGCCTCGTCCTTGTCGAGGGTCTCCGGTGGGAAGACGATCGGCTGCATCCCGGCGAGCACGGCCCCCCGCTCGAACGAGGCCCGCGTGCGCAGGCTCGTCGGTGGGAAGAACATCGCCGCGGCTCCGCCGAGGACGGGGCCGGTTCCGCGCTCGTACGCCCGGGCGAGGGCGAACACCGCGTCGGCGTCGTCGAGGGTCCAGTCGTCCAGTCGGAGCAGGTGGCGCATCCGCCGACCCTACGGGCCGACGGCACGCGCGGCCGGGAGGCGCGTGGCGGGGCCGACCCGCGCCTCCCGGCCGGTGGTGGGCGCGACGACGGCGGGGCCGACCGTGGGACGATTGCCGGATGACCGCCACGCTCGTCGCCAAGGACCTCGCCGGCGGCCACGCCGCCCGCACGCTCTTCGAGGGGCTCGACCTGACGGTCGCCCCGGGTGACGTGATCGGCCTGGTCGGCGTGAACGGCGCCGGCAAGTCGACGCTGCTGCGGCTGCTCGCGGGCGTCGACGAGCCGCTCGCCGGGTCGGTGTCGACGAACCCGCCGGACGCGTTCGTCGGGTGGCTGCCGCAGGAGCACGAGCGCGTCGACGGTGAGACGGTCGCCGACTACGTCGCACGGCGCACCGGCTGCGCGGACGCGACGGTCGCGATGGACCGGGCCGCCGAGGCACTCGGCGCCCCCGACGCCGACGACGCGGCCGCCGACCGCTACTCGGTCGCCCTCGACCGGTGGCTCGCGTCCGGGGCGGCCGACCTCGACGACCGCCTGCCGGTCGTGCTCGGCGAGCTCGGCCTCGCGGTCACGGCCGGTGGCGACGGTGTCGGCCCGCACTCCCCGATGACGGCGCTGTCCGGCGGGCAGGCCGCCCGGGTGGGCCTCGCGGCGCTGCTGCTGTCCCGCTTCGACGTGGTGCTGCTCGACGAGCCCACGAACGACCTCGACCTCGACGGCCTCGAGCGGTTGGAGCAGTTCGTGCACGGCCTCCGCGGCGGGGTCGTCCTGGTCAGCCACGACCGCGAGTTCCTCGCCCGCTCGGTGACCGCCGTGCTCGAGCTCGACCTGGCGCAGTCGTCGCACCGCATCTTCGGCGGCGGGTACGACGCGTACCTCGAGGAGCGCGAGGTCGCCCGGCAGCACAAGCGCGACGCGTACGACGAGTTCGCCGCGACCAAGGCCGACCTCGTCTCGCGTGCCCGGACCCAGCGCGAGTGGTCGAGCCAGGGCGTGCGGAACGCGATGAAGAAGAACCCCGACAACGACAAGATCCGCCGGAAGGCCGCGAGCGAGTCGAGCGAGAAGCAGGCGCAGAAGGTCCGGCAGATGGAGTCGCGGATCGCCCGGCTCGACGAGGTCGAGGAGCCGCGCAAGGAGTGGCAGCTCGCCTTCACGATCGGCAGCGCCCCGCGCTCGTCGGCCGTCGTCGCGACCCTGTCCCAGGCCGTGGTGCAGCAGGGCGACCACACCCTCGGACCGGTGTCGCTGCAGGTCTCCGGCGGGGACCGGATCGGCATCACCGGACCGAACGGGGCCGGCAAGTCGACGCTGCTGCGCACCCTGCTCGGCCGGGTCGCCCCGACCTCGGGGACGGCCTCGCTCGGGTCGAACGTCGCGATCGGCGAGGTCGACCAGGCGCGCGGGGCGTTCGCCGGCGACCAGCCACTGGCCGCGGCGTTCGAGGACCTCGTGCCCGAGATGACCACCGCCGACGTCCGCACGCTGCTCGCGAAGTTCGGGCTGAAGGCCGACCACGTCGGACGTCCCGCCGCGGCACTGTCGCCGGGTGAGCGGACCCGTGCGGCGCTCGCGCTGCTGCAGGCCCGCGGGGTGAACGTGCTCGTGCTCGACGAACCCACGAACCACCTCGACCTGGCGGCGATCGAGCAGCTCGAGCAGGCGCTCGACTCCTACGACGGCACGCTCCTGCTCGTCACGCACGACCGCCGCATGCTCGACACGGTGCGGCTCGACCGGCAGTGGCGTGTCGAGGACGGGCGGGTCACCGAGGTCTGAGCGCAGCGGGTCGCCCGGCCGACCCCGCGTGCCCGCACGGCCGGGATCTGGTGGACTGGGGTCGGGGAGGCTGACACATGCAGCGGAAGACCTGGGGCATCGTCCTCGCAGCGGTGGGGGTGCTCGCCGTCGCGGGCGTCGGGATCGGCGCCGCCGTCGGCGGTGGCGGACAGGCGGAACCCCGTGCGGTGCGCACCACCGAACGGGCACCGACACCGACCCCCACGCCGACACCGGCACTCCCGGCGGTCCCGGCCGCACCGTCGGCGGAGACCCTCGCCGCACTCCCGCTGGCGTACCACGACGCCGTCGTGCCGGCGCTCCTCGACGGCACGCGGGTGCAGCCCGAGGAGCAGTGGACCATCGCGACGCCGAACGCGCCGCTCGTGGCCCTGTACGCCGACCCCGCGGCGACGGCCGCCCCGGTCGCCACGCTCGCGTCGACGGTCACCACCCTCGACACCCCGGCGGTCACCGCCGTGTGGGGACGCTCCCCTGGCCTCGACGGTGGGATGGTGCTCGTCTCCACGCCCGCACGCAACCGCACCCCCGGCGACGGCGGCGACCCGACCGCGCCGAGCGCGACCTTCGCCTGGGCACGCGCGGCAGACTTCACCCTGGCGTCGGTCGACCGGATGATCCGGGTCGACGTCGCCGCGTCGACGGTCTCCGTGGTCGGCCGGGACGGTGCCGTCTCGGCCACCGAGACCGCCCGGCTCGGCACGCCCGACGACCCGACGCCCACCGGGACCGCGACCTACGTCGAGGCGGCCTACGTCGACGCGCGCGTCACCTACACGCAGGGGAACCCGATCATCCTCACCGGGGCGCACTCGTCCCGGATCCCGCAGTACGGCGGCAACGCGGCGCTCACCGCGCTGCACTACTACCCGGACCCGACCGGCAGCTCGCACGGCTGCGTGCGGATCTCGGCGGCGATGACGAAGACGCTCGCAGCACTGCCGGTCGGCACCCCGATCTGGTTCACCTGACGGGCGTGAGCCCCAGGCGCTCGACGACCTCGGCGCTCTCCTCCTGCGGTGTCCGGTCCGCGGCCACCGTCAGGTGCACCTCGTCGGCCTCCGGCGGTTCGAGCGTCGCCAGCTGGGACGCCAGGAGCGACGTCGGCATGAAGTGCCCGGAGCGTGCGGCCATCCGGTCCGCGATGAGGGTGCCGTCCCCGGCGACGTGCACGAACACCACGCCGGGCGCCCGCAGCACGTCACGGTAGGAGCGCTTCAGGGCCGAGCAGGTCACGACGCCGGGGCGGCCCCGGTCGAGGTGGTCGCCGATCCACGACGCGACGACGTCGAGCCACGGCCAGCGGTCCTCGTCGGTGAGCGGGGTGCCCGCCTGCATCTTCGCGACGTTCGCCGGCGGGTGCATGTCGTCGCCCTCGGCGAGGTCCCATCCGAGCCGGTCCGCGACCATCGCAGCGACGGTCGACTTGCCCGAACCGGAGACGCCCATGACGACCAGGACCCGCACGTCCGACGTCCCGACCGCAGGTGATCCGACGGACGGTGCGGCCGGGGCCGCGTCGGACCCCGTCGGCCCCGCACCGGCGGTCACAGGAACACCCCGGCGAGGAGCACGCCGCCCAGGCCGATCACCGAGATGAGGCACTCGAGCACCGTCCAGGACTTGAACGTCTGCCCGACGGTGGTGCCGAGGTACCCCTTCACGAGCCAGAACCCGGCGTCGTTGACGTGCGACAGGAAGACCGAGCCCGCACCGATCGCCAGGACGAGCAGCGAGGTCTCCGGCGTGGACAGCCCCTCGGCGATCGGCGCCATGATGCCCGCGGCGGTGACGGTCGCGACGGTGGCCGAACCGGTCGCCACCCGGACGAGCGCCGACACGGCCCAGGCCACGAGCAGCACCGAGACGCCCGACTCCTGCACGGCGTCGGCGATCACGCCGCCGATGCCGGTGTCGATGAGCACCTGCTTGAAGCCGCCGCCGGCACCGACGATGAGCAGCACACCGGCGATCGGCGGCAGGGCGTCCTCGAGCGACTTCGCGACGGCCGTACGGTCCATCCCGCCGCCGATCGCGAAGAACACCATCGCGAACACGGCGGCGATGCCGATCGCGATCGTCGGCGAACCGAGGAAGTCGAGCAGCGACACCCACCCGCCGGTGGCGTCCGGGGCGGTCGCCTCGCGCACCGCCTGGGCGAGCATGAGCACGACCGGCAGCAGGATGCCGACGAGCGCGACCGCGAAGGACGGGCTGCGCGGCTCGCTGATGACGCGCGTGAAGTCGCTCTTCCCGTGCGGCAGCGAGGCCGTGTCCTGCGTGGCGGGGCCGCGCCGTGCCTCCCGACCGGCGTGCGCGGGGTCCGACGGACCGGAGCCGCCGCGCGACGAGAACATGTCGGGCGCGGGGATGTCGACCCAGCGCGCCGCGAGGCGGGCGAACAGCGGGCCGGCGAGCACGATGACCGGGATCGCCAGCACGATGCCGAACGCCAGGGTCGTGCCGAGGTCCGCGCCGACGGTCGACACGGCGACGAGCGGCCCCGGGTGCGGCGGCACGAACGCGTGCATCGTCGACAGGCCGACGAGGGCGGGCACCGCGATCTTCATGATCGGCACCTCGCTGCGCTTCGCGACGAGCACGATGATCGGGATGAGCAGCACGAGGCCGACCTCGAAGAACATCGGCAGGCCGATCAGCGCCCCGATGAGCGCCATCGTCCACGGCAGCGCGGCCTTCGAGGACCGCCGCACCAGGGTGTCGACCACGCGGTCCGCGGCACCCGAGTCCACGAGCATGCGGCCGAACATCGCGCCGAGGCCCACGAGGATGCCGACGCTCGTCATCGTCGCGCCGAAGCCGTTGCCGAAGCTCGTCACGGCCTTGTCCGGCGCGAGCCCAGCGCCGATACCGACCCCCAGCGCACCGACGAGCAGCGCGATGAACGGGTGCACCTTGAGCCAGGTGATGAGCGCGATGATGACGACGATCCCCGCGAGCGCCGCGACGACCAGTTGCGTCACCGACCCGGACGGGTCGACGGTCTGGGTGCCGCCGCCCTCCGCCGCCAACACGGTCAGGCCGTGCAGCGGGTCCACCGACCCGGCGTGCGCGGTGCTCGCGGTGGTCGCCGTCGCGAGTCCGCTGCTGCTGTGAGGCATCGGTGCCCCTTCCCGGGCCGCTGCACCGCGGCCCCGTCGCGTTCGTGGGCGCCGGTCGGCGCCGTGCGGGGCACCCTGCCACCCCGACCCGAATAATCTGATTAATCAGATCATACGATGGACCGCAGCGTGCCGTCCCCCTCGCCGCGCAGTCTGCCGCTTCGATGGGGGACGTCGTCCCAGCGTCGGCGACGGCGACGGCCGGCACGACCACGACCCCGACGACGACCGAGCACCACGGAGGACCGATGACCACGGCACGGGGCCTGCACGCACAGGTGCTCGAGACGCTCGGGCAGCGCATCGTCGACGGCGAGCTCGAACCCGGCACCGTCGTCCGACCCGAGACGATCGCGGACGAGGCCGGCGTCTCCCGCTCGGTCGTCCGCGAGGCCCTGCGCGTGCTCCAGTCCCTCGGGCTCGTCGAGCCGCGGCAGCGCGTCGGGACCCTCGTCCGTCCGACGGCGTCCTGGGAGCTGCTCGCACCGACCGTGATCCGCTGGCGCGGCGCCTCCCCCGCCTACTTCGCGCAGCAGCGGGAACTCCTGGAGCTCCGGCTCGGCGTGGAGCCCGTGGCCGCGTCGCTCGTCGCCGCCCGGTCGGTCACCGAGGACCCCACGGCCGGACCCACGGACGACGGACCCGCGACCGACCCGGCCGGCACCGAGCCGACCCCGGCCGCCGCGGTGCTGGCCGCCGCCCGGGACATGACCGACGCGTGCGCCCGGGACGACTCCCGCGCCTACCTCGAGGCCGACGTGCGCTTCCACCGTGCGCTCCTGACCGGCTCCGGGAACGCGGTCTTCGCCCACTTCGCGGGCACGGTCGAGGCCCTGCTCCGCACGCGCACGTCGGAGTCCCGCGACACGATCACCCGGTGGACACGCGACGCCGCGGCCCGGCACGAGGCGGTCGCCCTGGCGGCGGTCGCGGGCGACGCGGACGCGGCGTCCGCGGCCGCGACCGCGCTCCTGCGCGTCACGCGCGAGGAGTTCATCGCCGAGGCCCCGGCGGCCGGACGGCAGGCGCGCACCGCACCGACGCGGTGACCGTGACCCACCGTCGGACGGGAGGCCCGTGGCGGCGCCGCCACGGGCCTCCCGTCCGCCCCCTGGTCGCGTCGGGACGCGCGGTGGTCGCGTCGCGACGCGCGGCGGTCGTGTCCGGGACCGCGCGCGGTCGCGCGCCCGCTACCGTCGGCCGCGTGCGAACAGCCGCGGTCCCCGCAGCCGCAGGCGCATCGTGACGGTGCCGAGCCAGCGGTCGTACTTGAACCCGACCTTGCCCATGCGCCCGACCTCCTCGAAGCCGAGCCGCTCGTGCAGCCGGATCGACGCCTCGGCCTGCCGGTCCGCGATGACCGCGATGACCTCGCGCACGCCGGCTGACCGGCACTCGTCGAGCAGCGCCTCCATGAGCGCGCGCCCCAGTCCCTTGCCGCCGGACGCGGCGCCGAGGTAGATGGAGTCCTCGACCACGTGGTTCGAGCGGTCCCGCGGGTTCCACGGGTCGACGAGCGCGTACCCGAGGATCTGCCCCGACGGGTTCTCGGCGACCAGGAACGGCAGGCCCCGGCGCCGGACCTCGTCGTAGCGCTGCTTCCAGCGGGCGAACGTGTACGCGGCCGGGTCGAAGGTCACCGACGAGTTCCGGACGTAGTGTGTGTGGATCTCGCGCACGTCGGGCAGGTCCCGGGGCTCGGCGGCCCGGATCGTGTACGTGAACGTGGCCTCGGCGGCGACGGGCGCGCGCAGGTGCCGGGGCAGGACGCGCCGGCGCTGGTATTCCTCCTCGAGCACGACCCGAGCCTACGGTGCGGTCGCTCCGGCGGGCGGCAGCGTCCAGTCGACCGGGTCGGCGCCCTGCTCGCGGAGCAGCGCGTCGACCTGCGAGAACGGGCGGCTGCCGAAGAAGCCCCGCGAGGCGCTCAGCGGGGACGGGTGCGCGGACGCCACGACCGGGGTGTCGCCGAGCAGCGGCCGGACCGACGCTGCCTGGGCACCCCAGAGCACCGCGACGAGCGGGGTACTGCGGGCGACGAGGGCGCGGACGGCCTGGTCGGTGACCGCCTCCCAGCCCTTGCCGCGGTGGCTGCCGGCCGCGCCGGCCTCGACCGTCAGGACCCGGTTGAGCAGCAGCACGCCCTGCTCGGACCACGCCCGCAGGTCGCCGTGCTCGGGCGGGGTCACGCCGAGGTCGTCCCGGAGTTCGCGGTAGACGTTCGCCAGGCTCCGCGGCACGGGACGCACGTGCGGATCGACGGCGAACGACAGGCCGATCGGGTGCCCGGGCGTCGGATAGGGGTCCTGCCCGACGACGAGCACCTTGACGTCGGCGAAGGGCTGGGTGAAGGCGCGGAGCACGTGCTCGCCCGCGGGCAGGTAGTGCCGACCGGCGGCGACCTCGGCACGGAGCCAGTCGCCCATCCGGTGCACGTCGTCCTCGACGGGGGCGAGCGCCTCGGCCCAGCCCGGGTCGACGAGCTCGGCGAGCGGGCGCGGGGCGACCACGGCGGTGGCTACGCGCCCATGGTGGCGACGGAGACCGCGTCCTCGCCGGACACGACGCGCCAGACACTGCCGGTGCCGCGCACCTCGAGCGCACCCTCGCCGACGATGAGCGCGGTGTCCTCGTCGATCGCGAGTCCGGCGGTGACGAACTCGGCCTCGGCAGCCGCGATCAGGCGCGCCAGGGTGCCGGCCTGGACGGCGTGCACGTCGATCGTCAGGTCGACGAGCCCGAGTCCCTCGCGGAGCTCGACCTCGTCCAGGCCCTCGGACGCCCCCTCCGGGCAGACCTCGACCCCGCCGATGCGCCAGCCGCCCACGAGCGCCCGGTCCGCCGCGACCATCGCACCCGCGGAGTACCCGAGGTACGGCAGGCCGTCGGACACGAGCAGCCGGAGCTGGTCGACGAGCGGGGCGATCGCGTCGAGGTAGTCCGGCGTGACCCCGCCGCCGACGACGAGCGCGTCGACGTCGCTGAGCACGGCGGTGTCGAACACGGCGCCGGACGCGACCTCGGTCACGAGGACCTCGGCCTGCCGGGCTCCGCCGATCGCCTCGGCGAGGTCGGCGGTCGACGAGGGCGACGCCCCCGAGGCGCCGGCGACGGACAGCAGCGCGATGCGCGGCACGGTCCGGCCCACCGCGGCGGCACGGGCGGTCGCCTCGGCGGTGAAGTGCGGGACGACGTCGGCGGCGACGACGGGGCCGCCGCCGAGGAGGTGGATGCTCACGACTCGGCCGTCACCGGTGCGAGGGCGCTCCACGGGAACGTGATCCAGCCGTCGACGCGACGCCACACGTGGTCGGGCTCGAGGACGGTGCCGGGCTTCGAGTACAGGCATGCGCTGCGGACGTCGGCGCCGGCGTTCCGGATGATGTCCACGACGAGGCGCAGGGTGCGGCCGGAGTCGGAGACGTCGTCGACCACGAGGACGCGCTTGCCGGCGAGGCTCGGGGCGTCGAGGGCGGGCGACAGGATGACGGGCTCCTCGAGGCGCTGCTCGACGTCGGTGTAGAACTCGACGTTGATCGAGCCGCACTCCTTGGTGCCGAGCGCGTACGCCACGGCACCGGCGATGATGAGGCCACCGCGGGCGACGGCGACGACGACCTCGGGCTCGAAGCCGGAGGACAGGACGTCCTTGGCGAGCAGGCGGGCCGCGTCGCCGAACTCCAGCCAGCCGAGCACCTCGGGTCCGCTCGTCACGGTCACGGTCGAGGGTGCCTGCGCGGTCGACCCGGGTTCGCTGCTGATCGGCATCCGCCCACGGTACCGGGACAGCGGCGTCCACCGCGACCCGCGTCGGGCGACCGCGCGCGTCCCGCGGGTCGGACGAACCCGTGCGCCGCGCTACGACCGGACCGTGAGCGGCCCACGCGCGAGCTTGTGCTGTGCCGACTGCGCGACCGGCCGCACCGTGACGAGGTCCAGGTTCACGTGCGCGGGCAGCTCGACCGCGTGCACGATCGCCTCGGCGACGTCCTCGGCGAGGAGCGGCCCCGGGACGTCGGCGTACACGGCGTCGGCCTTGTCCCGGTCGCCGCCGAACCGGGTGAGGGAGAACTCGTCGGTCTTCACCATGCCCGGCGCGATCTCGACCACGCGGAGCGGTTCGCCGTTCAGCTCGAGCCGGAGCGCCGCGACCAGGGCGTGCTCGGCGAACTTCGCGGCGTTGTAGCCACCGCCGTTCTCGTAGGCGACGTGCCCGGCGGTGCTCGTCACGGTGACGACGTCGGCGACCCCGGCCTCCGCGGCGCGGCGGCGCAGCTGCGGCAGCAGGGCCGCGGTCACGCGCTTCGTCCCGATCACGTTCACCTCGAACATCGCGCGCCAGTCCTCGACGTCGGACTCCTCGACCGAGGCCGACCCGAACGCGCCGCCGGCGTTGTTCACCAGGACGTCGGTCCCGCCGAGCCCGTCGACGTGGGCGGCGAGCGCGGCGACGTCGTCGGCCGAGGTCACGTCGGCGACCAGGAAGGTCGCCCCGGTCTCCTCGGCGAGCGCCGCCAGCTGCGCCTCACGGCGTGCGACGGCGAGGACGTCCCAGCCGTGGTCGCGGAACCGGCGCACGGTGGCCGCTCCGATGCCCGAGCTCGCTCCGGTGACGACTGCGCGACGTGCCATGGGGTTCCTCCAGGGGTGGGACGGGCCGGGCGGCCACGGTCCGGACGGGGCACCGGACCGCTCCACCGTACCGATCCCCGGCCGTCGCCTTCCGGTACCGTGACCGGGGATGACGACGGACGCCGCTCCCCCCGCGCCCTCGACCCCCGCGACGCAGCTCGAGCCGGGTCGGACCTCGCGCCGCATCCCGATGTGGGACACGGCGCGCTTCCTCGCGGTCACGCTCGTGGTGATCGGCCACGCGATCCAGCGGCAGACGGCCGGCAGCGAGCACGCGCTGGCCCTGTACACGTTCATCTACGCGTTCCACATGCCCGCGTTCGGCGTCATCAGCGGGTACTTCTCGTCGGCCGAGACCCCGTCGGCGCAGCGGATGCGGCGGACCTTCACGGACATCGTCGTGCCGTACGTGGTCATGCAGACGATCTGGACGGTGGTGCAGGCCGTCGTCGAGGGCGGCAAGGACCTCAACCTGACGAAGCCGACGTGGACGCTCTGGTTCCTGCTCGCCCTCGGGATCTTCCGGCTGATCCTGCCGTACCTGGCACAGCTGCGGTTCCCGCTCGTCTGGGCGATCGCGCTGAGCATCGGCGTCGGGTACCTCGACAACGTCGACTCGACGTTCTCGCTCGGCCGGGCGATCAGCCTGCTGCCGTTCTTCCTGGTCGGGTGGCAGCTCAAGCAGTGGGGGCTGTTCGACCGCTGGTACGAGGCCCCGCGTCGCACGGTCGTGCGCGTGCGGGTGGTCGCGGCCGTGGTGTTCGCCGCGTGGGCGACCGCGTGTCTGCTGTTCACGCCGCAGTTCGAGCAGTTCGACCTGCACCACTGGTTCTTCTACGACGACTCGTACGCGGGGCTCGGCGAGGACGCCTGGTGGGCCGGCGGGGTGCGCCTCGGGCTGATGGTCCTCGCGGCGGCGCTGACGGCGTCGTTCCTGCTGCTCGTGCCCCGGCGCACGGTGTGGATCACCCGGTTCGGGGCGGCGACGATGTACGTCTACCTGCTCCACACGTTCGTGCTCTACCCGATCCGGGAGTCCGGGGTCCTGGCCGGCGAGCACTCTGCGTGGCCCTACGTGCTGCTCATGGTCGTGCTGGCGTGCGCGGTCAGCCTGTTCCTCGCGCAGCCGTTCGTGCGCCGTGGGATGCGCTGGCTGCTCGAGCCGAAGGTCGACTGGCTGTTCCGGCGCGACCCGGCCTGAGCGCACCGGCGTGCGTCCCGGTCCGTCCCGGCGCGTCCCAGTGGTCCCGGCGCGTCCCGGACGGGAGGCGCGGTGCACCGTCCACCCCTCGGCCCGCGTCGGGCGCGTGGCCGGGTCGGCCGCGGTGCGGACGCGACGGTTACGTCGCGTGGCGGCCACGCTGGTGCAGGCCCGCCCACCTGCGTACCGTGACGCTCGACGCAGCGCAGCCACGGGCCTCCCGGCCGGCGCGCGGCGACCCGACGACCACCGCACCCGACAGGAGCACCGATGAGCACGAACGACGCCGCCGCCTGGCGGTTCGAGACCACGCAGGTCCACGCCGGGGCGCAGCCGGACCCGACGACCGGTGCGCGGGCGACGCCGATCTACAAGACGACCTCGTACGTGTTCGAGGACTCGGACCACGCCCGCGACCTGTTCGCGCTCGCCCGTCCGGGCAACATCTACTCGCGGATCATGAACCCGACGAACGACGTCGTCGAGCAGCGCATCGCCGCGCTCGAGGGCGGGACGGGCGCGCTGCTCGTGTCGTCGGGGCAAGCCGCCGAGACGTACGCCGTGCTGAACATCGCGGGCGCCGGTGACCACATCGTGTCGTCGTCGTCGATCTACGGCGGCACCTACAACCTGTTCAAGTACACGCTCGCGAAGCTCGGCATCGAGACGACGTTCGTCGAGGACCAGGACGACCTCGAGGAGTGGCGTCGCGCAGTCCGGCCGAACACGAAGCTGTTCTTCGCCGAGACCATCGGCAACCCGCGCATCAACGTGCTCGACATCACCGGGGTGAGCAGCGTCGCGCACGAGTCCGGCGTGCCGCTCATCGTCGACAACACCATCGCGACGCCGTACCTCATCCGACCGTTCGAGCACGGGGCGGACATCGTCGTGCACTCGGCGACGAAGTTCCTCGGCGGCCACGGCACGGTCATCGGCGGCGTGATCGTCGACGGTGGGCGCTTCGCCTGGTCCGAGCACGCCGAGCGCTTCCCGGAGTTCAACACGCCGGACCCGTCGTACCACGGCGCCGTGTTCGCGCAGGCCGTGGGCAACGAGCTCGCGTACGTCGTGAAGGCGCGGGTGCAGCTGCTCCGCGACCTCGGTGCGTCGAACTCGGCGGACACCGCGTTCGCCCTCCTGCAGGGCATCGAGACGCTGTCACTCCGGATCGAGCGGCACGTGTCGAACGCGCAGGAGATCGCCGAGTGGCTCGACCGGCACCCGGACGTCGCCTCGGTGGCGTACGCGGGGCTGCCCACCTCGCCCTGGTACGCGGCGGCGACGAAGTACGCCCCGCGCGGCGTGGGTGCGGTGCTGTCCTTCGAGCTCAAGGGCGGCGTCGCGGCCGGCCGGGCGTTCGTGGACAACCTGCAGCTGTTCTCGCACCTCGCGAACATCGGCGACGTGCGGTCCCTCGTGATCCACCCCGCCTCCACCACGCACTCGCAGCTCACGCCCGAGCAGCAGCTCACCACCGGGGTCACGCCGGGCCTGGTGCGGCTGTCGGTGGGCATCGAGAACGTCGAGGACCTGCGCGCCGACCTCGAGGCCGGGCTCGCGGCAGCGCGGGCGGTCGCGCAGGAGGGCCAGCGCGCGTAGAGCGCGGGGCGGCGGTGCGGCCGTCGTGCCGTGCCGCTGCCGTCTCGCCGAGTCGTCGCGGTGCCGCGGTGCCGGGGTGCCGTGCTGCCGAGCTGCCGAGCTGCCGTGCTGCCGAGTCGTCCTGGAACGACATCGCCGCTGTCGTCCGACAGCGGCGATGTCGTTCTCACCTCGTGCGCGTCGATGCACGCGCATCGTGCGACACCACCGCTGTCGTACGACGACCACGGTGACGCTCGCCGTCGGCGCCGACTGGCCCGCCCACCGTCCATGCGCGCACATGCTGCGACACCACCGCTGTCGCACGACGACCACGGTGACGCTCCGTGCGCGCCCGACCACGCGCGCCGGACCCGGCCACCGGCCGGACGTGACGTAACACGGCGGCGGCGACCCGCGCCTCCCGGCAGACTGGACGCACCATGGACTGGCAGACGACCCCCGAGGACTCCGTGCCGTCCACCCTCGTGCCCGGCACCGAGCTGGGGACCCTCGGCAAACCGCCCGTCACCGGGGCCTGGCGACCGGGCGACCACCCCGGCGCGCGGCACTTCGAGGCCCTCGGCGAGCAGTCCGTGCGCGGCGGGCGACTCCCCGCGGTGCGTGTCGCCTACGAGACCTGGGGCACCCTGACCCCTGCGCGTGACAACGCCGTGCTGGTGTTCCACGCGCTGACCGGGGACTCGCACGTCGCCGGGCCGCCCGGGCCCGGGCACCGGACCGCCGGCTGGTGGGGCGACGTCGTCGGTCCCGGCCTCGCGATCGACACCGACCGCTGGTTCGTCGTCGCGCCGAACATGCTCGGCGGCTGCCAGGGAACGACCGGCCCCTCGTCCGTGGCGCCCGACGGCCGCGAGTGGGGCGGGCGCTTCCCGTTCGTCACCGTGCGCGACCAGGTCGCCGTGCAGGCGCAGCTCGCCGACCGCCTGGGGATCGAGCGCTTCGCCGCGGTCGTCGGCGGGTCGATGGGCGGCATGCACGCGCTCGAGTTCGCCGTCGCGCACCCCACGCGCGTCGAGCGGCTGGCCCTGCTCGCCACCACCGCGCAGACGACCGCCGACCAGATCGCCGCGAACTCCCTGCAGCGGGCCGCCATCCAGATGGACCCGGCCTTCGCCGACGGCGACTACCACGACGCCGAACCCGGCGAGGGGCCGCACCGGGGACTCGCGCTCGCGCGGCGGATGGCGCTGATGACCTACCGGGCCTCGGACGAGCTCAACGGCCGGTTCGCCCGGTCGTGGCAGAGCGACGTCTCCCCGCTCGGCGACGACGGCCGGTTCAGCGTGGAGAGCTACCTCGACTTCCACGGCAACAAGTTCACGAGGCGGTTCGACGCCGCGTCCTACGTCACCCTCACGCACGCGATGGACTCGCACGACGTCGGGGCCGGACGGGGCGGGGTCGCGGCCGCACTCGGCACGGTCCGGGCCCGCACGCTCGTGGTCGGGGTGTCGAGCGACCGGCTGTTCCCCGTCGAGGACCAGCACCGCATCGCCGCCGGGGTGCCGGACACGCTCGACGGCGACCGCGCGGCCGTGATCGAGAGCGAGTTCGGGCACGACGGGTTCCTCATCGAGCACGAGGCGGTCGGGGCGCACCTGCGGCGACTGCTCGACTGAGCGGACGACCGGCGTGTCCGCGCCGCGCGACCCGTGCTTCCGCGCCGCGCGACCCGTGCGTCCGCGCCGCGCGACCAGTGCTTCCGCGCCGCGCGACCCGTGCGTCCGCGCAGCGCGAGCCCGGTAACGATCGGGTCCCCATCCGTCCGTCGCCCGCGCGGCGAGGACCCCCCAACGGGTGCCGTCCGTGGAATGATGTCGAACGAGTCACCGGGACGACCGGGGCTCGCTCCCCCGTACCGCCGTCACCACCAGGACACCGATGGACTTCCTCGCACAGGAGCGCGACCGACTGCTTCGGTCGACGACCCGTGTCGTGGGCATCACCTGCGCACTCGTCTCGGTGGTCGCGGTGGTCAGCTCGCTGGCGGTCCCGCTCGTGCCCCTGCTCGCCGGGCTGGCCTGCATCGCCGTGATGATCGCCGCCCTCGCCCTGTTCGGCGTGCACGGCTCGGTGTGGTGGACCGCGCTGGCGCTGGCCTTCGGCCTCGCCGCCCTCCTGCTGCTCCTCGCCGGTACCGGTCCCGACCTGCGGCCCGTGGTCGCGAGCGCCGTCGTGCCGCTCGCCGCCGGGTCGCTCTCCGCCCCGCTGATGACCTACCGCACGTCACTGGTCGGCCTCGGACTGACCGCGGCGGCCGGGGTCGTCTCCCTCGTGGTCGTCTCGTGGGCGACCGGCAGCGTCCTGTCCGCCCCGGTCGGCGGTGTCGCCCTCGGCTGGGTGCTGCTCGCCACGGTCGCGGTGTGGATCGCGCGGAGCATCCCCCGCGTCGCACGCCGCATCCAGAGCATCGGCACCGCACACCGCGCCGAGCGCCAGGCGAGCGAGACCGAGGCGCAGCGACGCCAGGGCGCCCGGCTGCTGCACGACACCGTGCTGGCCACCCTGACGCTCCTCGCCCACTCCGGTGTCGGCGTCTCGGAGCAGGCCATGCGCGAGCAGGCCGCCGAGGACGCCCGACTCCTCCGCCACCTGCGACTCGGCGCGACGCCGCAGCCGCAGCAGTCCGGCGACTACTCGCTCACCCGCGCCGAGGAGTCCCCGCTCGGTCAGACGCTCGAGTCGGTCAAGCAGCGCTTCGGCCGCATGGGGCTCGAGGTCAGCTGGCACGGCACCGGCCAGGTCCTGCTGCCCACGCACGTGCTCGACGCCTTCCTGCTCGCGCTCGGCGAGTGCCTCGAGAACGTCCGTCGGCACGCCGGCGTCGGCGAGGCGCACGTCACGATCGTGCACGACCAGGAGACCGTCCGCGCGATGGTCACCGACTCCGGGGTCGGCTTCGAGCTCGACGCGGTCGGCGCGGAGCGGCTCGGCTTCAAGGAGAGCGTCGTGAACCGCCTGCGCGAGGTCGGCGGCGACGCCAAGCTGTTCTCGGCCCCCGGGTCGGGCACCACCGTCGTGCTGGAGGCACCGCGATGAGCCGGACCCCCGAGGACACCATCAGCCGCGGGCTGCCCGGCGAGACCGTGCAGGCCGCACCACGGACCCGACGCGAGGCCCGGGAGCGCTACCGCGGCAACGAGCGACGACAGGCGCGCGGGCTCCCCTCGACCTCGACGGGCGCACGATCGCTCCGGCAGGCCGCGAAGCCCGGGGCGTCGCTCGGCGCTGGCTACCTCGGCCTCGGCGCCGCGGTGCTGGCCGCGATCGAGGCCGTCGCCGGCATCGCGTTCTTCCTCGTGCGGGCCCCCGAGCTCACCGATCCGTGGCTGCCCGCCGCGGCGTGGGCGCTCTACGTGGTCGCGGCGATCGCGGTCGGACTGAGCCTGATGACCTACGGGGAACGCCTCACCGGCACCGCGTTCGCCCTCATCTGCGTGGTGCTCGCGTGCGTCGTGACGCTCGACTTCGTCGGCATCCACCCGGAGCACGACCTCGCCGGCACCGCGAGCGCGTCCGTCGCGGCCGGCTTCGCCCTGCTGCCCGTCGCCACGCTGCGTCCGGCACGCGAGGTCGCGGGCGCGATCGTCGTGCTCGGGGCGGCGTTCGTCGCGATGGCACTGGTCTCCACGCCGATCACCTCGGACACCCTGCCCGGGCTCGTCTCGATGCTCGCGCTCGTGGTCGTCCCGCCGTCGATCGCCCTGTTCGTCGTGCACCGCTTCCGCCAGCTCGTGCAGCGCGAGCTCGACCGCGTGCTCGTGCAGAGCAACGTGCAGGCGCCGCAGTTCGCCGTCGGGATGCTCGCGTCCGACGAGCTCGCCCGCCTCGACCTGGCCGCCGAGAAGCTCCTCGACGCCGTCGCGAACGGCACGGACCCGCTCCCGCTGTCCGACGCGTCCTCGTCGGTCGCCGCGTCCCTCGCCACCGAGCTCCGCCTGCACCTCATCGAGGGTCGCCGCGAGACCTGGCTCTACCACGCGATCACCGAGTCCGACCAGCTCGGCCGCTCGGTCACCGTCACCGACCCGCAGTCGCTGGCCGGTCACCTCTCGCCCGCCCAGCGGGACGGACTGCTGCAGGCGCTGTGGCAGATGGTCGGCGACGGGCGCACCAGCCAGCCGGGCTCCCCCGTTGTGTCCGTGACGCTCGGGCCGATCGGCTCCGACGGCCACCCGGTCACCGACGAGCGCATGGACGTGCCGGTCGTCTTCGAGTCGCGCGGGGTCCCCCGTCGCCGACTCGGTCCCACCGCGTGGAGCGCCCTGCAGCGCATCGGCCCGTACACCGACTCGGTCCGTGACGGGGTCCTGCACGTCGTCGCGCACTGCGTCGTCGACCGGCACCCGACCATGTGACCCCGGAGCGGCACGGCGACACGCCGCCCCGAACGCACCACCACGTCCGCCCGGCCGGGCCCGAACTGCCGGACACCCGCTCCGCCTGCCCGACCCACGGCGTCCTGCCGCCTAGGATCGGCGGGCACGCCTTCGAGAAAGGACGCCTGATGGCGACTCCAGAGGAACCGATCCGACTCGCACTGGTCGACGACCACCGGATGCTCCTCGGTGCGCTGACGGAGTGGATCCGCAGTGCCGCCGACGACATCACGCTCGTCGCCGCCGTCACGACCTGGCCGGAGCTCCTGACGAACTCCGCGTTCCCCGTCGACGTGGTGCTGCTCGACCTCGACCTGAAGGACTCCATCCCGGTGTCCCTGAAGATCTCGACGCTGAAGACCGCGGGCGTGAAGACCGTCGTCATGAGCACGTACTCCGAGCCGAACGTCGTCCGCGAGGCCCTCGGCGCCGGCGCCCTCGGCTACCTGGTGAAGAGCGAGGACGCCGACATGATCGTCGAGGCGATCCGCGCCGCACAGCGCGGCGAGCAGTACGTGTCCGCCGAGCTCGACCTGGCGATCAACAGCGGCGACGTCGGCGGCGTGCCGAAGCTCAGCGCGCAGGAGCGGCGCGTCATGGCGCTCTACGGCGGCGGCGAGCCCGTGAAGAGCGTCGCCTACCAGCTCGGCATCTCCGAGGAGACCGCCAAGAGCTACCTCAAGCGCATCCGTGAGAAGTACCGCGTCGCGGGCTTCGACGTCGGCACGAAGGTGGCACTGCGGAAGCGGGCGATCACCGACGGCATCATCGTGCAGGACGGCAGCCCCCTCGGGCTGTAGGTCCGCGGTCGGCGACGGCTGAGCGCAGGGGCGGGTCCGGGTTCCGGGCCCGCCCCTGCTGCGTGCTCGAGCTGTCCCGGTGGTGGAGGCACGCGCCGGGGTACCGCTACCTGGGCGCCCCCTTCGCGAAAGCGACAGATCGGCGCCCACTGTTCGCCGGAATCTGTCGCTTCGACGGAGTGGTCGCCGCGTCGCGGCCGCGATCTGTCGCCTTCGCGACCACACCGCACGGCCGGGAGGCGCGGTGCCAGCCCGCCACGCGCCTCCCGGCCCGCACCGCCTGCAGATGCGAAAGCGACAGATCAGTCGCAACCATCCGCGGGGATCTGTCGCTTCGGCGACGTGGTCGCCGCGTCGCGGCCGCGATCTGTCGCCTTCGCGACCAGACCGCACGGCCTGGAGGCGCGGTGCCAGCCSGCCACGCGCCTCCCGGCCCGCACCGCCGACGGCCGGGAGGCGCGGTGCCAGCCGGCCACGCGCCTCCCGGCCCGCACCGCCTGCCGATGCGAAAGCGACAGATCAGTCGGAATGATCCGCGGGGATCTGTCGCTTCGGCGGGGTGGTCGCCCCTACCGGGGCCGTGATCTGTCGCTCCGGCAGTGACGACGCAGCACCGCGCGGGTGGGCGCCCGCGGCGTCAGACGATCGGGACGGGAGCGGTGACCGGGCCCGTCGAGGGCGACGACGCCCGGAGACCGGCGCGACGGGTGGTCCGCCGCTCGACGCCGTAGCTCACCATCGTGACGAGCAGGCCGAGCAGTGCGAGCACGATCCCGAGCCACGCGGGCGCCAGGAACCCGAAGCCGGCCGCGATGACCGCGCCGCCGAGGGCCGCACCGAGCGAGTTGCCGATGTTGAACGCCGAGTGGTTGAGCGCCGCCGCGATCGTGCGGGCATCGCCGGCCACGTCCATGAGCCGGGACTGCACCGCGGGCGGGATCGCCGACGCCGTCGCACCGAGCAGGAACGCGCCGAGGAAGACACCCCAGACGAACTGGGCCGTCGTCACCGTGACGACGAGTGCCCCGATCAGGGCGAGCATGCCGAAGTAGATCGTCCGCTTGACGCTGCGGTCGGCGAGGTGCCCACCGAGGACACCGCCGACCACCATGCCGAGTCCGACGACGACGAGCACGAGCGGCACGGCAGCCTCGGGCAGTCCGGTCACGTTCTGCACGAGCGGCGAGATGTACGAGTAGACCGCGAAGAACCCACCGAATCCGACGGCTCCGAGGCCCATCACGATCCAGAGCTGCGGCGAGCGGAACGCCCGGAGCTCCCGACCGATCGTCGCGTGCTCGTCCCGGGCACTGCGCGGCACGAACGCCGCCACCGCGAAGAACGTCAGTGCGAAGAGCAGCGAGACGACCCCGTAGGCGGCGCGCCACCCGGCGTTCTGCCCGACCCACGTGATCGCAGGGACGCCGACGACGTTCGCGATCGACAGACCGAGCATGACCATCGCGATGCCCTTGCCGCGCTTGCCGGGCCCCATGATCTCGCCCGCGACGATCGAGGCGATCCCGAAGTACGCCCCGTGCGGGAGCCCCGCGACGAACCGGGCCACGAGCACCAGTCCGAAGCTCGGCAGCACGGCGCTCGCGACGGTGGCGACCACGAAGCCGACCAGCAGGACCAGGATCAGGCCCTTGCGCGGGAACGTCGCCGAGATCGCGGCGATCGTCGGCGCACCGACCACGACGCCCAGTGCGTAGGCGCTGACGAGCCAGCCCGCGTGCGCGACACCGGCGTCGGGGTCGACGGCGTACTGGTGCGGCAGGAGCGCTTCGGCGATGTTCGGCAGCAGCCCCATCGCGACGAACTCCGTCGAACCGATGGCGAAGCCGCCGAGGGCGAGGGCGACGAGCGCGAGTGCGCGCTGCGTCGGCGTGGTGAGCGTCATGGGACCTGTTCTCGGACGAGGAAGGGCAGGGCGGGTGTCGTCGGGCCGGATGCGTCGGGACGACCGAGGGCGACGGATCCGGGTCTGGGAGGCCGACCGTCGCGGGGCCGCTGCTCTGGGACGACGTCCACGCTCAGCGGCCTGCGTTGGCCGCCGTCGGCGTGGACGAACAGCGACCCATCACCACTGTAGACCGCTCCAACGCCATCGGGGAAGCCCGAGACGAATCGATTCGACGGCGCACGCGGCGAACCGGTCGGGCGGAGCCGCACGGCACGACCCACGGCAGGCCTGACCGTCGACGGGACGGGCTCGCCCCACTGCCGGCGCTCCAGCGGGAGCGTCAGGCCGCCCGGCGCTCCGTGCGCTCGGACCGCGAGGACCGGGCCTCCGGGATCTCGTCCCGGTGCACCCAACCGGCTCCGCACTCGACGCACGTCGCCCAGCCGTTCGCACCCTGCTCGTCCGCGTCGATCACGACCGTCTGCAGATCGCAGTCAGGGCACCAGCCGTCGTGGGTCATCACGCGCTCCTCGTGGTCGTCGGTCCGGCCGCGGGTGCGGCTCGATGACGACCATGAGACACCCGCCCACCGACATCCCCGGGACCACTGCGGCGTGTCGCCCGGGCTGTCGGCAGGGAGCGCTCCCGCTACGATCGGCGGCGGGGAACGGGACGGGTGACGAGGGGGACGCAGTGACCACGGACCACCGGCGCATCGCTCGGAGACGGGCGACGGCAGCGCGGATCGCGGGCGGAGCGCACGGACCTGCGGCCGGCTCGCGGACTCGCGTCCGTGGTGTCCGGAGCACCGCCGTGCTCGGCGTGCTCGCCGCGGTCGCGACCACCACGGCGTGTGCGTCCCCGCTGGGCGGGCCGGGCTCCCGCGACCCGGACCCCCGCGAGCAGTACGTCGGTACGTGGACCAGCGCCGCTGACGGCTCGACGCTCGTCCTCGACCAGGACGGCTCCTTCTCGGTCGAGGACTTCCCCCGCGACGTCGCGTGCGACTCCTCCTCGGCCCTCGCGCCGCAGCCGGAGGCCTGCCGGACGAGCGGCCCCGTCACCACGACCGGCACCTGGACGAGCCACCGTGACGACCCGACGAAGGTCTGGCTCGACTCGGGCGGACTGACCCTCGCGGTCGGCTACGAGGACCTCGACAGCTTCTTCGGCCACGGGTTCTCGATCGGTTCCTACACGACCACGATCGACAAGCCGGAACCGGACCACCGCTTCCGCCGCGACGACGTCGGCTGACCCGCGCACCCGACGGCGGTGCGCCCCACCGACGCGCAGCCGACGGCCGCGCTCGCGTCGGACGCGCCGCCCAACGCAGCGCCGCGCCTCGTCTGCACGGGACCGACCCGTTCGGGTAGCGTTCGCGGCATGTGGTGGTGGATCGGAACCGGCGTCGTCCTGCTCGCGCTCGTCGCCCTGTGGGCGTGGATGCACCACCTGACCGACCCGGGCTCGCGCTCGCGGGCGTTCGACGGGAGCGATCCCGAGATCGCCGAAGCGCTGCGCCAGGCGGAGCGGGACATCAACAACGGCCGGATGTACCCGTAGCCCGAGCCGCTCCCCGCGGCTCAGTCCCCGAGCGCCGCTTCGAGCCGCTCGAGCTTGCCGTCGATCTCGCCGGTGTGCCCCGGACGGATGTCGGCCTTGAGCACGAGGGAGACCCGCGTGCCGTAGGCGCCGACGGCCTCGGTGGCGCGCTTGACGACGTCCATGACCTCGTCCCACTCCCCCTCGACCTCGGTGAACATCGACGAGGTGCGGTTCGGCAGGCCGGACTCGCGGACGACCCGGACCGCGGCGGCGACCGCGTCGTGCACGGAGCCGTCCGAGGTCGCTGCGGGACCACCGGACGGGGCGACGGAGAAGGCGACGATCATGCGTCCATCCTGCCGCGCTCCCCCTCCGGACGCACCACCCCGCGCTCCCCCTCCGGACGCACCACCCCGCGGGCACCGCGCGACGCGGTGTCCTCGGCGACGGAGGACCGACCAGCCGACCCGACCCCGGCACCGGCACCGGCACCGGCCCTGGCCCCGGCAC
>NZ_MCIG01000038.1 GCF_001705035.1 Curtobacterium sp. UCD-KPL2560 | reverse complement strand
GGCTGGGACGGGTCTGGGCGGCACCGCCGCCGGACAGCACGGCGCCCCCGCCGACACGTGGTCGGACGGGGGCGCCGTCGTGCTCGGACCCGGACGCTCGGCCCGGTGCCCGCGAGGACTCAGTACTCCTCGGAACCGCTCTTCATCATGGCGGCGACCGCCATGCACATCCCCACGCCGCCGAGGACGCCGATGCCGATGATGACGCCTGCGATGACTTCGAGCATTGGGGACTCCTCGGTTCCGGGGCCGGCACCTGACCGGCCGGGGTGACTGCGTCCAGGCTACCGGACGGCAGCAGTGGGGGTGGGTGCGGCACACGGTCCGTGCCGCCACGCACGGCGGTCGGGTCCGCTGTGCGCCGCGCGCCGTGCGACCGCTCGGAGGGTCACCGCACGCCGCGCATGAGCCGCAGCACCGGCTTCGTGCACAGGAGCAGCACGACCCCGACGGCGACCGCCGCGAGGCCGAGCACCGTGAAGTACGGCGCCTCGTTCGTCGGGTCGTAGTACTTCGCGAGCACACCGGTGACCGCGGTGCCGAGCGACACCGACAGGAAGAACAGCGCGACCATCTGCGTCTGGAAGCGTGCCGGCGCGAGCTTCGTCGCGATGGACTGCCCGACGGGCGACAGGAACAGCTCGGCGATCGTGAACACGAGCAGGATGCCGACCAGGGCGACGAGCGGGGTGCCGTGCTCGCCCGTGCCGGCGAACGGCAGGAAGAGCAGGAAGGCGAGGCCCATGATGCCCGTACCGAGGGCGAACTTCACCGGGGTGGACGGCTGCCGGTCACCGAGCTTCGTCCACACCGCGGCGAACACGCCGGACAGCAGGATGATGAAGACGGGGTTGATCGACTGCGCCCACGCGACGGGCATCGTCCAGTGCCCCAGCGACCGGTCGAGGCGCTCGTCGGCGTAGGTCGTCACGACCGTGAACTGCTGCTGGTACAGCGACCAGAACACCGCGCTCGCGACGAAGAGCGGGATGAAGCCGAGGACCCGGGACCGTTCCTCGGCCGTGATGCCGCTCGTCAGGATGACGACGAAGTAGGTGATCGTGGCCACGACCACGACGGCGACCACGATGCTCGGCAGGGTGCTGACGGTGAGCAGGCCCGTGAGCACCGCCACGACGACGAGGACGAGCACCACGACGGCGATGCCCGCGACCAGCGGCAGCCGACGTCGGTCGACGGGGTTCGTGGCGTGGCGGACGACCTCGGGCAGCTTGCGGCGCCGGACGCCGTACTGCACGAGGCCCGCGGCCATCCCGACGGCTGCGAGCCCGAAGCCCCAGTGGAAGCCGAGCGTGCTCTGCAGCAGGCCGGTCAGGAGCGGACCGGCGAACGCACCGAGGTTGACGCCGAGGTAGTACAGCGAGAACCCGGCGTCACGGCGCGGGTCGTCCCGCGAGTAGAGCCCGCCGACGATCGTCGTCGCGGTGGCCTTCAGCCCGCCCGACCCGAGCGCGATGAGCACGAGACCGGCTCCGACACCCGCGACGCCCGGGACGAGGGCCAGCGCGACGTGGCCGAGCATGACGATCACCGCGCTGCCGAACAGTGTCCGGTCCGCGCCCGCCAACCGGTCGGCGACCCAGGCCCCGATGATCGTGAACAGGTACACCGAGCCGCCGTAGGCGCCCATGATCCCGGTCGCGAGCCCGCGGTCGATGCCGAGCCCGCCCTTCGTGAGCGAGTAGTACATGTAGATGAGGACGATGCCCTGCATCCCGTAGAACGAGAACCGCTCCCACAGCTCGACCGCGAACGGTGTGGACAGCTCGAACGGCTGCCCGAAGAACGTGCGTTCCTGCTTCGGCTTCGGTGGTGCGGTGGTTCCAGACATCCGCTCAGTCTCCCCCGTGGTCGGGCCTGCCCGGAAATCGACGATGCCCGCTCATCAATCCCGGACCGTGTGTGTTGGAGGGTTCCCACCACGACCACCCGCTCCTGCGGGACGCGGTTGTGCACCGGCACGGCGTCCGGGCGACTGTCGACGAAGGTGCCTAGCGTGGGTTCTGCAGCACGGACAGAGCAGTTCAGGAAGGCTCCCACCATGGTCGACACCGCACCCGCACGCCCCGGCACCGAGGCCCCGAACGCCGACGCCACGGGCGACCCGGCAGCGGGCACCCCGATCGGCGCCACCGACACCGACGTCCGCATCGACACGACGCTCCTCGGCGAGCTCCTGCTCGGGCGCTGGGCCGAGGACCGTCGCATCTCGCGCCGGCTGTCGAAGGACCCCGCGCTGCACAAGATCGAGGGGCAGCCGCTCGCCGAGCACCGCGCCCGCGCGCTCGAGCAGCTGCAGATCCTCGTCGACGCCGGGGCCATCCAGCGCCCCTACCCGCTCGAGTTCGGCGGCCAGGAGAACCACGGCGGCAACCTCGCCGCGTTCGAGGAGCTGACCACCGCCGACCCGTCGCTCCAGATCAAGGCCGGCGTGCAGTGGGGGCTCTTCGGCTCGGCCGTGCACCACCTCGGCACCGAACGGAACCACCGCGAGTTCCTGCCCGGGATCATCCGGTTCGACGTCCCCGGCTGCTTCGCGATGACGGAGACCGGTCACGGCTCCGACGTGCAGAGCATCGCGACCACGGCGGTGTACGACCCCGACACGCAGGAGTTCGTCATCCACACGCCGTTCCGCGGCGCGTGGAAGGACTACATCGGCAACGCCGCACTGCACGGCAAGGCCGCGGTCGTCTTCGCGAAGCTCGTCACCGCCGGGGTCGACCACGGCGTGCACGCGTTCTACGTCCCGCTGCGCGACGACGAGGGCACGTTCCTGCCCGGCGTCGGCGGCGAGGACGACGGCGTCAAGGGCGGCCTGAACGGCATCGACAACGGCCGGTTGCACTTCGACCACGTCCGGGTCCCGCGCACGAACCTGCTGAACCGCTACGGCGACGTCGCCGAGGACGGCACGTACTCGTCGCCGATCGCGTCGCCCGGCCGCCGGTTCTTCACCATGCTCGGCACCCTCGTGCAGGGCCGTGTGTCGCTCGACGGCGCCGCGGTCGTCGCGCAGAAGCTCGCCCTGCAGATCGCGCTGACGTACGCGCGCGAACGCCGGCAGTTCCCGACCGGGGGCGGCGAGGAGGGCGTGCTGCTCGACTACGGCCGCCACCAGCGCCGGCTCATCCCGCGCCTGGCGACGGTGTTCGCGCAGTCGTTCGCACACGAGAAGCTCCTGCGCACCTTCGACGACGTGTTCAGCGGTCGCGAGGACACGCCCCAGCGACGCGAGGACCTGGAGACCCAGGCCGCGGCGTTCAAGTCGATGTCCACGTGGTCGGCCCTCGACACCCTGCAGGAGGCACGCGAGGCCTGCGGTGGTGCCGGGTTCCTGGCCGAGAACCGGCTCACCGGGCTCCGCGCCGACCTCGACGTCTACGTGACGTTCGAGGGCGACAACACGATCCTGCTGCAGCTCGTCGGCAAGCGCCTGCTGACCGACTTCCGCGCGCGTGCGCCGAAGGACCCGACCTCGACCGCGAAGTTCGTCGCGGCGCAGGCGGCCTCGAAGCTCGCCGACGCCTCGGGCATCCGACGGCTCGGGCAGACCGTGGTCGACCGCGGCTCGATGGCGGCCTCGGTCGCCGACCTGCAGGACCCGTCGACGCAGCGCGCCCTGCTCGCCGGCCGGGTCGACACGATGGTGACCGAGATCGGGATGCGACTCGCCTCGGCGGGCAAGGACCGGGCGAAGGCGGCGCGGCTGCTCAACCGGTCGCAGCACGAGCTCATCGAGGCCGCCAAGGCCCACGCCGAGCTCATGCAGTGGGATGCGTTCACCGAGTCGATCGAGTCCGTGGCGCCCGGCGACACCCGGACGGTCCTCGTCTGGCTCCGCGACCTGTTCGCGCTCGGCCTGCTCGAGCAGCACCTCGACTGGTACCTCGTGCACGGTCGGCTGAGCGCCCAGCGCGCTCGGGCGGTCTCGGCCTACGTCGACCGGCTCATCGCCCGCGTGGTGCCGATCGTCCCGCAGCTCATCGAGTCGTTCGGGTACGCGCCCGAGCACGTCCGCGCCCCGATCGCCCTCGGCGAGGAACGCGCCCGACAGGACGAGGCGGCGGCGTGGTTCGCGGCCGAGGCGGCGGCGGGACGACTCCCCCAGCAGGAGAAGAAGCCCCGGCCCTAGCGCGTCGGACCGGCCCTGCGCGCGCATCGCGAGCGCGTGCGGGGCCGCCGAGCGGGCCCCCACACCGCGGGCGCGACCGCGCAGCGGGCACCCGCACCGCAGCCGGACAACAGGCACCAGGTCGGTGTCGCGGGGTTCAGCCCTCGCCGCGGGGACGATCCGCGCCGAGCGCACGACGCAGTCGCGCCTCGGCGTCGTCAGCCGTCCCGCCGGCGGCACCAGCACCCGACCCACCACCGGCCGGACCCGCGGGACCCGCCGACGTCCCCGGCGCACCGGCTCCGGACGCGGCCGCAGCGGCCTCGGCGTTCGCCTCGATGACGGCGCGGACGACCTCCTCGCGCTGGATCTTCACCCCGCGCGGCGCGTCGATGCCGATCCGCACACCGTCGCCCCGGCTGTCGAGCACCGTGATGACGACGTCGTCACCGACGAGGATCCGCTCGCCGACCTTCCGCGTGAGTACCAGCACCCCGTCAGCCTAGCGACAGCACGGGGACGCCCAGTCGGTGCACCGACTCCGGCGTGGCGGTCTCCCCCGCCCCGATCGCGACGATCCCGGCCACGGGCGTGCGCGACGCGACGGCTGCGACCATCGCGACGGTGTCCTCGTGCTTGCGGCCCACGTCGACGACGACCCACACCTGGTCCGGGGCGAGCCCCGCGACGGTCGCCGCGTCGTCCCACGCCGCGACGCCGAGCAGGGCGTGCCCCTGCCGCACCCCGTCGGCCCGGGCGAGGATCCCGGACCGTCGGTCGGCCGCGGGTGTGGCCCGCAGCGCGTACCGGGCCGCGAAGACCCCGGCAGCCGCGTCGACGTCCCCCGCGCGCCCGACCAGGAGCACGAGGTCGCCGTCCGCGGACCGCACGGCGGGCAGCGACGCACCCACGAGGGCAGCACCGAGCACCCCGTCGACCGCAGCCGACGCGACCACCGCACCCGCGCCTCCCGGCCGACGGTCGCGACCGTCGCGGTGGTCCCCACCGTCACCGCGGTCACGTCCGTCAGCGAGGTCAGCTGCGTCACGCCAGTCGGACCCGTCCTGGAGGCGCGACCCGGCCCCGTCGACCCGGCCCGCCTCCGGCGGGTCCGCCGTCGGGCGCGGTGCGCGGGGCGCGATGCCGTCCGCGACGAAGCCGTCGAGCACCGACGCGAACGCGTCGGCCCGTGCCGTCGCGGTGCCGTCGGCGCGGGCGATGCGTGCCTCGGTCTCGTCGGCCTCGGCGAGGAGCGCAGCGATCCCGACGCGGGTGACGGGGGTGTCGGCGATCGCGACGCGGGCGGTGACGGGGGTGCCGGGGTCGGGCACCTCGACGACGGCCTCGACGTGGGCACGCTTGAACAGCCCGCCGATGCCGGGGGTGGTGACGCGTTCGGCGGAGACGATCCGGGCGCCCGGGCCGAACTCGGCGCGGACGGCGTCGCGGACGGCCTCGAGCGTCGGACCGCTACGCAGCGATCGGGTCGGCGGCACGGACCACCCCCACGGTCTCGATGGTGGAGCCCGCGGCGGTGGCCTCCTGGTACGACAGCACGGGCAGGCCGTTCGCCTGCGCGGACACCATCCGGTGCACGGCGGGGCGGAGCTGCGGCGCGCAGACGAGGACCGCGGACAGGCCCTGCTCCTCGACCGAGCGCACGGCGTCGCGGAGGGACCCGAGGACCTGCTCGATGCGGTGCGCGTCGAGCACGATCTGCGTGCCCTGCTCGGACGGCCGGAGCCCCTCGAGCATCGACTGCTCGAGGAGCGGGTCGATCATGATGACCCGCAGCGTGCCGTCCTCGGCGTGGCGTGCGGGCAGGGCGGGCCCGAGTGCGGCGCGGGCGGCCTCGACGAGCCCCTCCGGGTCGGAGGACACCTTGGCGCGCAGGGTGAGCGCCTCGCAGATGCGGCCGAGGTCGTTGATCGGGACCCGCTCGGCGAGGAGGCCCTGCAGCACACGCTGGAGCTCGGCGAGCGAGAGCATCCCGGGCACGAGTTCCTCGACGGCGGCGGGGTTGACCTGCTTGACGCCCTCGGTGAGGACCTTCACGTCCTCGCGGGTGAGCAGTCGCGCGGCGTTGTCGCCGATCACGGCCTGCAGGTGGGTGACGAGCACCGAGACGCGGTCGATCACGGTCGCGCCGGTCATCTCGGCCGCGTGGCGGAGCTCGGCCGGCACCCACTTGCCGGCGAGCCCGAACACCGGCTCGACGGTCAGCGTGCCGGGCAGCCCGTCGAGCTGGTCACCGAGAGCCAGGACGCTCCGCGCGGGGGCGGTGCCGCGGCCGGCCTCGACGCCCGCGATGCGCACGGCGTAGGTCGACGGCGGGAGCTCGATGCTGTCGCGGGTCCGGACCGGCGGGACGACGATGCCCATGTCGACCGCGATCTTGCGGCGGAGCGCGCGGACCCGGCCGAGCAGGTCGTCGGAGGACCCGGACACCATGTCGACCAGGTCGGGGGCGAGCAGGATCTCGAGGGCGTGCACGCGCATCTGCTCGAGCAGGTCCTCGGGGGTGTCGGCGGACGGTGCGGCGGCCGCGAGGGCCTGCTGCTGCGCGGCCTCGGCCTCCTGCCGCTTCGCCTGCTGCCCGAGTCGCCAGCCGGCGAACAGCAGCCCGGCGCCGATGAGCAGGAACGGCACGATCGGCATCCCGGGGATGAACCCCATCGCGATCGCCGCGACGCCGGCGATCATGAGCGCGTTCCGGGATTGCGACAGCTGCTGCGCCGCCGAGGAGCCGATGTCGGTCTCGGCGCCGGAGCGGGTCACGATCATGCCCGTGGACACCGCCATGAGCAGGGCAGGGATCTGCGTGACCAGGCCGTCGCCGATCGTCAGGATGCCGTACTTCGACAGGGCGTCGGTGACGGACAGCCCGTTCTGCACCATGCCGATCGCGATGCCGCCGACGAGGTTGATGACGATGATGAGGATGCCCGCGATCGCGTCGCCCTTGACGAACTTCGACGCACCGTCCATCGCGCCGTAGAAGTCCGCCTCGGCGGAGACCGCCGCGCGGCGCTCCTTCGCCTCGGCGTCGGTGACGAGCCCCGCGTTGAGGTCGGCGTCGATCGCCATCTGCTTGCCCGGCATCGCGTCGAGGGTGAAGCGGGCCCCGACCTCGGCGACGCGCTCGGCGCCCTTCGTGACGACGACGAACTGGATGACGACGAGGATGAGGAACACGACCGCGCCGATGATGACCGACCCGGACACCGCGACGTGGCCGAACGCCTGGATGACGTCGCCCGCGAACCCTTGGCCGAGCACGAGCCGCGTCGAGGCCACGTTGAGCCCGAGCCGGAACAGCGTCGCGACGAGCAGCAGGGACGGGAACACCGAGAAGTCGAGCGGCTTCTTCACGAACAGCGTCGTGAGCAGGATCACCAGCGCGAGCAGGATGTTGCAGATGATCAGCACGTCGAGCAGGAACGACGGCACCGGCAGGATCAGCAGCAGGACGATGCCGACGATGAAGATCGGGACGGCGAGCTTGACGGTGTCCTTGCGGTTCATGCGGGAGCTCCCTGCGGGTCGGCCGAGGGGTCGGCGGTGGGACGGGACGGGCGGATTCGGCGCGGACGCAGGTCGCCGGTGAGCGTGGTGGGGTCGAGGACGGTCGCGACCTCGTCCGGGGTGGTCGGCCGCGGCGCCTGGTGCGTGCCGGTCGCGGCCCCGCGGGTCCTCAGGGCCATCACGAAGGACAGGACCCGGGCGACGGGCGTGTAGAGGTCGACGGGCACCTCCTGCCCGAGCTCGCACGCGGCGTGCAGGGCACGGGTGAGCGGGACGTCGCGGACGATCGGCACCCGTTCCTGCTCGGCGCGCTCGCGGATCACCTGCGCGACCGGCCCGGCGCCCTTGGCTGTCACCCGCGGTGCGGAGCGGCCCGGCTCGTACTTGAGCGCGACCGCGTAGTGCGTCGGGTTCGTCATCACGACGTCGGCGTCGCCGATCGCGGCGACCATCCGGTTCCTGCTCATCGCGAGTTGGCGGGAGCGTCGCTGCGACTTGACGAGCGGGTCGCCCTCGCTGTGCTTCGACTCGTCCTTGACCTCGCGCTTGGTCATCATCGTGCGCTTGCGGTTGCGGCGCACGACGACGAACACGTCGAGCGCGGCCAGGACGAGCCCGGCGGCGACGGCGGCGCGGAGCAGCGTGCCGGTGCCCTCGCGGGCGGCATCGAGCACCGAGGACAGCGGCAGCGACCCGCTCGACATGAGCACAGGGACGAGCGACTGCACCGCGAACCACAGGACGAGTCCGACGACCGCGGTCTTGAGGAGCGCCTTCACGCCGTTCCAGAGCGCCTGGACGCCGAACACACGCTTGACCCCGGCGACCGGGTCGAAGTGGTCGGGCTGCGGGGTGAGTCGGCGGACGTGCACGCCGCCCTGCACGACCGAGACGGCGAGGACCGCGACCGCGACGACCGCGAGCATCGGCCCGAGGGTGGCCGAGAGGGACGCCAGCGCGTCGGTGAGCGCCTGCCGGGCGACCGCGAGCGACGGTTCCGCGATGACGTGCTGCACGGCGCGGAGCTGCTGCTCGCCGGCCGCCGCGGCGTTGCCGATCGTCGCGGGCATGACGAGCGCCGCCATCGCGATGCCCGTCCACGCGCCGAGGTCCTGCGACCGGCCGAGCTGCCCCTTCCGGTGCACCTCCCGCATGCGCTTCTGGGTGGCCTGTTCGGACCGTTCCCCGCTGTCGGACACCGGGCCTCACCCCCGTCCCGTGATGGCCGCGACCGCGTCGCCGGTGAGCGACGACACGACCGCGGGCAGGGCCATGAACAGGGCGCCGGCGAACACGACGGTCAGGCCGATCTTGATCGGGAAGCCCATCTGGAAGGCGTTCAGCGCGGGTGCGAACCGGGTGAGCAGGCCGAGCCCGACGTCCGCGAGGAACAGCACGACGACGAGCGGCCCGGCGATCTGCAGCGCCGCGAGGAACATCTGGGACAGCGCGGCGACGAGCACCCCGGCGAGCGGTCCGAGTGCGAGCGTCCCCGGTGCCCCGTCCACGCCGACGAGCGGGACCGCGTCGAACGACCGCACGAGCCCGCCGACGATGAGCTGGTACCCACCGCTGGCGAACAGGAGCGCGAGCGAGGCCATCTGGAACAGGCGGGTGAACTGCGCGCCGTTCACCTGCGACTGCGGGTCGAACGCCTGCGCGAGGGTGAAGCCGCCGAACAGGTCGATGAGCGCGCCGGCCGACTGCACCGCGGCGAAGACGAGGTACACGAGGAAGCCGAGGGCCAGCCCGACGACGAGCTGGGCGAGCAGGGCGAGCAGGAACCCGCCGGTGTCGAGGGACACGTACCCGGCGGCGACCCGCGGGGCCACCCCGATCGCGAGCGCCAGGCCGAGGATCACCTTCACCATCGCGGGGAAGGCACGGAACGCGAACGGCGGCGCGATCACGAAGAACGCGACGAGCCGGACGCCCGCGAGCATCGTGGCCTCGAGCCGGTCCGCGTCGACGACGAGGTCCATCAGCCCGTCCCGAGCAGCTTCGGGATCATGTCGAACGCGGCGTGCGTGAACGACACCATCTCGGCGATCATCCAGTTGCCGCAGACGACCAGGGCGATCGCGACCGCGACGGCCTTCGGCACGAACGAGAGCGTGACCTCCTGGATCTGGGTCACGGACTGGAACAGCGAGATCGCGAACCCGACCACGAGCGAGGTGACGAGGACGGGTGCGGCGAGCTTCCCCGCGACGAGGAGCGCCTGCAGCGTGAGGTCGATGACGGCCTGCTGGTTCATCAGTGCACCACCTGGTAGCTCTGGATGAGCGACGTGATGATGAGCCCCCACCCGTCGACGAGCACGAACAGCAGGATCTTGAACGGCAGCGAGATCATCACCGGCGGGAGCATCATCATGCCCATCGACATGAGCGCAGCGGAGACGACGAGGTCGATGACGAGGAACGGGATGAAGATGACGAACCCGATGATGAACGCGCTCCGCAGCTCGGAGATGACGAACGCCGGGATCACGGTGGTCATCGGGACCGCGTCCATGTCCTTCGGGTTCGCCTGGCCGGCCGCGCGGGTGATGAGGGCGACGTCCTCCTCGCGGGTCTGGTGCAGCATGAACGTCCGGAGCGGCTTCGTGCCGAGCTCGACGGCCTTCGCGAAGTCGATGTGCCCCGCCAGGTAGGGCTGGAGGGCGTCGTCGTTGACGTGCCCGAGGACCGGCGCCATCACGAACAACGACAGGAACAGCGCCAGCCCGGCGAGCACCTGGTTCGGCGGGATGCCCTGCAGCGCGAGGGCGTTCCGGGTCATCGCGAGGACGACGAAGATCTTCGTGAACGACGTCATCATGAGCAGCAGGGCCGGCGCGACGCTGAGCAGCGTGATGCCGAGCAGCGTCACGACCGCCGACGACGGCGCACCGTCCGGGCCGTTCACGCTGACGCTGAAGTCGCCGGTCGCCGGGGCCGTCGGGGTCGCGGGCGCGGTCGGCTGGACGACCCCCGCGGCGTGCGCGCCGGTCGCGGTGAGCAGGACGACACCGGCGACGACCGCGGTGCCGAGGAGGACGACGGTGAGGGTGCGCCCGGCGCGGGCGGCGGTCACCCGGCCCGCCGGTCACGGAGCGCGGCGGCCGCCTGCCGCCAGGTGTCCACCGACAGGATCGAGCCCTGCAGCTGCTGCGCGGTCGGCAGCGCGGTGCGCTGGGGACGGCGGTTGCGCGGACGCATGGGCAGCGGCTCCGCCGCGTCGGTCGGGAGGACCGTGGCCGGGTCGACGTGCTGCTCCAGTTCCGCACGGAACCGGTCGGCGGAGGTGGTGGTCGGCTCGGCCACGGAGCGTGCGGCGGGCGCGTCGGGTGCGGACGGGACCGCGCGGGGCACGGTCGGGAGCACCACGGGGCCGGTCACGATCGCGAGCTCGGGTGCGGGGGCCTGGCCGCTCGTGAGCAGGGCGACGCCGTGCTCCGAGACGCCGAGCACGAGCCGCTCCCCCTCGACGTCGACCACGACGACGCTCGCCTTGCCGCCGATGCCGGTGCGGCCGACGACCTCGACGGTCGCCGAACGGCGTCCGCGGGCCTTCGTCCGGCCGAGCTGTCCCTTCGCGACGCGGCGGTGCAGCACCCACATGAGGGCGAGCACGACGCCGAGCGACAGCGCGACGCGGAGGACGATGACGAGGGTGTCCACCGGCGGGCTCAGACGCTCTCGGCGACGTCGAGGATCTTCGTGATGCGCACCGCGTAGTCCTGGTCGACGACGACGACCTCGCCGTGCGCGATGAGCCGGCCGTTCAGCAGGACGTCGGCGGGTGCACCGGCGCTCCGGTCGAGCTCCACGACCGCTCCGGGCTCCATGCCGAGCACGTCCCGCACGGACATCCGGGTGCGGCCGATCTCGACCGTCAGGGTCATCTCGACGTTGTTGATCCGGCCGAGGTTGCCGGTGGGCGTCGCGGCTGCGACCGCGGGGGCCGACACCGTGCCGTTCTCGCGGACCCGGATGCCGAACCAGCCCCCGGTGACGCCGGCCGACGACAGCTCGAACACGACCGTGTCCGGGTCGGCGAACAGCGACGAGGCCGACTCGCGGCGGGCGTCGCCGAGGACACCGACGCCGAGGACCGCCGCGGCGGCCTCGAGCGAGGGGCGCAGGACGTCGGTCACGTCGACGATCCCGACGTCGGTGCCGCCGGCGGCCACGACGGCGTCGAGGTCGGTGAGCACGAGGGCCAGGTCGGCCGACAGGCCGCCGACGAACGAGGCGACCACCGCGTCGGCCGCCGCTCCGAGGACGACGGGGGTCGCGCCTCCCGGCTGGGCCGTCGCGGTGAGGGGAGCCGCCGTCGGGAGCTGCGCCGCCAGCGACTCGGCGGCGGTCGTGTGGAGGGTGGTCGTGCTCATGCGTGCTGCTCCGAGGTGGTCGTGACGACGATGCCCGCGAGTCGCGAGCCGTTCGCGCCGACGGCGGCGGTGCCGACGGGTTCGCCGTCGACCGCGATGGTGAGGGGACGGTGCTGCGGGTGCGGCAGGGGCAGGACGTCGCCGACGGCGAGTCCGAGCACCTGCGCGGGCAGGACCGTGGCGGGCGCGAAGCGCAGGCCGACGCCGACCGGGACGGCCGCGAGCTGCGCGTCGAGGAGGGCCTTCGCGTCGGCGGCCGTGACGCTCGCGGTGTCCTCGCCGAGCTGCGGCAGCACCGCCTCGGCGGGCAGCGCGAGCGTGCCCGGGGCGATGCGGTCGCCGACGCGGATGTCGAACGAGGCGACGATCATCAAGTCGCCCTTCTGGGCGGCCTGGGCGAACTGGCTGTTGAACTGGAAGCCGCCCGTCGTGACCTCGTGCGCGAGGAGGCCGCCGAACGAGTACCGGAGGTCGTCGAGGGCGTCCTCGACGATCTTGCGGACGAGGGCCTGCTCGATCGGCGTGAAGGTGCGCTCCGGGGTCGGCAGCGGCTTCGAGGCGCCGAGCGCGTGCGACACCCAGGTCAGCGCGGCGTCGAGCGGCACCTGGAGGACGCCCTTCGGCACGAGACCGGCGATCGGCAGCAGCACCATGCCGGTGAGCGCGGGCAGCGACGAGGCGTACTCGTCGTACGTGCGGATCTGCACCTGGCCGCACGTGACCTGGCTCACCGCGCGGACCTTGGCGGTCAACTGCGTGCCCCACTGCCGCGCGAAGGTCTCGAAGGCGAGCTCGAGGACCCGTGCGTGCTCGCGGGCGAGCGTCGACGGGCGCGCGAAGTCGTACACCTCGGGCGCGGGCAGGGTCTCGGTCACGTAGGGCGTCTATCGGTCCGCTGGGGATCGGCCGGTAGCGCTGTACCCCGTACTGGGGAGGCGGAGGGTGTCTCGTCGCGGTCAGCCCTGGCGTGCTCCGTCCTGTGCCGAGGCGAGTGCGGGCATCAGGGCGCTGACGTCCTGGTCCTGGTTCGACAGCACGACGATGTCGACGCGGCGGTTCAGCGCGAGGTCCGACTCGGTGTCGCCCTTCGCCAGCGGGCGGCTCGACCCGAAGCCGACGCTCTGCACGTGCTCAGCCGACATGCCGCCGCGTTCGACGAGGTCCCGGAGCACCCCGGTCGCGCGGGCGGCGCTGAGCTCCCAGTTCGTCGCGTACGGGGCGGTCGAGTTCCGCTGGTCGGCGTGCCCCTCGACGCTGACGTCGTGCTGGCTGGTCGACAGGACCGGGGCGATCGCGTCCATGATGCGGCGGGCCTGGTCGGACAGGTCCGCGCTGTTCGTCCCGAAGTACGTCTCGCTGCCGATCAACCGGACGGTCAGGCCGCGGGCGTCGACCGAGAACTGGACGTTCGCGGTCTGCCCGGACTGCTGCAGGTTCGCCTGGATCGCGGCCTCGATCGCCTTGAGGTCGTCGAGCTCGTGCTGTGCTGCCGCGAGGTCCGCCTTCGACGCGACCGGCGGCACGGCCGTCGACGCCGGGTCGACGTTCGTGTCCTTCGCGCCCGACGCCGCGGTCGAGTGGTCGGCGTCCGACTTGTCGGTCGCGTAGCCCTTGCCGTCCTTCGTCACCTCGGACTTCGTGACGACGGTGCCCGAGGCGGTGTCCACCTTGCCGCTCTTGACCTCGCCGAAGCCGGTCGCGAGCGAGTTCTTCAGCGCGATGTACTTGTCCTGGTCGACCGAGGACATCGCGAACAGCACGAGGAACATGCACATCAGGACCGTGATCATGTCCATGTACGAGGCCATCCAGCGCTCGTCGGGGTGCTCGGCCTCGTCGTGTCCGCCGCGCTTCCGGCCGCGGCCCCGACCACGGGGGTTCGCGCTCACGTCAGGCCGCCAGCTGCTGGTCGTCGACGTCGGCGGTCCTGCCCTTGCCGGTCTTCCCGCCGGTCTCCTGGCGGGCGGCGGGCGGCACCATGGCCTTCAGGCGCTCCCCGAGCAGGCGGGGCTGGCTGCCGGCCTGCACGGCGAGGAGGCCCTCCATGAGCAGCGTCTGCCGGTCGGTCTCGAGCTGCGCGAGCTTGCGGAGCTTGCCGCCGAACGGCAACCACAGGAAGTTGGCGGTGAGCAGACCCCAGAGGGTCGCCACGAACGCGCTCGCGATGAGCGGGCCGAGCTCGTCCGGCTTGCCGAGGTTGGCGAGCACGTGGGTGAGCGAGACGACGGTGCCGATGATGCCGACGGTCGGCGCGAAGCCGCCGAGGCCCATGAAGAACGCGCTCGCGCTCCGCATCGGTGCGGCGTTCGACTCGATCTCGTCCTCGAGCAGGATCCGCAGCTCGTCGCCGTCGGTGCCGTCGGCGATGTTCTGCAGCGCCTTCTTCATGAACGGGTCGTCGTGCTTCTCGGCCTCCTGCTCGAGTGCGAGCAGCCCGTTCGCCCGGGCGGTCTCGGCCAGCGCGACGACGTCCTCGATCACGGACTGCGGCGGCGTGACCTTGCCGGTGAAGGCCTTCGGGACGGCCTTGAACGCGGCGATGGCGTCCTTCATCGTGGTGCTGGCGACGCCGCAGCCGATCGTCGCGACGAACACGAGGAGCATCGGGGCGGGGAGGAAGAGCCCCGCCATCTCGACGTGCTCCATCTGCGCCATGCCGAACAGGGCACCGAAGGCGAGCAGGATGCCGACGATGGTCGCGATGTCCATCAGCGGCCCCCGTCCATCGACCGGGCCGGGGTGGGCAGCGCGGCGACCGGGGCGAGGACGGGGTGCGGGCCCGTCGCGGCACGGAGCCCGGGTTCGGCGGCACGGAGTGCGGGGTCGGCGGCACCGGATGCCATGCCGACGATGCGGGCGCGGTACGCGGCGACGAGGTCGATGACCGCGGCCATGGGCTCGCGGACGATGTACTTCGCCCCGTCGACCATGATGAGCGTCGTGTCCGGTGTCTCCTGGATGCGCTCCACGAGGTCGGGGTTGACAGCGAATGCGCTGCCGTTGAGTCGTGTGACGACGATCATGGCCCGTCCTGGTTCTCGATCGTCCCGCCGCCGTCCGTGGGGCGGGATGCAGCTCCGTCCGTGGTGCTGCACCGGGGCCTATCGGCGGTGCCGTCGGGGGCGTTAGCGATCGGCCCGAGGGCGATCGACACCCGTCGCCGAACTTCTCATGGACGAGATATTCCCGATCCGTTCCTGCGAGTCTGGTGCGTGTACGCCCCTGCTTTATCTCATGAGCGTGTTAGCGTGGCGCCCATGTCCGACACCACCACCGTCGTCACGTCCGCCGACCAGGCTGCTGCCCCGGCGACCCCCTCGGCCCCGCTCCGCGAGGTCGGCGCCCTCATCCGCGGCGCCCGCAAGGGCCGCTCGATGACCCAGACCCAGCTCGCCGAGCGCGTCGGCACCAGCCAGAGCGCGATCAACCGGATCGAGCAGGGTGGCCAGAACCTGTCCCTCGAGATGCTCACGCGCATCAGCGAGGCACTCGACCAGCAGATCGTCTCGATCGGCGGCGCCCCGCAGCGCTCGCACCTGCGCGTGCAGGGCGGGCGGAAGCTCAGCGGCTCGATCGCCGTGAACTCCAGCAAGAACGCCGCCGTCGCGCTGCTGTGCGCGTCGCTCCTGAACCGTGGGGTGACCCGTCTGCACCGGGTCGCCCGGATCGTCGAGGTCGACCGCATCATCGACGTGCTCCGCAGCCTCGGTGCCACCGTGACGTGGTCCGAGGACGGCGAGGTGCTCGAGATCGTCGCCCCCGACGACCTGCGACTCGACGCCATCGACGCCGACGCGGCCCGCCGCACCCGCAGCGTCCTCATGTTCCTCGGCCCGCTCAGCGGCCGGTACCCCGAGTTCCGCCTGCCCTACGCCGGCGGCTGCGACCTCGGCACCCGCACCGTCGAACCGCACCTCATCGCACTCCGGCCGTTCGGCGTCGACGTCGAGGCGACCTCCGGCTGGTACGAGGTCGGCGTCGCGAACCAGGCCGTGCCGACCTCGTCGGTCGTCCTCACCGAGCGTGGCGACACCGTGACCGAGAACGCGATCCTCGCCGCGGCCGCCCGCGACGGCGTGACCACGATCCGCAACGCCAGCCCCAACTACATGGTCCAGGACCTCTGCTTCTTCCTCGAGCTGCTCGGGGTGCAGGTCGAGGGCATCGGGACCACCACGCTCAAGATCACGGGTCGCAGCCGGATCGACGAGGTCGTGGACTACTGGCCGAGCGAGGACCCGGTCGAGGCGATGAGCCTGCTGACCGCCGGCATCGTGACGTCCTCGACGCTCACGGTGACCCGCGCTCCGATCGAGTTCCTCGAGATCGAGCTCGCCACCCTCGCCGAGATGGGCCTGCGCTTCGACGTCAGCGAGGAGTACGCCGCCGCCAACGGCCGCACCCGCCTCGTCGACATCACGGTGCACCCGTCCGAGCTGCACGCGCCGATCGACAAGATCCACGCGATGCCGTTCCCGGGGCTGAACATCGACAACCTGCCGTTCTTCGTCGTCATCGCCGCGATGGCCGAGGGCACCACGCTCGTGCACGACTGGGTGTACGAGGGCCGGGCGATCCACCTGCTCGACCTGACCCGCCTCGGTGCGACCGTCACGCTCCGTGACCCGCACCGACTCGACGTCACCGGCCCGACGCACTTCTCGGGCGCCGAGGTGAGCTGCCCGCCGGCCCTCCGCCCCGCGGTGGTCATCCTGCTGGCGATGCTGGCGGCGAAGGGCGAGAGCGTCCTGCGCAACGTCGGGATCATCGCGCGCGGGTACGAGCAGCTGCAGGAGCGCCTCAACTCGCTCGGTGCGTCCATCGAGACGTTCCACGACTGAGTCCGACACTCCGGCACACCTGACGAGGGCGGTCTCCCGCAGCGGCACGACGCTGCGGGAGACCGCCCTCGTCGCGTCGTGCGGGAGGGGCGGTGTTCGCCCGATGCCGCGTCGAGCGGACGCCCGGCACGGATCGGGAAGGGAACGCAGGGTCCCACGCGTTGACTGACCCGGCGGACGGGTCCACCGTCCGACAGCGTGAGGAGACACGTGCTCGGTCCTGAACTGGTGGTCGTCCTCGGCCTGGCGATCGCCGTCACGGCCGCGGTGGCCGACCGCATCCGCGTCGCACCGCCCGTGCTGCTGCTCGTGATCGGCGCATTGCTCGCGTTCGTGCCGACCTTCGCGCGCGTCGAGCTCCCCGCCGAGGCCGTGCTGCTGCTCTTCCTGCCGGCCCTGCTGTACTGGGAGAGCCTGACCACGTCGCTGCGCGAGATCCGCAAGAACCTCCGCGGCATCGTGCTCATGGGCACGGTGCTGGTCGTCGTGACGGCCGGGGTCGTCGCCACGCTGCTGCACCTGCTCGGGCTGCCCTGGGGACCCGCGTGGGTGCTCGGCGCCGCGGTCGCCCCGACGGACGCCACCGCGGTCGGTGTGCTGACCAAGATGCTGCCCCGCCGGAACGTCACGGTGCTCCGGGCCGAGAGCCTCGTCAACGACGGCACCACCCTGGTCGTGTACGGCATCGCGGTCGCGGTGACGGTCGGCACGCAGGAGCTGACCTTCTGGAACGTGTCCGGGATGCTCGTGCTGTCGTACGCCGGCGGCGTCGCGGCCGGACTGCTCGCCGCCTGGCTCGGCTCCCTGGTCCTGCGCCGCGTGGACACCGTGGTGCTCGAGAACCTGGTCACGCTGCTCGTCCCGTTCGCCGCGTTCCTCGCTGCGGAGGCGATCGGTGCCTCCGGGGTGCTCGCGGTGGTCGCGGCCGGCATCGTCGTGAGCCAGGTCGCCCCGAAGCTGGACCGCGCCGAGACCCGGCAGCAGGTGCGCGCGTTCTGGTCCTTCCTGACCTACCTGCTCAACGGGGCGCTGTTCGTGCTCGTCGGGATCGAGGCCATGATCGCCGCGCGCGAGCTCGACGCCGGCGAGGTGCTCCGCGGGATCGGCATCGTCCTCGCCGTCTCGGTCGTCCTGGTGCTCGTCCGGTTCGCCTTCGAGGGGTCGATCGGCGGCACGGTCTGGCTCGTGACGCGGCGGTTCGGCGGTGAGCCCCGCGAGGGCCGCCGCGACCGGCTCGTCAGCGGGTTCGCCGGGTTCCGCGGTGCCGTGTCGCTCGCGATGGCGGTCGCCGTCCCGCGCACGCTCGAGTCCGGCGGCGCGTTCCCCGAGCGGGACCTCATCGTGTTCGTCACCGCGGGCGTCGTCGTCGTCACGATCGTCGGCCAGGCGCTCGTGCTGCCCGCGGTCCTGCGCCGTGCGGCCCTGCCGGAGGACGAGTCGGTCGGCGAGGAACGGCGACTGGCCGAGCGCACCGCGATCGAGGAGGCCCTCGCGGCACTCCCCCGACTCGCTCGCGCCGCCGGGGCCGACCGCGCGACCGTCGACCGGATCCGCAAGGACTACGAGGCGCACCTCGACGTGATCCAGGCCCGCGAGGAGGAGGACGAGGACCACCCGGCGCTGCAGCGACACGACTCCGCGGTCGCACTCGAGCTGGCCCTCGTGCAGCACAAGGCGGCCACGTTGCTGCGGCTGCGGGACGCCGACGAGATCGACGACCTCGTCCTCCGCCAGGTCCGCGCCGGCTACGACGCCGAGGAGGCACGGCTCGAGGGGTCGACCCCGCCCTGACCGGGCCGGCCCCGACCGGACCCGACCGGCCCGAGACCCCCACCGAAGGCGCCGCACTGCCGACGTCGCACGGCCGACGTCGCACGACCGGGACCCTAGTGCGCCGGCACCTGCCCGGTCCGGCGCATCGCCCGCTCGAGCAGCTCGAGGTCGATCCCGACGTGCCGCCGGGCGACCTCCCCCGCCTCGGCCGCGCGTCCCGCGCAGACCGCGTCGACGAGCGCCTCGTGCTCGCGGAGCGCCCGGTCCTCCATCTCCGCCATGCCCTCGGCCGTCCCCCACAGGTGCGCCGGCGCCGCGATGGACACCTGCGACTCGAGCCCGGCGAGCGTCCCGGCGAGGACGGCGTTGCCCGCCGCGTCGATGATCGTCCGGTGCAGGACGGCGTCGGCCTGCTGCTTCTCGAACCCGGTGGCCGCGCTCCGGAACGCCTCGAGCCGTTCCCGGATCCGTTCGGCCGTCGCCGGCGTGACCCGCTCGGCGGCAGCGGTCGCGAGCGCGCCGTGCAGGAGCGCGACCGCGTCGGTGGTCTCGCGGATGCCCGCCCACCGTGCGATCAGGGTGCGGCCGACGGCGTCGGAGGACGAGTCCGGCCACTGGGTGCGGACGAAGGTGCCGCCACCACGACCTCGCCGGGTCTCGAGCAGCCCGCGGTCGACCAGCCGGGCGAGGGCCGACCGGACCGTCACCCGCCCCACCCCGAGCAGCACGGTGAGCTCGCGTTCGGCGGGGAGCCGGGCACCGGGCAGGTACTCGCCGACGGCGACGGCCGTGACCAGGCGGTCCTCGACCTCGTCGACCCGGCTCTCCGGAGCGCGTTCCGCGACCACTGGCTCCTCCTCGCGTTTCGTCCACGTTAAAGGACACGGAAAGGTCTTGCACGGGACCATTGACCGGGCCATGCTGCACTCCATGTCCCGCATCACCGAAGGCACGATGCCGTTCCAGGACGGCCACACGTGGTACCGCGTCACCGAGCCCGACCACCCCACGCCGGGAGCGCTGCCCCTCGTCGTCCTGCACGGCGGCCCCGGGATGGCGCACGACTACCTCCGGAACCTCGAGGCCCTGGCCGACGAGACCGGTCGGACCGTCATCCACCACGACCAGTTCGGCTGCGGTCGGAGCTCCCACCGCCCGGACGCCCCCGTCGACACGTGGGTCCCGCAGCTCTTCGTCGACGAGTACGCCGCACTCGTCGAGCACCTCGGCCTCGGCGACCACCACGTCCTCGGGCAGTCGTGGGGCGGCATGCTCGGCGCCGAGATCGCCGTCCGGCGGCCGGTCGGCCTCCGGTCGCTCATGATCTGCAACTCCCCCGCGTCCATGCAGCTCTGGGTCGACGGCGCCGCCGAGCTCCGCGCGCAGCTGCCCGAGGACGTGCAGGACGCCCTGACCCGGCACGAACAGGCCGGCACGGTCGACGACCCCGAGTACCTCGCCGCCACGCAGGTCTTCTACGAGCGGCACGTCTGCCGGGTCGTCCCGATGCCGCAGGACTTCGTCGACTCCGAGACCCAGATGGAACAGGAGCCGACGGTCTACCACACCATGAACGGCCCGAACGAGTTCCACGTCATCGGCACCATGCGCGACTGGACCATCGTCGACCGGCTCGACCGCATCGCCGTCCCCACCCTCGTCGTCGCCGGCGAGCACGACGAGGCCACCCCCGCCACCTGGCAGCCCTTCGTCGAGCGGATCGCCGACGTCCGCCAGCACGTCTTCCCGGGCGCGAGCCACTGCACGCACCTCGAGCAGCCCGAGGAGTTCCGCCGCGTCGTCGCCGCGTTCGCGGCGACCCACGACGACCAGCCCACCAGGTAGGTCGCGGCCACCCACCGGACGGGAGGCGCGGCACGACCCCGCCACGCGCCTCCCGGCCGTCGGTCCACCGGACGCGAGATGCGGCACCACCCCGCCACGCGCCTCCCGTCCGTCTCCCCCTCACCACGCACCGTCTCCCCGAACGGAACCCCATGTCGCAGCAGCACAGCGAGCTGTCCGCTCAGCAGCAGCTCGAGGCCTACGGCTACCAGCAGGAGCTCAAGCGCTCCGTGTCCACCACCGACCTGCTCGTGTACGGGCTGGTCTTCATGGTGCCGATCGCCCCGTGGGCGATCTTCGGCACCGTCTACAACGCGTCGAGCGGCATGGTGCCGCTCGTCTACCTGGTCGGCCTCGTCGCGATGATCTTCACCGCCCTGGCCTACGCGCAGATGGCGAAGTCGATCCCCCTCGCCGGCAGCGTGTTCTCGTACGTCGGCCGCGGCATCCACCCCACCGCCGGGTTCTTCGCCGGCTGGGCGATCCTGCTCGACTACCTGCTCGTCCCGACGCTGCTCTACGTGTTCGCCGCGGAGAGCATGGTCGGGATCTTCCCCGGGACGCCCCGCTGGCTCTGGGCGCTCCTGTTCGTCGCGATCAACACCGTGATCAACCTGCTCGGGGTGTCGTCGCTCAAGCTGGCGAACCGCGTCTTCCTGCTCATCGAGCTCGTGTTCGTCGCGATCTTCGTCGTCATCGCGATCGTCGCCCTCACCGGTGGGACCGTGCCCGGCGCCTCGTTCTCGACCGACCAGGTGTGGGACCCGTCGAAGGTGTCCGCACCGCTCATCGCCAGCGCCCTGTCCATCGCGGTGCTGAGCTTCCTGGGCTTCGACGGCATCTCGACGCTGTCCGAGGAGTCCACCGGCCGCCGAGGCGGTGCCGGACTCGCGATGATCCTCGCGCTCGTCATCGTCGCGTTCCTGTTCGTCCTGCAGACGTGGCTCGCGTCGGCGCTCGCCGCTGGACGCGATTCGTTCTCGGACAGCGAGGCCGGCAACGCCTTCTTCACCATCGTCGAGCAGGCGTCGTCGAGCGGCTGGGCGACCGCGTTCTTCGCGGTCAACGTCCTCGCCGTGGGCATCGCGAACGCCATGGCCGCGCAGGCCGCCACGAGCCGCCTGCTGTTCTCGATGAGCCGCGACCGGCAGCTCCCGGCCTTCCTGCACAAGCTGAACGGCCGACAGGTCCCGCAGAACGCGATCATCGTGGTCTCGGTGCTGTCCGCGGTCCTCGTGCTGTTCTTCGTCGGGCAGATCGACACGATCTCGTCCCTGGTGAACTTCGGTGCGCTGTTCGGCTTCATGCTCCTGCACGTGTCGGTGGTCGTGCACCACGTCGTGAAGGGGAAGTCGCGCAACTGGCTCCTGCACCTGGTCGTGCCGCTGATCGGGTTCCTGGTCATCGGCTACGTGCTGCTCAACGCCGCGGTCGAGGCGAAGGTCGGCGGCATCGTCTGGCTGGTCGTCGGCGCGGGCGTGTTCCTGTACTACCGCGCGACGGGCCGCTCGACCGAGGTCGGCTCGGAGGAGCCGGGGACGCTCGGCGAGGGCGGCACCGGCACGGACGCCGCGTCGACCACCACCGGGAAGGACCACGCATGACCCCCGACCACTTCCTGCCGAACACCCTGGGTGTCCCGGGCTTCGCCGCCGACCGGGAGCCCGTGCTGCGGGTCCGTCCCGGCACGGGCGAGACGATCGGCTTCGAGACGACCGACGCCGTGTACGCCGAGCTCGACCGGCACCACGACCTCGGACAGCTGCAGGCACCGATCAACCCGGTGACCGGCCCCGTCCACGTCGAGGGTGCTGAACCCGGCGACACCCTCGCGGTGCACATCCACGACATCCAGCTCACCACGCACGGCTGGTCGGTCTCGCTGCCCGGGTCCGGCGCGCTCCAGCACGTCATGCCCGAGGGCGTCTTCGCCCGCCGCTGCCCGGTCGAGGACGGCGTCGTGCGGGTCACCGACCGGCACGCGTTCCCGGTCCGGCCGATGATCGGCTGCATCGGGGTCGCCCCGGCCGAGGGGACGAACTCGACGATCATGCCCGCGTACGCCGAGGGCGGGAACATGGACGTCACCGAGGCCCGGCCCGGCTCCACCGTGTACCTGCCCGTCCGGGTGCCCGGGGCGCTGCTGTCCATCGGGGACGTGCACGCGCTGATGGCCGAGGGCGAGTCGTCCTTCGTCGCGATCGAGGCCCAGGGCACCGCGATCGTCTCGGTCGACCTGGTCAAGGGCGGCCCGGCCCTCCGCGCACCCCGGATCGAGACACCCGAGGAGTGGCTGTTCGTCGGCCTCGGCGACCCGGTGCAGGAGAGCGTCCGGCGCGGCTACGAGGACGCGTTCGCATTCCTGGTCGACGAGCACGGGTGGACCGCCGAGGACACCTACGCCGTGCTGAGCGCCGTGGGCGACTCGAAGCTCGGCGGCCCGACCGGCTCGGGTGACCCGGACCCGCTGCACCCGTTCGCAGCCGTCGGCGCCGTGACGCTGCACCGGGTGCCGAAGGCGGTGCTGTAGGGGCGCGAGTGGGGTCGCGCGCGGTCGCGGTCGCGGTCGCGGTCGCGCTGCGGTCGCGGCGCGGTTCGCACAACGGAAAGCAGCTCGCACCACGGTTCGCCGTGGCGCGAGCTGCTTCCGCTTGTGCGGGAGCACCTCGCACCACGCGCCGCCCGCCACCCCCGAGCCAACGCGGCAGGACCCGGCAGCGCGGTAGCCGAGGGCTGAGCGCACCCTCATCGCGCCGGGCGCGACCCGCGTTGTACCTTCCTGTCGTCAGACGATCGTCTGGCGACAGGAAGGAGCGGCGGCATGGTGCTGCACCGCGTCACCACGGTCTACCCCGGACTCGACGTGCCCGTGATCGAGTCGTGTTCGTGCCCGTCCGCGGTGGACCACGTCGAGGTCTACCCGGTGTGGTCGGAACTCGTCGTGGAGCCCCTCCGTCGGGCGCTCCGACGCCGGAGCACCGAGGTGTCGATCCGCTTCCTCGACCAGGAGGAGACAGGACACCCATGGACCACGGAACCACGACTGCTCGACGACGAGCCACGATGACCACCGCCGTGCTGCTGGGCCTCGTGGCCGCGGTGGTCGGCTCGGGCCTCACCGCGGCTGCGCCCGCCGTGGCCGCGACCGCCACCCGGCCGACCGTCGTCGATCCGGCAGTCCCGCCCGCGACGGCGGACTCGACGCGGGCGACCACGTCGCAGGCCGACGCCGATCGGCTCCGACCCGTCGGCGACCTCGTCGTCAGCCGACTGGCGCTCGCCGAGCCCGTCGCCGAGAGCAAGTGGCTCAGCGGGAAGCCGATCGCCGACCCGACGCGGGAGCAGGCCGTCATCGACGCCGGCGTCGCCCGGGCCCGCGCGGAGGGGGTCGACCCGGACCTCGTGGAGCGGGTCCTCCGCGACCAGATCGCGGCGAGCAAGCTCGTGCAGCGCGGCCTGTTCACGCGGTGGACCCACGACCCGTCGTCCGCCCCGACGACGGCTCCGGACCTGACTGCGGTGCGCACGCAGATCACGCAGATCGACGACGACCTGGTCGACCGGCTCGCGGCGGTGACGCCCGTCGCGTCCGAGCCGCGCTGCGCCCACGCCGTCGTCACCGAGCGGCAGCGGGTCGAACCGGGGCTCGGGTCCCTGCAGCGCAAGGGCCTGCACGTCGCGTGGTCGAGCTTCTGCCGCGCCTGACGCCGACGGTCCACTGCCTCCTAGAGTGGTCCCGGGTCGACCCGACGACCCGGGACCGACCAGGAGCACCGTGAACCGACGACAGGCAGCGATGGCCGCCTCCCGCGACGCGATCATCGCCGCGGCCGGGGCCCAGTTCGCCCGCTACGGCTACGAGGCGACGAGCTTCGCCCGCATCGCCGAGGCGATGGGCCGACCGAAGTCCGCGATCGGCTACCACCTGTTCCCGTCGAAGCACGCGCTCGCCGTCGCGGTGATCGAGGAGCAGCAGGTCCGCTGGACCGCCACGGTCACCGAGGCCTCGGACGAACCCGCCGGGGTCGAGCGTCTGACCCGGGTGCTGCTCGACACGGCGCTCGAGACCCGCGAGCGGCCCGGTGCCGGCGGCGCCGTGCGACTGCTCCGCGAGCTCCTGCACACCGACGTCGAGGTCCCCCGCGGCTTCGTGTGGGTGGACTTCATCCGCGAGCAGCTCGACGCCGCTCGCTCCGAGGACGCCCCACCACTGCCGGACCGCGCCGAGGAGCTGCTCCTCGAGGCGACGTTCGGCCTCGTCACCTCGTCGGTGCCGACGACGACCGAGGACCTCGTCGACCGCCTGCGCGCCCTCTGGGTCCCCCTGCTCACGTCCTTCGGTATCCCCGACGCGGCCGACCGGGTCGCGTCCGTGGCGGAGGCCGCGACCAGCGGTCGCGCCTGACGGCGCGGACGGCGGACGGGAGGCGCGGGGTCACAGCCAGCCGCGCCGTTTGAAGACGAACCAGAGCACCACGGCCATCACGAGCATGAGCACGATCGCGAACGGGTACCCGAAGGTCCAGTGCAGCTCGGGCATGTGGTCGAAGTTCATGCCGTAGATCGACGCGACCAGGGTCGGCGCGAACAGGATCGCCGCCCACGAGGAGATCTTCTTGACCTCCTCGCCCTGCCGCATCGACGCCTGCGCGAGGCGACGGCTCTCCTCGCCCTGCGCGAGCGACGCACTCGTCATCCGGCGCATCGCGTCGTTCTGTTCCTGCGTGACGAGGGTCGCGTGCAGCGTGAGGGCGTTCTCGAGCAGGGCGCGGAACGTGTCGGCGCGCTCGGTGATCCGGATGGCGTGGTCGAGGACGTTCCGCAGCTGGTTCTGCACCTCGGGGTCGGTGCCGTACTTCTCGGCCCCGAGCAGGAGCGAGCGGGCCATGCCCGGCAGCGGACTGATCGCCCGCTGGAACCCGATCACCTCGCTGAGCAGCTGGTAGATGCGCTTCGAGGAGTCCGGGTCGACGTCGCCGTCGAACAGGTCGTCCTCGATCTCGTCGACGTCGTCCTGCAGCCCGGCGACGACCGGGGCGTAGCCGTCCACGACCTCGTCGAGCACCGCGCACAGTACGGCCTCGGACCCCCGACCGAGCCACTCCGGGTCCGTCTCGAGCCGCTTCCGCACGTCGGCGAGGTTCGGTCGCGCGGCGTGCCGGACGGTCACGACGAAGCCGTCGCCGGTGAACAGGTGCACCTCGCCGAACTCGACGGTCTCGGCGTCGTGGTCGTACCAGGCGGGCCGGAGCACGACGAAGAGGGTGTCGCCGTACCGTTCGAGCTTCGCGCGCTGGTGGCCCTTGCCGGCATCCTCGACCGCGAGCGGGTGGAGCCCGAACTCGTCGGCCACCGAGGTCAGCTCGGCGTCGGTCGGCCGGAAGAGCCCGATCCACGCCATCGCGCCGCCCCCGGCCGCGTCGAGCGCGTCGTACGTCCGTCGCAGGTCGGTCGGGGACTGGGTGCGGACGCCGTCCACGTAGATGCCGTTGTCGATCAGGGCCATCGCGGTCCTCCTCGGTCGGGTGCCGGTGCGTGGCCGTCGGACGGCCCGTGCGATCGTACCCGCGGTGACGGCCACGACCCGGCGTCCTGACGGGATCCGAACGGCCCCGTGCTCGCCGGGACGGCCGTACCCCGCCAAGCGCACGGCGGCGCGCCCCAGACGGCGAGCAGCGAACGGCAGGCCCACGCGCCACGTGCAGCGCGGGCCGGACCTGGGCGCACCCTCAGCAGCAGGCGCACGCTGCACGGTGCCGTGACGGCGGACGCGGCCATGGTGGAGCCGTGTCCCCGTCCCCGAACCCGCCGGCTCCGGTCCCGATGCCGACCCCGCACGTCGGCCGCTCCCGGCGCTACCGCACACGCCTCGTCCTCATGGTCGTCGTCGGCGTGGTCGCGGCCGTCGTCACCGCCCTCGTCGTCGGCCCCCGCTGGTCGGCGTCGGTCGGGTGGGCGGCGGCGTGCGCGGTCTACGTCGTGACGGCGTTCCCGCTCCTCGACGACGACGCCGAGCGCACCGCGCAGCACGCCGCCCGCGAGGACCCGCGCCGCACCGTGTCGGACCTGCTGCTCGTCGGTGCCTCCGCAGCGAGCGTCGTGGCGATCCTCGTCGTGCTGAGCACCGCCCGGGACCTGCACGGCAGCGCGCAGGACGCCGCGGCCGCCCTCGGCGTCGTGAGCGTCTTCCTGTCCTGGCTGCTCGTGCAGACCCTGTTCACGCTGCGCTACGCCGAGCTGTACTACAGCGGTGCGCCGGGCGGGATCGACTTCAACCAGCAGGAGCCGCCGCGCTACTCCGACTTCGCCTACTTCGCGGTGACCGTCGGCATGACGTACCAGGTGTCCGACACGTCGATCACGTCGAGTGCGATCCGCGTCGCGACGCTGCGGCACGCGCTGCTGTCGTTCTTCTTCGGCACGGTGGTCATCGCGAGCGTCATCAACCTGGTCGCCGGTCTCGGCAGCTGACCGACCGCGGACGCGCGCAGGCCGGGTCCCGCCCGGCTCGACACGCGACCACGGCCGGACGGGAGGCGCGTGGCGGGCCCGCTCCGCGCCTCCCGTCCGTCAGGCGGTCGCGTCCATCCGCGCGAGCCAGTCGCGCACGAGCGCTGCGGTGACCGTCGGCTGCTCGAGGTGCACGTTGTGTCCAGCCGTGTCGAGGACCACGAACGACCCGCGCGGGTAGTGGTCCCGGAGGGCGAGCCCGTCCTCGTACCCGACGACCTCGTCCTGCCGGCCGAACAGGTGCAGCGTCGGCGCGGTGAACGGCTCCGGGTGCGCAGCCTCGGGCTCCACCGGGAGCGCGTAGTCGTCCGCGATGGCGTCGAGCACGGCCTGGTCCGCACCCCGGAGGCCGGGCAGCACCCCCGCGACGAAGGCGTCGAAGGTGGCTGCGTCCTGCACGACGCTGTTCGCGACGAAGTCGTCGCGGGTGTCACCGGCGCGGTCGAGCACGGACGGATCGACGCGCAGGACGGTGCGCTCGGGGACGGTCCGGGCAGCGTGCACGGCCTCGACGACGCCGGCGAAAGTGGCGAGGCCGAGCACCTGGCCCCGCAGCTCGTGCGCGACGTACCGGGCGACCATGCCGCCGAACGAGTTGCCGACCACCGCGAACGGTTCGTCGCCGAGCGCGTCGCGGAGCTCGGCGACGACGCCCCGGGCGACCTCGAGCGTGCTGGTGGGGACCCGCACGGAGCCGGTGTCCCTTGCCGCGCGCCGGGCCGCCGCGGTCCACGGCAGGTCGACGTAGACCCGCCGCCACGGAGCGTCGTCCACCATGTGCTCGAGCGGCAGCATCACGCGGTGGTCGAGCCCGAAGCCGTGCAGCGCGACGAGCGGACGACCGGAGCCCTCGGTGCGGATGATCACCGGTCCACCGTAGCGACCGACGCCGACACAGCCCGGCCTCGTGCTGCCGTGATGTGCCGATGGAGAGCACTCCGGAACACCGCGCGGCGCGGTTGATCGCGGCGACCGCGCCCTGACACGCCGCCGGAGCGCTGGTCCCGGCCCGGTCCGACGCCCGCTACCGTGACCGGATGGACGACCGCACCCTCGCCACCGCCCTCGTGACCGACGCCGCGGACCTCGCGGCCACCATGCGCCGTGCGGGGACGGAGACGACGCAGAAGACGTCCGCCGCCGACCTCGTCACCGCGGCCGACCGCGCCGCCGAGGACCTCGTGCGCCGGATGCTCGCCGAGCACCGTCCGGACGACGGCGTCACCGGCGAGGAGGGCGCGCACGCCGACGGCACCTCCGGTCGCCGGTGGCACGTCGACCCGATCGACGGCACGTGGAACTACGTCGCCGGACTGCCCGCGTGGTGCAGCGCCGTCGCGCTCGAGACGGACGGGGTGCTGACCGCCGGTGCCGTCCGTCGGCACCTGCCCGACGAGACCTGGGTCGCGCTCGACGGCCGGACCGAGTGCGACGGGCAGGTCGTGCCCGACATCGCCGACCTCCCGCTGGCCCGGGCGAGCGTGGCGAGGTTCCTCGACGCCGCACACCTGCGCGACGACGCCACGGCTCCCCTGTTCGCGCTGCTCGCCGCGGCGGCGACCCTGCGCGTGAGCGGCTCCGGCTCGTGCGACCTCGCCGACGTCGCCGCGGGACGCATCGGCCTGTGGGTGCAGGTCGACTGCGCCGCGTGGGACTGGCTGCCCGGCCGGGCACTCGTCGAGGGCGTCGGCGGGACGGCCGAGGTCGTCCGGGCGCACGGGCACGACTGGCACCTGGCCGGTGCGCCGACGGCCGTCCGCGAGGCCGCCGCACTGCTCCGGACGCAGGCGGGCTGACGCCACCGGCAGCGCCCGGGCAGCGCGCCCCKGGCCCAGCGCACCCGGGCCCAGCGCCCCGGGCCCAGCGCCCCGGGCCCAGCGCCCCGGGCTCAGCGCCCAAGGG
>NZ_MCIG01000037.1 GCF_001705035.1 Curtobacterium sp. UCD-KPL2560 | reverse complement strand
CAACGAGGGCGTCCAGGTGTTCGGGCAGGACCAGTACCTGTACGAGGGAACGACGCTCAACCTCGACCCGCTCGGGCGCTGAGGCGCGGGGTCCAGGCCGCGCGACCCGGCCGCGCGACCCGGCCGCGCGGCGTGGACGGCGCGGCCTAACCGCGCGGCCTGGACGGCGCGGCCTGGACCCCGCGCCTCAGCGCCCGAGCGGGTCGAGGTTGAGCGTCGTTCCCTCGTACAGGTACTGGTCCTGCCCGAACACCTGGACGCCCTCGTTGAGCCAGACCAGGTCGGTCACCGTGATGCCGAAGCGCGCCGCGACGTCCCCGATGAGGTCGCCCGACGCCACCGTGTAGGACCGCGGGGCACCGCTCGCCGTGGTCGCGGTGACCGGGCCGGAAGCGTTCGCGCGTGCGCCGCCGTCGACCGGGTGCACGTTCGTCTGGCGTGCCGGGACCGACCAGCGCAGCGATGCGACGGCCAGGACCTTGCCGGCTGCGATCTCGACCGGGACGTCCTGCCCGGCGGCGGCCGCCGAGGACACCACGAGCGTGCCGAGGCCGGACGGGTCGACGCCGGAACCGTCGAGCGGCACCGCGACGGACTGCGGGCCGCTGGTGGGACCGCCGAGGACGTGCGTGCCGACACCGGGGTAGGTCAGGCCGTCGCCGACCTGTCTGGCCCGCTCGAAGAAGCCGACCGCGACCGGGACCGGCAGCGTCGACGTGAAGCCGGAGAACTGCGCCGTGAAGGTGTCGTCACCGTCCGCGACGACCCGGACGTGGAAGTGGATGCTGCCCTTGGGCGATGCCACGTCGCTCTCGGTGAGCACCGTGCCGGCCGGGATCGGGGTCAGCACGGGCGCGGGGGCCGCCGCCTCGGACGGTTCCGGCGTGGGCGTGCGGGGCGACGCGGAAGCGGACAGCAGGTCCTCGTCGGACTCGGCGTCCGGCGTCGGGTCTGCGGTCGGGGAGGCCGACGCGGTGCTGCTGCGGGACGTCGGTGCCGGGATCGCACCGTCTGACCCACGGAGCAGCGAGCAGCCGGACAGCGTCACGGCTGCCAGCACGACCAGGCCGACGACGGCGGTGCGGTTGTTCATGTTCCCCCTCGGGTCGAGCGTAACCGGCCCGCAGCGCCGCGGCGACGCCCTGTGGACGGACTGGGTCGCGGCGACGCCCTGTGGAGGAACGGGGCCGTGCGCCGGATCCGCCGCCGGTGCCGGGGTGTCGGTCCGAGCGGCTAGCGTCGAGGCATGGACCGTCACGAGATCCTCGCCGCAGCAGCCGCAGCGCACGCCGCCCGCATCGCCGAGGGCGGCGGCGACGACACCGCGGCACGACAGCGGGCCGACGCCGTCGCGTCGCGGGAGCCCGGGGCCGAGGACGCAGCCGCCGACGCAGCGCGTGCGGTCGACCGGCGCCGTGCGGGCGAGGTCGAGCGGGCCGCCACCCGCACCGAGGGCGCGCTGTCCGACTGGCACCGCATGGGCACCCGGCGCGGGGTCTCACCCGACGAGCAGCTCCGCAGCGCCTGGGCCGTCGCCGGTGTGCCCGACCAGGGCGATGCCCGCGCACTCGCGAACGTGCTCCTGTCGACCGCGGGCCACGCCGGTCGCGTCGCCGATGCCGCCCGCCGGAACCCCGCGCTGTCCGGAGCCGCGAGCGCCGCGGCACGACGGACGGTCCGCCGCTACACCGACCACGGGGCCGGGATGGCCTCGCTGGGCGACGTCCTCGGCGACGGGCCCGCCGAGGACTGACCGGCGCGCGCCGACCCCACGGGCCGGACCTCGGAACGGGCCGGACCCCGGAACGGGCCGGACCCCGGAACGGGCGGGGCCCCGACACGGAGCGGACCGTCGGCACCTCGCGCCCCGCGGACACGGCGCCGACCCCGGCACGGAGCAGCCCCCGACACGGAGCAGACTGGGACCGATGACCAGCACCGAAGCGACCGGGCGACCCACCGGCACCGTCCCCCTGCCCCCGGTGGGCTCCGGCCCGCACCGTCGCCGACTCGGCGTGGTGGCCCTCGTCGCGACCCTCGGCGGCCTGCTGTTCGGCTACGACACCGGCGTGGTCAACGGTGCACTCCTGCCGATGAGCCAGGAACTCGGGCTGACCCCCACCACGGAGGGCGTCGTGACGAGCTCGCTGCTCTTCGGCGCGGTCGTCGGCGCGGCCCTCGGCGGACGGGTCGCGGACGGCTGGGGACGACGCCCGACGATCACGCTGCTCGCGGTCGTGTTCTTCGTCGGCACCGTGGTGTGCGTCGCGGCACCGGCCCTCGGCGTCATGGTCGTCGGCCGGGTGCTGCTCGGCCTGGCGGTCGGCGGCGCGTCGACGGTCGTGCCGGTGTTCCTCGCCGAGGTCGCCCCGTACGAGTTCCGCGGGTCCCTGTCCGGGCGCAACGAGCTGATGATCGTGATCGGCCAGCTCGCCGCCTTCGTCGTCAACGCCGTGATCGGCACGCTGTGGGGCGAGGGCGACGGGGTCTGGCGCGTCATGCTCGCGGTCTGCGCCCTGCCCGCCGTCGCCCTGTTCGTCGGCATGCTGCGCGTGCCGGAGTCGCCGCGCTGGCTCGCCGCGCGGGGCCGCACCGACGAGGCGTACACGGTCCTCGCCGCGGTCCGGTCGCCCGAGCGTGCCGCCGCCGAGCTCGACGAGATCGTGCGCGCCGCCGCGACGACCGGCCCGTCGGCAGCACGGGGCTGGCGTGCCCTGCTCGGCGACCGACGACTCGTCCGGATCGTCCTGGTCGGCGCGGGGATCGGCGTCGCCCAGCAGCTCACCGGGATCAACTCGATCATGTACTACGGCCAGGCCGTCCTGGTGGAGTCCGGCTTCACCCGGTCGACCGCGCTCGTCGTGAACGTCGTGCCCGGCGTGATCGCGGTCATCGGCGGGCTGGTCGCGCTGCGGAACATGGAGCGCATCGACCGGCGGACGACCCTGATCGTCGGCTACGCGCTGACGACGGTCTGCCACCTGCTCATCGGCACCGCGTCGCTCGTGCTCGCGCCCGGGGACCCGGCACGGCCGTGGGTGATCCTGGCGCTCGTCGTCGCGTTCGTCGGGTCGATGCAGACGTTCCTCAACGTCGCGACGTGGGTCGTGCTGTCCGAGGTCTTCCCCGGCCGCATCCGCGCGCTCGGCATGGGGATCGCGGTCGCGTGCCTCTGGACCGCGAACGCGTGCATCGGGCTGGTGTTCCCCTCGGTCGTCGCGGCGGCCGGCATCACGGGCACCTTCTTCGGCTTCGCCGCCGTCGGGCTGCTCGCGCTGGTCTTCATCTGGCGTGCCGTGCCGGAGACCCGCGGTCGCTCCCTCGAGCAGGTCGGCACCGTACCCCAGAGGAGCGCCCACGCGGCGGACGGGTCGACCGGCGCGGGACGCTGACGTGGACGGCCTCACCGTGACGGCCCTGCCGCCGCTGCTCACGGCGGTCTGCATTGGCCTGCTCATCCTGGCGGTCGCGTGCGCGCTCGTCGTGACCGTGGACGTCGTCCGGCACCCGCCGCACATGCGCGTCATGGCGTTCGTGTGGCCGCTCACCATGCTGTTCGGCAGCGTGGTGTGGCTCGTGTTCTACCTGCGTCGGGGTCGGGCGACCGTCGACGGGCACGGTCGGCTCGCGGGGACGGCGATCGACACGAGCCACTGCGGGGCGGGCTGTGCGCTCGGCGACCTGGTCGGTGAGTTCGGTCTCGTGGCGTTCCCCGGTCTCGGTGCGCTCGTCGGGCTCGGCACGCTGTACCGGGACGCGGTCTTCGCCGGGTGGATCCTCGACTTCGTCGTCGCCTTCGTGGTCGGGATCGCGTTCCAGTACTGGTCGATCGCCCCGATGCGCGGGCTCGGGCTGCGGGACGGGTTGGTCGCCGCGCTCAAGGCCGACACCCTCAGCATCACCGCGTGGCAGGTCGGCATGTACGGGCTGATGGCGCTGTGGCAGTTCGTGGTGTTCCCGGCGGCGTTCGGCGGCCGGGTCGGGGTGCTGACGCCCGAGTTCTGGGTCGCGATGCAGCTCGCGATGGTCGCCGGCTTCGTGTGCTCGTACCCGGTGAACGCACTCCTGGTGCGGCGGGGGCTCAAGGAGGCGATGTGACCGCCTGGGAGGATGGACCCATGTCGGAACACGCTGATCACGGGATCGACGAGGTCCTCGCCGCTTCCCGCGGCCTCCTCGGGGTCGTCGCCCGGTCCCTGGCACCCGCGCTCGAGGACGTCAGCGTGCCGCAGTTCCGGCTCATCGTGCTCGTCGCGACCCTCGGGCCGACACGCGCTGGTGAACTGGCCGAGCGGCTCGCGGTCGGTCCCTCGACCCTGACCCGGAACGTCGACCGGCTCGTCACGGGCGGTTGGGTGGAGCGACGCCCGAGCGCCGACAGTCGCCGCGAGGTGCGCATCGCCGCCACCGAGCGGGGGCACGCCCTCGTGGACGAGGTCTCCGCACGGCGCCGCACCGAACTCGAGGCGATCGTCGCCGGGATGCCCGAGCAGGACCGGGAGGTCGCCGTGGCGGGGATGGCGGCGTTCCGTCGGGCGATGGGGGAGCCGACACCGGAGGAGGTCTCGGCCTTCGGCGGGTGATCCACGGTCCTCGGGTGACCAAGAGTTGTATGCGTACAATGGTTGTGTGCATGCAATCGTTCGGAAGACCGTCCCTGCCCGCATCCCGGCCGTCCACGCACACGTCCGGCTCGCCGGCACGCGGTTCGGCTCCGCGGCGCTCCGCCTCGCCCTCCCGGCACTCGTCGTCGGCGCCGGCGCGGGACTCGCGGCCGTGGTCTTCCGCTGGCTGATCGAGCACGCGACGCTCCTGTTCAGCGGCCACGTCGACTACTCGGCGACCACCGGTCACCCGGCCAACCCGTGGGTCCCGGGGCTCGGCGCCGGCTTCGTCGTCCTCGCCCCCGCGGTCGGTGGCCTGCTCTACGGGCCGCTCATCCAGCGCTTCGCCCGGGAGGCCCGCGGGCACGGCGTCCCCGAGGTGATGTTCGCGATCGCTCGGAGCGGTGGTCGCATCCGCGGTGGGGTCGCCGTCGTGAAGGCCCTCGCGAGCGCGATCTGCATCGGGTCCGGCGGCTCCGTCGGGCGCGAGGGCCCGATCATCCAGATCGGCTCGGCGCTCGGGTCGACGATCGGACGGTGGATGCGGATGCCCGAGGGGCGGTTGCGCACCCTCGTGGCGTGCGGTGCTGCGGGTGGCATCTCCGCGACGTTCAACGCCCCGGTCGCCGGGGTGTTCTTCGCGCTCGAGCTCCTGCTCCGCGACTTCACACCCACGTCGTTCGGCGCGGTCGCCGTCGCGAGCGTCACCGCGGCGCTCATCGGTCGCGCGGCGTTCGGGGACACGGCGTTCCTGCACCTGCCGACGATCGGGGCCGTGACGCCGCCGGAGTACCTGCTCTTCGCCGTCCTCGGCCTGTTCGCGGGTGCGGTCGGCATCGGCTTCACCCGCGTGCTCTACCTGGTGGAGGACGCCTGCGACGTGCTCTGGCGGGCGACGAGGGGGCCGGAGTGGCTCCGGCCCGTGGTCGGCGGGCTGCTGCTCGGGGCGCTGCTCCTGGTGCTGCCGCAGATGTACGGGGTGGGGTACCCGGTGCTCGAGGACGGGGTCGCCGGTCGGTACGCGCTCGGCTTCCTCGCGGTGCTCGTCGTCGGCAAGGTGCTCGCGACCTCGCTGACGCTCGGCATCGGGGGGTCCGGCGGGGTGTTCGCTCCCTCGCTCTTCGTCGGTGCGATGACCGGCGCCGCGTTCGGCGAGGTCGTCGCGTCCGTGGTGCCCGGGATGCACGGCCAGGTCGGTGCCTTCGCGGTCGTCGGCATGGGCGCGGTGTTCGCCGGTTCGACGCGGGCGCCGATCACGGCCGGGATCATGCTGTTCGAGCTCACCGGCGACTACGCGCTCGTCCTCCCGCTGTTCGTGGCGATCGTCATCGCGACCGCCGTGTCCAGGGCGCTCTCGCGGGACACGATCTACACCCTCAAGCTCAGCCGTCGCGGGGTCGACCTGACCGACTCGGCACCCCTGCCGACCGACGCTGCCGGGACCGGCCCGTCGGCGGGGGACGCGGTCCGGCCCGTCGGTCCGGTCACGACGCCGTCGACGGCCGCCGCCGAGGCGCTCGACCTGCTCGGGTCGACGGGCCTCGGGGCGCTGGCCGTCGTCGACGAGGACGGGCGGCTCGCCGGCGTGGTGACGGCACGGTCGGTGGGGGACGCGCTGCTCGCCGACGAGGGGTTCGGGCGCCGTGTCGTCGGGGACGTCCTGGCCGACGTGACCGCCGTCCCCGCGGACGCGCGCCTGGCCGACGTCGTCGAGCGGGTGGTCGACGCCGACGGCGCGACCGGGGTGCCGGTCGTGGACGCCGACGGTCGGCCGGTCGGGTGGTTGGGTGTCACGGACGCGCTGCGGGCACTGGCGCCGGCCCCGTGACGGACGGGAGGCCCGTGGCGGTGTCGCCACGGGCCTCCCGTCCGTCTGCTGGTGCGTCCGCGGACGCAGGTCGCGCTACGGGCGCAGGAGCACCTTGCCGACGCGGCCGGCGGTGTCGCTGGCACGCGCCGCGTCGCGGGCGTCCTCGAAGACGAAGGTCTCGGAGACGGGGAGCGTCAGCGAGCCGTCGAGCACGCGGCTGATGAGCTCGCCGAAGAGCTGGCCCTTCAGCTCGCCCGGCATCGTCTTGCTGACGACCGCGCCCCAGAAGCCCTTGACCGTGAGCTGGCCGAAGATGACCTTGCCCGACGGGATCTCGAGCGTGGGGGACGCCATCGCGCCGAACACGACGAGCGTGGCGTCCTCGCCCAGCACCGAGGCGATGTCACCGGCGGCCTTGCCGCCGACGGACTCGACGCCCGCGGCGATCGGGGCGCCGCCGGTGATGGCCGCGACCTGGTCCTTCCAGTCGTCCGCGTCGGTGGCGACGATCCGGTCGATGCCCTGGGCGCGGAGCTCCTCGACGCCCTCGGCGCGACGGACGAGGCCGACGACGTTGATGCCGCGGGCCTTGCCGAGCTGGGCGACCATGCGGCCGACCGCACCGTTCGCGGCGTTCTGGATGATCCAGTCACCCTCGTGCAGGTCGAGCGAGTGCAGCAGGCTGATCGCGCTGAACGGCATCGAGACGAGCTGTGCGGCGGACTCGTCGTCCATCGCGTCGGGCACCGGGACGAGCCCCGCGGCGTCGGCGACGTAGTACTCGGCCCAGACGCCGAAGGTGCCGCCGGCGACGCGCTGGCCGACCTGCAGGCGGTCGACGCCGTCACCGAGGGCCTCGACGACGCCGAGCGCCTCGGTGCCGCTCGCGGCGGGCAGCTCGGGCTTGAAGCCGTACGTGCCGCGGATGGTCCACAGGTCGTGGTTGTGGATCGGGGAGAGGACCGTGCGGACGAGCACCTGGCCGGGGCCGGGCGTCGGGACGGGGCGCTGCTCGACGGTCAGGACGTCGGCGGGCTCGCCGAACTCCGGGTGCACGACGGCGCGCATGGTGGTGGGGGTGCTCACGGGTCAGTCCTCCGAGACGGTGATCGTGACGTCGATGTTGCCGCGCGTCGCGTTCGAGTAGGGGCACACCTGGTGCGCGGCGTCGGCGAGGGCCTGGGCCTGGTCGTGGTCCATGCCCGGGATGACGACCTCGAGCATGACGGCGAGCTGGTAGCCGCCCTGGCCGTTCGGGCCGATCTGGACGCGGCCGCCGACGGAGGAGTCGGTGATCTTGACCTTCTGCGCGCGGGCGACACCCTGCAGCGCGGAGTGGAAGCAGGCGCTGTAGCCGGCCGCGAAGAGCTGCTCGGGGTTCGCGCCGTTGCCGGAGCCGCCCATCTCCTTCGGGATGGCGAGGTCGAAGTCGACCGTGCCGTCGCTCGTGGTGACGTGGCCGTTGCGGCCTTCGCCGGTGGCGAGGGCCTCGGCGGTGTAGAGGACGTCCATGTGGGTCCTTCCTTCCTTCGTGGGGTCAGTCGGCCGTGACCGCGGGGTCCGCGGCGGCGGCGTGCATGGTGGCCGTGAGGCGCTGCAGCGTGCTGATGAGCTCGAGTGCGGCGTCCTCGCCGGACAGGCCCATCCCGGCGGCGATGCGGGCCGGGACGTGGGCGAGCTCGGGGCGGATCGAGCGGCCGCGCTCGCCGAGGGTCACGGTGACGACGCGCTCGTCGGTGCTGCGGCGTTCGCGGCGGACGAGGTCGGCCTGCTCCATGCGGCGGAGCAGGGGCGAGAGCGTCCCGGAGTCGAGCTGCAGGTGGTCGCCGAGTCCGGAGACCGTCTGGTCGCCCTCGATCCACAGCGTCACGAGCACGAGGTACTGCGGGTACGTGAGGCCCCAGGGCTCGAGCATCGAGCGGTACGCCTGGGTGGTGGCCCGGGACGCCGCGTAGAGCGAGAAGCACACCATCTCGTCCGTCACGGCCATGGAAGGAGCATTGCACGCAACCGAGTTGTGCACAACCGAGTTCAGGCGACGTGGAGGAAGTCCGGCCGGTCGGCGCCGTCGGCCCGGCCCCGCACGACCGGTGTCCGCGCAGCCGGTTAGGCTGACGTGACCCACGATGACCCACCACCACGCCGACACCACCGCGGACACCACCGCGACCCCGGGAGCAGGACACGTCCTCCGCACCGGGACCGCGTCGTCCCACGGCAAGACCATCCTGGTCGGCGAGCACGCCGTCGTGTACGGCGTCCCGGCCCTCGTGCTGCCCGTCCTCGACGTCCGCGTCACGGCGACCGCGACGCCCGTCGACGCCGAGCGGGGCAGCACCCTCGAGTCGGTCGTGCACACCGGGCCGCTCGACACCGCCCCCGCGGCGGTCCTGCCGACCGTGACCGCGGTCACCGCGACGCTCCGGCACCTCGGCGTCCCCGGCCAGCACCTGCACGTCCGGGTCGACAGCGCCGTCCCCACGGCCCGCGGCATGGGGTCGAGCGCCGCCGTCGCCGCCGCCGTGACCGCCGCGGTGGCCGACGTGTTCGGCCGCACCCTCGACCCCGAGGAGCACCACGAGCTCGTGCAGGAGTGCGAGCGCGTCGCGCACGGCCGCCCCTCCGGGCTCGACGCCCGCGGGGTCGTCGCCGACGTCCCGGTGTGGTTCGAGGACGGCGTTGTGCACCCGGTGCCGCTCGGCGCCGCGTTCACCTTCGTCGTCGCCGACACCGGCGTCCCCGGCCACACCCGTGAGGCCGTGGCCGCCGTGCGCGAGCGGCACGACGCCGACCCCGCCGCGGTCGACGAGGTCGTCGCGGCGATCGGGGCCCTCGCGCGACGCGCACGGGGGACACTCGTGGATGGCGATGCACAGGCCCTCGGTGCCACGATGGACGCCGCGCACGGACTGCTCACCGCCCTCGACGTGTCGAGCGGCGACCTGGACCGGCTCGTCGACGCCGCACGGCGTGCGGACGCCCTCGGCGCGAAGCTCACCGGAGGTGGGCGCGGCGGATGCGTCCTCGCGCTCGCCGCGGACCGGGAGCACGCGGACCGCATCGCGGCCGCACTCCGCCAGGCCGGCGCCACGGAGACCTGGACCACCACGATCGGAGCCCGCGCTTGATGACCGCCACCGCCGTCGCGCACCCCAACATCGCGCTCGTGAAGTACTGGGGCAAGGCGGACGCACAGCTCGCCCTGCCCGCGACCGGCAGCGTGTCGATGGGCCTCGACGTGTTCCCGACCACCACCACGGTGACGCTCGACGGCACGGCGGAGCACGACACCCTCGTGCTCAACGGCGGCGCAGCCCCGGACGGTGCGCTGCTCCGCGTGCAGCAGTTCCTCGACCTCGTGCGCGACCTCGCCGGCAGTGACCAGCGCGCGACCGTCGTCTCCGAGAACACCGTGCCGACCGGTGCCGGCCTGGCGTCGAGCGCCTCGGGCTTCGCGGCCCTGGCCACGGCCGCCGCCGCCGCGTACGGCCTCGACCTGTCCGAGCGGGACCTCTCCCGCCTGGCCCGGCGCGGCTCCGGCTCGGCCACCCGGTCGATCCCCGGCGGGGTGGCCGTCTGGCACGCCGGGGACGACCAGGGCTCGTTCGCCGAGCGGGTCCCCGCGCCGCCGATGGCGATGGTCGTCGTGACGATCTCGGCCGGCGAGAAGGCGATCGGCTCCCGCGAGGCCATGCGGCGCACGATCGCCACCTCGCCGTTCTACCCGGCGTGGGTGACGTCGACCACCTGGACCGTGGACGAGATGCTCGCGGCCTGCGCCGCGGGCGACTTCCCGCGCATCGGCGAGCTCACCGAGAGCAACGCGCTCCGCATGCACGCCACGATCGAGGGTGCGTTCCCCCCGATCCGCTACCTGAACGCCCGCAGCGTCGCGGTCTTCGACGCGGTCGCCGAGCTCCGTGCCTCGGGGCTGCAGGCGTACGCCACGGCGGACGCCGGGCCGAACGTCGTGGTCCTCACCACCCCGGAGGACCGGGGCGCCGTCGCGGCCGCGCTGCAGGGCCTGGGAGACGTCATCGAGTCGGGCACCGGACCAGGCGCGCACCTCGTCGGCTCCGAAGGAGCGGGGGCACCCGGAGCGGGTGCCGTCCGACCGGAGGAGACCGCCGAGTGATCGAGTTCCGCGCCCACGGCAAGCTGTTCGTCGCGGGTGAGTACGCCGTCGTCGAGCCCGGGCAGCCGTCCGTGCTCATCGCCCTCGACCGTGCGATCACCGCGCGCGTGCAGGAGGGCCACGGCGCCGGCAGCGTGCACTCGGAGGAGTACGGCCACCTGCCGCTCACCTGGACGCGCGACGACGACGGGCTCGCCCTCGACCGCGAGCACCACCCGTACGACTACGTCATGGCGACGATCGACCTCGTCGAGAAGCTCCGTGCCGAGCGCGGCATCGCCCCGCGGTTCCACGACCTCCGCATCGAGAGCCAGCTCGACGACGCCAGCGGCCGCAAGTTCGGCCTCGGTTCCTCGGCCGCCGTCACGGTCGCCACGGTCGGCGCGCTCGACCGCTTCTACCGGATCGGCCTGACGCAGCGCCAGCGGTTCCAGGTCGCCCTCCTCGCGACGATCCGGGTGAACCCGCAGGCCTCCGGCGGCGACCTCGCAGCGAGCACCTTCGGCGGGTGGCTGCGCTACAGCGCGCCCGACCGCGAACGGCTGGCCGGGATGCTCGGGGACCGCTCCGTCTCCGACGTCCTCGGTGACGCCGAGGCGTGGACCGGGTTCGACGTGCAGCGCCTGCCCGCGCCGGCGGACCTCGAGCTCCTGGTCGGCTGGACGGGTTCGCCCGCGTCGACGACGAAGCTCGTCGACGTCGTCCGTCGGCACCGCAACGGCGGGTACCAGGCGTTCCTCGACGAGAGCCGGACCTGCGTCGACGACCTGACCACGGGCCTCCAGACCGGCGACGCGGCGACGACGCTCGACGCGCTGCGGCGCGCCCGCCGACTGCTGCAGCGCCTCGGCGCGTCCGTCGGCTCGCAGATCGAGACCGAGCGGCTCACCACCCTGTGCGACGTGGTCGAGGCGGCCGGCGGGGCGGCGAAGCCGTCCGGCGCCGGCGGCGGCGACTGCGGCATCGCACTCGTCCCGGCGGACACCGACCTCGCCGAGATCCACCGCGCCTGGGAGGCGCACGACATCAGACACCTCAGCGTCGCGGTGCAGGCACCCGAAGGGAGCGTCGAATGACCGACCTGCTGACCCCGATCCCGACCAAGTGGGTGGGACCGATCCGCATCAGCGGCAACGCCGTGGAGGGCGAGCACGAGGTGCCGCTCGCGACGTACGAGTCGCCGCTGTGGCCCTCCGTCGGCCGCGGCGCCCGTGTCTCGCGCATGGTCGAGGGCGGGATCGTCGCGACCGTCGTCGACGAGCGCATGACGCGCTCGGTCGTCGTGAAGGCCGACAGCGCCGCCGCCGCGCACATCGCCGCGGGCCGCATCCTCGCGCGCCAGGACGAACTCGCGCAGCTCGTCGCCGGGCAGAGCCGGTTCGCGAAGCTCATCGAGGTGCACCCCGAGATCGTCGGCGACCTGCTGTTCCTGCGCTTCGCGTTCACCACGGGCGACGCGTCCGGGCACAACATGGTGACGCAGGCGGCGGACACGCTCCTGCCCGCGATCCTCGCGTGGGAGCCGGGTCTGCGGTACGTCAGCGTCTCGGGCAACTTCTGCACCGACAAGAAGGCCACCGCGGTGAACGGCATCCGCGGCCGCGGGCGCAACACCATCGCCGAGATCGTCATCCCGGGCGAGGTCGTCGAGAAGCGGCTGCGGTCCTCCGCCGCCCGGATCGCCGAGCTCAACGTCGCGAAGAACCTCGTCGGCTCGACCATCGCCGGGGCCCTGCGCTCCGCGAACGCGCACTACGCGAACATGCTCCTCGGCTTCTACCTGGCCACCGGGCAGGACGCCGCGAACATCGTCGAGGGCTCGCAGGGCATCACCTTCGCCGAGGCCCGCGGCGACGACCTGTACTTCTCGACCGCGCTGCCGCACCTGATCGTCGGCACGGTCGGCAACGGCAAGGGCGGCGACCTGCCGGTCGTCGAGGACGCCCTCGTGCGCCTCGGCTGCCGCGAGGAGCGCGAGCCCGGTGCCAACGCCCGTCGTCTGGCCGCCATGTGCGCCGCGACGGTGCTCTGCGGTGAGCTGTCCCTGCTCGCCGCCCAGACGAACCCCGGGGAGCTGATGGCCGCGCACGTCGCGATGGAACGCCGTGGCTCCCGACCTGCAGGAGGTGCAGCATGACCACGCAGCAGTCGCTGTCCGTCGGCATCCACGACATCGCGATCGCCACGGGCCACCACGTGCTCGAGCTCGACGACCTGGCGGAGCGCCTCGGCGTCGACCCGGCCAAGTACCACGTCGGCATCGGCCAGGACGCCTTCAGCGTGCCCGCCCCGGACGAGGACATCGTCACGATGGGCGCCGCCGCCGCGAAGGAGGTCATCGACCGCCACGGCGTCGAGGGCATCCGCACCGTGCTGTTCGCGACCGAGTCCGGCGTCGACCAGTCGAAGGCGGCCGGTGTGTTCGTGCACGGCCTGCTCGGGCTGCCGAAGGGCGTCCGCGTCGTCGAGCTGAAGCAGGCCTGCTACGGCGGGACCGCCGCGGTGCAGCTCGCGCTCGGCATCGTCGCGCGCGCACCGCACGAGCGCGTGCTCGTGATCGCCGCCGACGTCGCCCGCTACGACGTCGACACCGCCGCGGAGCCGACGCAGGGTGCCGGCGCCGCCGCGATCCTGGTGTCGGCCGACCCCGACCTCATCGAGATCGAACCGGCCGCCGGGGTCTTCACGGCGGACGTCGACGACTTCTGGCGGCCGAACGACCGCTCCACCGCGCTCGTCGACGGCCGCCTGTCGGTCAGCGCCTACGTGGACGCCTTCATCGGCGCGTGGGACGACCTCGCCGCGCAGGGCGGTCCGGCCTTCGGCGACATCGCCCGGTTCGTGCACCACCAGCCGTTCACGAAGATGGCGATCAAGGCGCACCGGAAGCTCACGCAGCACGTCGGTGAGCCCTTCGACGAGTCCGAGCTCGCGATCGGCTTCACGTACAACAAGCAGACCGGCAACACGTACACGGCGTCGATCTGGATCGGGCTCGCGGCGCTGCTCGACCTGGACGACGACCTCGCCGGGCAGCGGATCGCGATGTTCAGCTACGGCTCGGGCAGCGTCGGCGAGCTGATGACCGGCATCGTGCGGCCCGACCACCAGCAGCACCGCCGTGTCGGCCGGGTGCAGGAGGTGCTCGGGTCCCGCGTGCGGCTGACCGTCGACGAGTACCGCGCCCTGCACGCCGCGGGTGCGGCGACGAGCGAGGACGTCGAGCGTCCGCGCGTGACCGCCGGACCGTTCCGCTTCGCGGGCGTCCGCGGTGGCGCGCGCCACTACCAGGCGGTCGCGCAGGACTGAGTGCGGCAGGTCGCGGTGGACGCGACCTGACGACGGACGGGAGGCGCGGTGCTGGACGGCACCGCGCCTCCCGTCCGTCGTCCGGTCGCCGCGACCGGCGTCCGCCCGGTCCGCCCCACCGCGCCGCTAGGCTGTCCGCGGGACGAGGGGGAGTCGATGGCCGAGCGGGACGTGACGGCGGTGGTCGCCGACCTCGTGCGCACGCTGCCGCGGGCCCCGCGACTCGACGACGTGGTCGCCGCGGTCGCCCGCACCGTCGGCCGCCCGACGCGGGTCGTCGACGTCGACGGGCCGTCGTGGGGGAGCCTGACCGCCCTGGTGTCGCAGGCGCCGCACGAGAACCTCGTCCTCGTGCCGGCCGCCGTCCCGCCGCTGTACCGGATGCACTGCGTGCTGCACGAACTCGGCCACCTCGTGCACGGCGACGCCGGAGCGCCGACCCCGACCGCGGTCGCCGCCCTCGCCAGCGGGACGAACGTGTGCCAGCGGGACGTCGACGGGACCCCAGCGCCGCACGCCGGCCACGCCGGTGCCGGGCTCGCGCGGGTCTCCGGGGACGACGAGCACTTCGCCGAGCGGTTCGCCTACGAGGTCGCGACCGTGCTGCTCGGTGCGGGTGCGGGCGCGTCCGACGAGCGGGCCTACGGCTGATGGGTGCCCTGCACGCCGCGACCTTCTGGTGCGCGGCCCTGATCTTCGTGGCGCGGACGCCGTCCGTCCGGCGGAACCCCCGCGGCCGTGCGGCCTGGGCGGCGACGGGCGTCGGTGCCCTCGGGTTGCTGACCCTCGGCAGCGTGGTGCCGCAGACCGTGCTCGACGGGTGGCTCGGCGGGACGAACGTCGTCAACCTGGTGCAGAACGTGTGCGCGACCACCGCGTTCTGGCTCATGCTCCGCGCCGCGACGGGCGACCTGCCGCGACGACCGCTCCTCGCGCACCCGCTCGCGCTCCTGGCGATGGTCGCCGCGTTCGCGATCCCCTTCGCCTGCATCACCGACCGCGGCACCACCGCGTTCCACTTCATCGTGCTCGGCATCGACCAGACCGCGATGTGGCTGTACGCCTCGGTGTACATGGCCTGCGTGGCGGCGATCACCGTGACGACGCTCGTGCGCGGGATGCCGACCGGCCGAGGCGCGCTCGGGGTCTTCCGGGTCGGGCTCGTCCTCGTCACCGCGGCGAGCGTCGAGGAGGTCGTGTCGCTGACGGCCGACCACTTCGGCCTGTTCCCGGCCGGGGTCCGCGACGTGCTGCGGTTCGCCTTCGACCCGCCGTTCTACCTCGGGATCGTGCTCGTCGTGGTCGGCATGGCCTCGTTCACGGTGCGCCGGTGGGTGCGCGACCTGCGGCTCGGCCGGCACCACCGGCGGCTCGCCCGCGTCGTGCGGCACCACGGGCTGCGGCCGGTCGAACGCCGCGCGGACCTGCGGGTGCGGACGTACGACCTCGTCATCGCGATCCGCGACGCAGAGGTGCAGGGACGGTCGATCGACCCGGGCGAGCTCGCCCACGTGCGGTCCGCGGAGCGGGTGCTCGCACGGAACATCGGAGGATGACGGCATGACGGTCGTGGTGTGGGTGCTCGTCGCCCTGGTGGTGCTCGTGGTGGTCGGCGGCCTGCCGGGCCTGCGGGCCGTGGTCGGCAAGATCGTGCTGCCCGGGCGGGACCGCTGGACGCCCGTGCTCTCGGCGGACGCCGACTCGGTGCAGCTGCCGCTGACGCCCGACACGCTCCGGCCCGGCGAGTACGGCCTGTGGCACGACGGCGACGGGCACACCACCGTCGGACCCGTGCTCGAGGTCGACGAGACCGCGGGCACCGTGCGCCGCGCCGTGGTCCGGACGACGGGTGCGGTGTCCGACCGGATCCGGTGGAGCGGGCACGTGCACCCGGACCCGGCGGCGATGGCGGTCGACTGGTCCGAGGTCGCGATCCCGACGCCGCTCGGCGACGCCCCCGCGTGGGTGGTCCGCCCGGCCCGTCCGGACGACGACGCCGCGTCGACCTGGGCCGTGCACGTGCACGGCATCCGGACCACCCGCGTCACCGCGCTCCGGACCGTCCCGGCCGCGCTCGAGGCCGGGTGGACCTCGATCGTCCCGTCGTTCCGCGGCGACGGCGAGGCCCCGTGGGAGGGGCGGGCGTCCCACCTCGGTGCCCGGGAGTGGGTCGACGTCGAGGCCGCGCTCGACCACGCGGTCGCGAACGGTGCACGGCGCATCGTCCTGGTCGGCTGGTCGATGGGCGCGACCGTCACGCACGAGCTGCTCCTGCGCTCGGCGCACCGCGACCTGGTGGTCGGCGTGCTGCTCGTCGCGCCGGCGCTCGACTGGGAGGCCGCCGTCCGCTTCCAGGCCGCCCGCACCCCCGTGCCCGGTGCCGTCGTGTCCGCCGCCCTCGCGGCGATGCGCACGCCCGGGCTGCACCGCGTCGTGGGACTGCGGCGGCCGGTGGACGTCCGCGCGCTGTCGTGGCTGCGGGTGCCGCCGCCGCTGCCGCCGACCCTGCTCGTGCACTCCGACGGCGACCGCACCGTGCCGTTCACGGTGAGCCAGGACTTCGCCGCCGCGCACCCCGACCGGGTGACCCTGGCGGTGAGCGGGTCGGCCGAGCACGCGTGGGAGCGGAACCTCGACGCGGCGTGGTTCGACGCGCAGGTCGGCGGGTGGATCGCCGCGCTGCCGGGGCTGCCGACCCGCTGAGCGCAGCGCGCCGCATCGGGGGCGGCCCCGGGGGTGCCCCGGGTCCGAGCCGTCGCGCCCCGGGGCAGGGTGGCGCCGCAGGGGTGATGGCCCCGCTCAGTACACGTCGCGCACGTACCGCTTCGCGCGGCGCAGGTCGGCCAGGTACGCGAGCGCGTCGTCCACGCCGCGCCCCCGACCGGCGGCGATCACGTCGAGCAGCGCCTGCTCGACGTCCTTCGCCATCCGCGAGGCGTCGCCGCACACGTACACGGACGCACCGTCCTCCAGCCAGCGGTACAGCTCCGCCGCCTGCTCCCGCATGCGCGTCTGCACGTAGACCTTCTCGGCCTGGTCGCGCGAGAACGCCAGGTCGAGGCGGTCGAGCACGCCGCGCTCCTGCAGGTCGGTGAGCTCGTCCTCGTACACGAAGTCGGTCGCGCGGTGCTGGTCGCCGAAGAACAGCCAGTTCGCACCCCGCGCCCCGGATGCGGCACGCTCGTGCAGGAACCCGCGGAACGGCGCGATGCCGGTGCCCGGACCGATCATCACCATCGGGGCGTCGCCGTCGGCGGGCACCCCGAACGCGGCGTTCGGCTGCAGGTACACCCCGACCTCGCCGTCCGCCTGCACGCGGTCCGCCAGGTACGTCGAGGCGACGCCGTGGTGGGTGCGGTGGGCGTCGCCGTACCGCACGCTCGCGATGGTCAGGTGGACCCGGCCCGGGTGGGCGAGCGGGCTCGACGAGATCGAGTACTGGCGCGCCTGCAGTCCGCGCAGGTTCGGCAGGAGTTCCTCGAGCGTCGGCGCCGCGGGACCCGCGTCCCGGAGGAGGTCGAGGACGTCGCGGCCCCACAGCCACCGGTCCAGCTCCTGCTTGTCGCCGTGCGCCACGACCGCGGCGAGCTCGGACGCCGGCGCGCGCTGCACGAGGTCGGCGACCAGGTCCTTCGACGGGGTCCTGACCTCGCGGTCGACGCGCAGGACCTCGGCGAGCGGGCGGCCGTCGACGTCCGCGGAGCCGTCGGCGCCGAGGTGGTCGAGCAGCTCGTCGACGAGTGCCGGGTCGTTGTGCGGGACGACGGCCAGGGCGTCACCGGCCGCGTACTCGATGCCCGAGTCGCCGAGGTCGAACTCGAGGTGCCGGATCTCCTTGGCGCTGTCCGGTGCGCTGAGCAGGCGGTTCACGACGAGCGGCGCACGGTACGGGGTGCGCTTGGTCCACTGCGCACCCGGCCGGGAGGCGCGGCTCGCCCCCGCCCCGCCGGCTGCGGTCGCGGTCGTGGTCGCGCCGACCCCGGTGGTCGCGCCCGCAGCGGCGCCGGTGGCTCCCGCCTGGGCGGCGACGCGGTCGAGGACGGCGGCCGTCCAGAGCTCGGCCGGGTCCTCGAAGTCGACGTCGCAGTCGACCCGGTCGTGGATCCGTGTCGCGCCGAGCTGCTCGAGGCGGGTGTCGAGGAGCTTGCCGGCCTGGCAGAACTCGTCGTAGCTCGTGTCGCCGAGCCCGAGCACGGCGTACTGCAGCCCCTCGAGCCGGGGCACGGTGCTCGCCTGCAGCGCCTCCCAGAACAGACCGGCGTTGTCGGGCATCTCGCCCTCGCCGTACGTCGAGGTGACGACGAGCACGTGGGACATGTCGGCGAGCTGCTCGGGCGAGACGTCGTCGAGCGCGGTGGCCCGGCCGCCGAGCCCGCGGGCGACGGCACCGGCGACGAGCTGGTCGGCGAGCAGCTCGGCGTTGCCGGTCTGCGTGCCGAAGAGCACGTCCACCGTGGTCGTCGGTGCCGGCGCGGTCGACCGGCGTCCCGCGGCGGCGACCCCCGCGATGAAGCCCGCGAGCCAGGACTCCTGGGCGGCCGAGAACGGGGCGTCGACCGGGATCAGGGACCCGGTCGGGGGGAGCGTGCTCACGCGCCCACCTCCACCGGTGCCTGCGGTGCCCGGCGCGCGATGTCGTCGAGGGCCGCGGTCGCGAGCAGCTCGTCGAACCGGGCCGCGCGGACCCGTCCGGCGTTCTTGGCGTTCTGGTGCATGATCCACCCCGTGGTCCCGGGCGCGTCCGAGCTGCGGTTGTTCCGCTGCGTCAGCGCGCGCTTGGCGTCGTCGAGCCGCTTGACGGCGATGAGCGTGGCGAGCTCGTCGTCGGCGAACGACTCGAAGGTCGCGCGCAGGTACTTGACCACGCGCTGCTTCACCTGGAAGTCCTCGGTCAGGACGAGGTTCCGGACGGCCTCGGTGACCCGCGGGTCGGCCGGGGCGGCGCCGGGCACGCGCTCCTGCGCCACGTCCTGGGCGACCGCGAGCACCGTGTACGACGACAGCAGCGAGAACGTGTCACCGCCCTGGTCGCCGAGCGCGGGGGCGCGGCCGTCGAGCACCGTGCGCCGGTCGCGGTAGTCGGTCTTGAACGCACGGAGCTTGTCCGTCGCGACCGAGGTCGCGAGTTCGTCGAGGAGCTCCGTGCGGGTCGCCGCCGCGAGGATCTCGTCCGCGTCCTGGCTGAGCAGGAGCGCCCGGGGCATGCCGACGTACACGTGCGTGCGGGTGGTGTCCCAGTCGGCCAGGAGCTGCTCGGCGCGTGCCGACCCGGTGGCCTCGAGGTGCCACTCGAGCAGCAGCCGGGCGGCCGCCTCGTGGAACGCTCCGCGTGCGGTCTCGGTCACGGGGAACACCAGGAGCGAGTCGGTGCTCGCCCGCTCGGTCACCCGGCCGGTCGGGTCGTACTGGTACAGGAACCCGCCGGACATGCCGTTGCCCAGGCCCTTGCCGAAGCCGCCGAGGTTGAACACCGCGCCGCCGGTCATGTACTCGCAACCGAAGTCGCCGAGGCCCTCGACGACCGCGGTCGCGCCGGAGTTGCGGACGGCGAACCGGTCGCCGGCCTCGCCCTCGACGAAGGTGCGGCCACCGGTCGCGCCGAACAGCGCGAAGTTGCCGACGAGGACGTTGCCGCCCCGCTCGGCGCTGCCGCCGCCGGGCGCACGCACGACGATGCGGCCGCCGGACTGGCTCTTGCCGACGCCGTCGTTCGCGGTGCCGGTGTGCTCGAGGGTCGTGCCGTCGTTCGTGAAGACGCCGTACGACTGCCCGGCCGAGCCGGAGGTGCGCACCGTGAGGGCGCCGTCGACGAGCCGGCGGCGGCCACGGTCGTCCGTCGTGACCGCGGGGTGCGCCGACAGGTCGACGCCCCGCAGCTCGTGGTTCAGGACGCGCTCGAGGTCGATGCCGAGCTGGCCGCCGACGGACTTGTCCGCGTTGCCGAGCTGGACGCCGTCGATCGTCAGCGCGGCCTCGTGCCCCTCGACGAACGCGGCGCGGACCTGCTCGATGAGGGCGTCGTCGGTGCGGTAGTCCTTCTCGAGGTACTCCGGGTCGGTGACGACCTTCTCGGGCACCCGGGCGAGCAGGCCGCGGACGTCGAGCCGCCCGACGCTCGCCGGGTGGTCGAGGAGCTGGAGCAGGTCGGTGCGCCCCCGGGCCTCGCGGAGCGAGCGCAGGCCGAGGCGGGCGAGGATCTGCCGGACGTCGTGCGCGATGTTCAGCAGGTACTGCGCGAGCGCGCGCGGGTCGCCCTCGAACGCCTCCGGGTTCGTGGTCAGGCCCGCGGGGCACTTCACGTTGCAGTTCTTCGCCATCACGCAGCCGAGCATCATGAGCGCCGTCGTGCCGAACTCGAACGAGTCCCCGCCGAGCAGGGCGCTCGTGACGACGTCGGAGCCGGTCTGGTGCGCGCCCGAGCAGCGGAGCGTGACCTTCTGCCGCAGGCCGTTCGCGACGAGGGCCTGGTGCACCTCGGCCACGCCGATCTCGGCGGAGCGCCCCGCGTACTTCAGGCTCGTGACGGCCGCGGCACCCGTGCCGCCGGTGTTGCCCGCGACGTTGATGACGTCGGCGCCGGCCTTCGCGACGCCGACCGCGATCGTGCCGATGCCCTCGGAGGACACGAGCTTCACGACGACGCGCACCCGGGCGGCCTTGCAGTCGTGGATGAGCTGCGCGAGGTCCTCGATCGAGTACGTGTCGTGGTGCGGCGGCGGCGAGATGAGCTCGACGCCCGGGGTGCCACCGCGCGCCGCGGCGATGTCGACCGTGACCTTCGGCGCGGGCAGCTGGCCGCCCTCGCCCGGCTTCGCACCCTGGCCGATCTTGATCTCGAGCTCCTCGAGCATCGGGTCGGCGAGGTACCCGGCCCAGATGCCGAACCGGCCGGAGGCGAACTGCTTGATCCGGGAGCCGCGGATGGTGCCGTAGCGGATGTGGTGCTCGCCGCCCTCGCCGGAGTTCGACATGCCGCCGACCATGTTCGTGCCGTGCGCGACCGCCTCGTGCGCCGCGGCGACGAGGGCACCGTGGCTCATCGCGCCGGACGCCAGCGTGCGGGTGACCTCGTGGGCGGGCTGGACCTCGTCGAGGTCGACGCTCGCGGGGGCGCTCTGCAGCAGGGCGAGCAGGGCGGCCGCGCCGCCCGTGGCGCGTAGCGTCACGTGCTCGTCGTCGACCGTGTCGACGGCGACCTGGCCGGGGTGCAGCAGCGCGAGCCCGTCCGCGAGGGCCGTGTGGCGCAGGGCACCCGTGGGTCCCGTCGAGGTGAGCTCCAGGCGGAAGCGGGCCGCGCCTCCCGGCAGACCGTCGGACGACGCCGGACGCGAGCCGGACAGCCCGCGCACCGTGATGCTCGCGTTGCCGCTCGTCGAGAAGCGGCCGAGCTCGCGTGCGAAGTCCTCGGCGGTGTCGATGCCGGTGACGTCGGCGGGCAGCGCGAGCACGTCGCGGAGCGCGGCCGGGCGACGCGAGCGCTCGTCGTGCGTGGTCTGCAGGAACGACACGTAGCCCGGGGTGATCCGGTGCGCGTCGACCTCGGCGTCGCTCAGCCGGTCGTACCCGGTGTGGCGGTACGTGCTGTCGGTGATGCCGAAGGCGTCGTCGAGCTGCCCGAGGGTGAGCAGGCGCAGCGCCTCGGAGTCGCCCGCGCGCTCGAACGCCGGGCGTTCCTCGGTCATGCCGCCGAAGCCGCGGACGCTCGCGACGCCGAACGAGTGGCCCGCGCCGTCCGAGCGCTCCTTGAACAGCCCGAGGAGCGGGACCTGGGCCGCCGATGCGACCGATCGTGCGCGCTCGTGCCAGTCCGTCGCGGCCTGGGCGATGCGCGCGAAGCCGACGCCGCCGACCGGTGCCTGCATGTACGGGAACACCCGCGCGAACAGGTCGTCGCCGGTGTCGAGGTAGTTCGGCTCGAAGAACGCGCCGCCGATGTAGCTCTCGGCGGTGCACAGCCCGACGCGGCCCATGGTCTTCGCGAGGGCCTTCTCGGCGGCCTTCCGGAACCGCTGCAGCGCCAGGTCGGTCGCGGTGACCTCGCCGGCGGGGGCGGCCTCGGCGGGGTACTGCTCCTCCGCACGCAGTCGTGCCGACAGGCTGTACACGGCCGAGGCGCCGAAGCCGAGCGCGGTCGCGACGTGGTGCGACGACGGCAGCTGCCCGGACTCGGCGACGATCGACAGCCGCAGGCGCAGGCCGGTCTCGATGAGCCGCTGGTTGACCGCGGCGACGGCCAGGATCACGGGCAGCGGGGCGTGCGTCGACGACACCGCGCGGTCGGTCAGGACGGCGATGCCGCCCGAGGTGCGGGCGAACGCCTCGACGGCGTCGCACAGCGCGTCGACCGCCGAGCGGACGGCCGCGGCGTTGGCCTGCTCGTCGCCGAGCACGGGGACGTAGAGCATGTCGAAGCGCTCGAGTGGGACGACGGTCTGGTCGCGCAGGCGGACCATGTCGAGGTGGCCGAGCACGGGGGACTGCACGACGATCTGGCGGGTGGGGGCGGTGCCGGTGCCGTCGGTGACCGGGGCTCCTGCGCTGGCGTGCGCGTCGAGCTTGGCGCCGAGGGCGACCCGCATCGACATGCCGTCGGCCTCGCGGATCGAGTCGAGCGGCGGGTTCGTCACCTGGGCGAAGCGCTGCGAGAAGTACTTCGCCATGCCGCCCTCGGTGTCGCTCAGCGCGTTGATCGCGGTGCCGTAGCCCATCGCCGAGATGCGCTCCGATCCGGTCGCGAGCATCGGGTCGAGCATGAACCGGAAGCTCTCCTGGTTCAGCGAGTACGCCACGTAGCGGCCCGCGAGCGACAGGTCGCCGTCGTAGCCGAGCGTGCTCGCGCCGCGGTCGTAGTCGGGCGCGGGCAGCGCGTCGAGGTCGACCCGGGCGGCGTCCAGCAGCGCGCCGTACGGCTTCCGGGCGGCGAGCAGCTCGAGGGCCTCGTCCGTGCGCAGGACCGCGCCGGTGCGGTGGTCCACGACGAGCATCCCGCCGGCCTCGATGCGGCCGCGGTGCACGACGGTGTCGGCGTCGAACGACACCTGGCCGCTCTCCGACGCCACGATGAGGTACTCGTCCGTCTGCACCGTGCGCAGCGGGCGGAGGCCGAGCCGGTCGAGGCGGGCGCCGACGACGTCGCCGTCGCTGAAGATCACGGCGGCCGGGCCGTCGTTCTTCTCCTCGTACAGCGAGTGGTACTCGAGCATGTCCCGCACCGCCGGGCTCAGCGTGCGGTCGTTCTCCCACGCCGGCGGCATCAGGGTCACGACGGCCTCGACGATGTCCAGGCCGTCCTCGAACACCCGGCTCTGCAGGGTCTGGTCGAGCCGGCTCGAGTCGGACTGCCCGGGCGGACGCACGATGCTGCGCGTGCGGGCCCGGGCCGAGGCCTCGTCGGACAGGCGGTTCTTGCGGTCGGTGTTCAGCTCGCCGTTGTGCGCCATCAGTCGGAATGGCTGGGCCATCGTCGGGTGCGGCTCGGTGTTCGTCGAGAAGCGCGTGTGGAAGTACAGCGTCCGGACCGAGTGCCGCGGGTCGCGCAGGTCGGTGAAGTACCCGATCACCTCGCCCGAGTTCAGGCGCCCCTTGAGCACCTGCGTGCGTGCGCTGAGCGACAGCGGGTACAGGGCGGCGTGCGGGGCCCGGGTCTCGGTGGCCCGGGCGTAGGACACCGCCTCGATCGCGAGCAGCGCTCGGTTCGCGGCCGCGTCGACGTCGGCGCGGGCCCAGTCCTCCGGGGCGCGGAACACCCACTGCACGATCGGCAGCTGGTACCGCTCTGCCTCGGGACGGGCGACGGAGTGGTCGACCGGGACGTCGCGCACGACGAGCAGCTCGAAGCCCTGGCGGTCGAGCTCCGCGGTCACGAGCCGTTCGGCGTCGGCACGCTCGTCGGGGTCGCTCGGCACGAAGCAGTTCGCGACGCCGAAGTGCCCGGCGCGCAGGGCCTGCCCGGTGATCGCGCTGAAGAACTCGACGGACAGGTCGATGCTGACACCCGCGCCGTCGCCCACGCCCTCGGCGGACTTGCCGCCGCGGTGCGGGATCGAGCAGAGCGCCTCGTCGCCCTTCACCAGGACGTCGTGGCTCGGGGTGCCGTCGAGACGGGTGATGAAGCCGACGCCGCAGTCGCTCGACTCGCGAGCAGGGTCGTACAGGCCGAAGGGGGAGGGGTTCACGAGCGGATCCAGTGCAACGAGTGCCGGCAGCGGTCGGCCAGGCTGCATCGGTGGAGCGCTCGCCGTGGGCAGACCGTCTGGTGGCGGCCGGGCCCGGTGGGGTGGGGTGAGCCGATGCTACGGGTTGGTATACCGCGCACGCAACAGACCGACCGGACGGGAGGCGCGGGTCGGCTCCGGCGGGCGCGCTGCGGTGCACCGCGGCTCGGCCCCGGCGGGCGCGTCGCGGTGCGCCGCGGTCGCCGGTCGACGCCCGGTGCCCGGCCCGAGCGGGCCCCACGCCGGGCCGGGCACCGAGCCGTGGAGGAGCTGCTGACGATCCCGGTGCCCGTTCCCCGGGGATCGTGCACCGGTTGCGTCAGCGGGGGAGCGGGACCGGCGGTCCGACCTCGGGCCTCGCCGGCCGCCGGACGTGCGCGGGGTCCGGACGGCGGGCCGGAGCCGACCGGCGACCGGGTCAGGCGGGGTCCGGACGGGGGTCGGAACCGGCCTGCGACTGGGTCAGGCGGAGTCCGGACGGGGGTCGGAACCGGCCTGCGACTGGGTCAGGCGTAGCGGCGGGCGGCGCGCAGGGCGTCGTCGGCGTAGGAACCGCCGAACAGGAACACGTGCAGCAGCAGCGGCGCCAGCTGGTGCAGCTCGACCCGTTCCTGCCAGCCGTCGGCCAACCGCGACTCGGCGTCGTAGCCGGCCAGGACCGTCTCGAGACGCGGCAGGCCGAACAGTGCCAACAGGGCCAGGTCGGTCTCGGCGTGGCCGCCGTGCGGGGTCGCGTCGATGAGCACCGCGCCGGTCGGCTCGCTCCGGTCGGTGGGCCAGAGCACGTTGCCCGCCCAGAGGTCGCCGTGCAGGCGGGCCGGTCCGTCGCCGACGAGCGCGGGCTGCGGGGAGCCGAGCGTCCCGTCCGCGACCCGGTCGGCGACCCGGTCGAACACCGCGGCCTCGGCACCGTCGAACCCACCACGGTCGACGATGCGGCGGACGAAGTCACGGATGCGGTACTCGGCGAAGAACTCGCCCCAGCTCGCGGGCGCCTCGGCGGCGGGGACGAACGGTGTCCGGGACCGCCCGACGCGCATCCCGCGTCCGGACGGGAAGCCCGGTGCGGGGGCGCCCCAGTGCGTCGCACCCGCGGCGTGGGTGTGCGCCAGGGACCGGCCGAAGCGTTCCGCCTGGCCGCGGTCGGGGACGCCGTCGGTGATGCGCTCGAGGTGCAGGACCGTCGGCTCCGGGTGGCCGAGCACACGGGCGATCCGGGTGCCGCCGGCGTCCTCGGCCTCGGCGAGCCACTCGAGTCCGAGGGCCTCGGCGGTGGCCTCGCCCGGGTCGGTGAAGGTCTTCACGTGCGTCGCGGGCATCGCCCCATCCTGCCGGTCGCGCCTGCCCGGCGGCTCGGTACCGCCCCCGGGTCGTCGCGCCCGACTCGTGCCGGTTCGTCAGCTCGGCTCGTCGCCCCGGCTCGTCAGCGCTGGGCGGCGTGCACGATGAGCGCCAACTGCACCCGGTTGTCGACCCCGAACTTGTCGTAGACGTGCCCGATGTGGGTCTTCACGGTGGCGAGTCCGACGAACAAGTCCGCGGCGATCTCGGCGTTCGAGGCTCCGTTCGCGACGGCGACCGCGACCTCGCGCTCCCGGTCGGTCAGCGTCGCCATCAGCCGGCGCTCCTCGCTCGCGTCCGGCAGCGCGCCTCCCGCGGCGCGGCCGTCCCCGGGTCTACCGGACTCGTCGGCGGGTACGCTCCCGGGACCGGTCGCCGACCCGGTGCCCGCGGCGAAGGCGATCACCCGGTCGAGCACCGACGGCGACAGCGTCGACCGGCCGGCGGCGACCGCGTGGATCGCGGCGACGAGCTCCTGCGGCGGGGTGTCCTTCAGCAGGAACCCGCGCGCACCGCGCTGCAGGGCGCCGAGGACCATGTCGTCGCCCTGGAAGGTGGTGAGCACGAGGACGGCGAGCTCCGGCCGCTTCCGGAGCTCCCGCTCGGTCGCCGCGAGCCCGTCGCAGCGCGGCATCCGGATGTCCATGAGCACGACGTCCGGCTCGACCGCGTCGATGACCCGCTCGGCCTCGACGCCGTCGCCGGCCTCGCCCACGACGTCGACACCGTCGTCGCCGCTGAGCAGCAGCCGGAGCCCGGCGCGCACGAGGTGGTCGTCGTCGACGAGCACCACCCGGACCGGCGCGGTCACGCCGTCCACGGGAGCACCGCCTCGACCGTGTGGACGCCGGCGGCGTCGACGTCGGCGCGGAACGAGCCGCCCACGAGACGCGCCCGCTCGGCGAGGCCGCGCAGCCCGTGCCCGCCGCCGTCGGTGTCGTGCCCGCGGTCCCCGGGCAGCGTCGGGTTGGTCACCGTGACCCGGAGCGCCGGGGTCGGCAGCACCGCGATCGACACCGTGACCGGCTGGCCCGGGGCGTGCCGGCGGGCGTTCGTCAGGGCCTCCTGGACGATCCGGTACGCGTGCCGGCCGACGGTCTCCCCGGCGGCGCAGGCACCCTCGGCGACCGTGCAGGTCACGGTCGCACCGGCTGCGCGGGCCTCGTCGACGAGGGCCGGCACGTCGCAGAGCGTCGGTTGCGGAGGCGCGGTGCCGGTCGGGTCGTCGGTGTCGCGACCGGCGGGGTCGCGCAGGACCCCCAGCACGTCGCGCAGGTCGGTCAGGGCCGCGTGCGCCTCGGCGCGGACGACCCCCGCGGCCTCGACGGTGTCGTCCGGCGACAGCGACCGGCCGCGGAACTCGAGCGCGCCGGCGTGCAGGGCCACGAGCGAGAGCCGGTGGCCGAGCACGTCGTGCATCTCGCGGGCGATGTGCGCGCGTTCCTGCTCGCGCGCACGGTCCTCGCGCACGGCCTGTTCGCGTTCGAGCAGGGCGGCCCGCTCCCGGAGGGACTGGACGAGCGCCCGGCGCTGCCCGATCGCCACACCCACGACGACCACGAGCGCGAGGAAGACGACCGACACCAGCGTGGTCTGCCACAGCGGCACGTCACCGCCCGGGAAGACGAGCTGCTCGCCGACGAGCCCGGTGACGAGCATCGCCGCGCTGCCCACCGCGATCTCGACCCCGCGGCGCCAGGTGGCGAGGGAGACGAGCGCGAGCACGGCGGTGCCCGCGGCGAACGTCGACACGGTGCTGAGGCCGATGACCGCCAGGGTGACGAACAGCGGCGCACGGTGGCGGAAGCAGTACACGACGAGTGCGACGACCCCGGCCGTGACGTCCCCGAGGAGCCCGATGCCGAGCCGCGCCTCCGACCACGACGACGTGTCGAGCTCGGGCCAGATCAGCCCGAACGCGGTGAAGCCGGCCACGAGGGCGACGAGCACCCGCCAGGTCTGCGCCCACACCCGTCGTCCGAGGGGCGCGGGTGGCGGGAGCGCGGTCGCGGTCATGCCCCCGAGCCTAGGAAGGACCGGGCGGTCGCCGGATCGGCCGAAGGTCGGAGATGTCCGGGCGTCGGCACCGGTGCCGCCGCCGACCTCAAACCGCGTCGACGAGGGCCTGCGCCAGCGGGTGCCACGCCCGCGTCGAGGGCCCGCTCAGCACCAGCGTCCGCTCGTACCGCGGCGCGACCGGCAGCATCACGAGGTCCTCGGGCAGCATCACCCGCCCGAGTGACGGGACGATCGAGACCCCCTCGCCGCGCTGGATCATCCCGAACATCGTGCTCATCTCCCGCACGCGGTGCGCCCACCGGAAGGGCTGCCCCGCGAGCTCGTGCATCCGTTCGATCTGGTGCTCGCACCCGCCGCCGCCCGCGACGAGCCCGTCCTCGTGCAGGTCGTCGAGGGTCATCGCCGCGGTGTCCGCGAGCGGGTGGTCCCGCCGGACGACCGCGGCCATCTCGTCCCGCGCGACGACGACCCCGCCTTCGGGCACCGGCGTCGGGTCGACGAGCACGGCCGCGTCGACGGTGCCGCCCTCCAACCACTCCGCCATCTCGTCGTCGTCGCCCTCGTACACCTGGACGTCGACGTCCGGCAGCGTCACCGACCACAGCTCGCGGAGGCGGGGGAGCAGGCCCTGGCACACCGTCGGCACCGCGGCGAGGCGCACGGTGCCGCGCGCCGTGGCGGGCCGCACCACCGCCTCCAGGCCGTCGACCGAGGCGAGCACCTGGCGGGCGTGCGCCAGCAGCCGTTCGCCGAGGGCGGTCGGGACCGCGGCGCCGCCGCGGCGCACGACGGGACCGCCGACCTCGCGTTCGAAGCCGGCGACGGCGTGCGAGACGGCCGACTGCCCGACGCCGAGCGCGGTGGCGGCGCTCGTGAACGAGCCGGCGTCGACGGTCGCGACGAAGGCACGGACCTGCGGGATCGAGACGGGCATGCGTCCTCCTCATGAGGGTATGCGGCGCATGCGTTCGACACATGCGCTGACGGTGCTCGATGCTAGCCCTCGTGAACGCCCTCCTCTACGTGCTCGTGGCCCTGACCTGGGGCTCGAGCTTCTTCTTCGCCAAGATCGGGCTCGAGGGGCTCGCCCCGCAGCAGGTCGCCACCGTGCGCACGGTGCTCGGCGCGGTGACGCTGGTCGGCATCCTGCTCGTCACCCGTCGCCGCTGGCCGCGCGACCGCCGCGTGTGGGGCCACTTGTTCGTCGTCGCGGTCTTCCTCAACGCGGTGCCGTCCTCGCTCATGGCGTGGGCGGAGCAGACCGTGCCGTCCGGGCTCGCGAGCATCTACAACGCGACGACCCCGATCATGACGCTGCTCGCGCTCGCGGTGCTCGTGCCGACCGAACGCCTGTCCCGCCGACAGGTCCTCGGCATCGTGACCGGGATCGTCGGGGTGCTCGTCCTGGTCGGGCCGTGGGACCTCGTCGGGGACCCGCGCGTGCTCGCGACGGTCCCCGGGCAGCTGGCCCTGCTCGGCATGACGGCGTCGTACGGCGTCGGTCTCGCCTGGCTCCGCCGCTTCGGTGTCGGCAGCGGGCAGGACCCGACGACCGTCGCGACCGTGCAGCTCAGCCTGGCGGCGCTGCTCATGCTGGTGGTCGCGCCCGTGGTCGCGACCGGTCCGGTGCGGCTGGACTGGAGGATCGTGGCCGCGATGGTCGCGCTCGGTGCCGTGGGCACGGGGCTGGCCTACGCGTGGAACACGCGCCTGGTCGGAGGAGCCGTCCTGGAAGTCGGCGCGGTTCGACGAGAAGCCCTTCGGCAGGTCGGGAGCCGCGAGCTCGACCCCGGGGACC
>NZ_MCIG01000036.1 GCF_001705035.1 Curtobacterium sp. UCD-KPL2560 | reverse complement strand
CCCCGGTTTTGGCCTCCCCAGAGGTATAGGGCCAATCCCTCCCCGCCGTTTTTTCCACCACACCCCAAAACGCGCACCGCAGGCCGCCTCGTACGACCGCAGCGTCTTGCGCGGGTCATCAGCCGTTCTCGCTCGCGCAACAGCGCACACGGGCGCTGACGGCGCGAACCGTTACAGGAGGCAGCCATGCCGAAGTTCCGCAAGAAGCCCGTCGTAATTGACGCCGAGCAGTGGGACGGAACGGCCAGCGACGCCGGCCGGATCATCAGCTGGATCCTCGACAACCACCCCGACTCGCAGGTGCCGTCGTTCGCTGAGACGAACGAGACCGAGCACCGGCAGCACGCCGAGCTGCGCATCTCGACCCTCGAGGGCGTCATCACCGCGTCTCCGGGCGACTTCATCATCGTCGGCGTCCAGGGCGAGACCTACCCGTGCAAGCCCGACATCTTCACCTCGACGTACGAGCCGGTCGGTGGCTAGATCGGCAGCAGCTCGCCGCGCTGGTACACCTGACCGGTGACGGTGATGTAGCGGCCGGTGCTGTACCGCTCGACGTGCAGGCCGTCGTCCTGCGTTCGTACGGTGCCGGGCCCTGGCTCGGCGGTGCCCCAGATGTGCAGGCCGTCGCCGGACGGCGAGACCTCGATGTGGTGCCTCGGGTACGCATCGAGGAACCGTGCGGCAGCCGCGGTTGGGACGCCGTCGACCAGGCAGTGGTCGAGGTCGATGCACGCGAATCCGTCGCCGAGCACGAAGCCGAGTCCGGCACCGACCGTCGACGACGCGGCCGCCTTGTACGAGGCCCACGTCCGCGGGTTGGTGCTGCTCGCGAGAGTCCCATCGACCGTGAACGGCATCTTGCCGACGTCGCGGCGGACCCATCGGTCAGCCGCAGCCATCGCCTTCGGGATCGGATTGCGGTGCGCGTAAACGCGGCACTTGCTCGAGCAGAACCGGGCCTGCCGGTTCCGCGCGACGATCGACCGACCGCACCACTCACACGTCCTCACCCGTCCATTGTAACGGTTTTAGGCCCGGAAACCCGGGAGTTCCGAGGTTCATCATGGCGAAGGGCACGCTGCGTGCGGTCGGCCCGGACGAGAAGCCGCCCTCGCCGCCGAAGAAGCTCACCATCCTCGAAGCCATCGACGCGGGCGACCGCCTCGCCGAGCTCGAAGCCACCCACCGTCGCATCGGCCGCGCCGTGCAGGACGAAGAGACCCCCGCCCGAGACCTCGCCTCCCTGACGCGCCGGCAGATGGAGATCTCGAAGGAGATCGAGGCGCTGCGTCGTCAGGTCAAGGAGGAGCGAGCGGATGCCGCCAAGCTCGACGACGAAGCGTTCGACGCGGAAGCTATCTGAGGTCGCCCGGCACGTCATCGTTCCCACCGGCATCGTTTCGACGGGGTGGCCGGCGGTCGAAGCGCGCATCAAGGAGTTCGGCGACCAGTTCGACGAGTGGCAGCGCGGCAGCTCGAAGCTGATCCTCGCGAAGCGGGAGAACGGCGACTACGCGGCGACCGTCGGCGGCATCACGCTGAGCATCCCCCGTCAGGTCGCGAAGACGTACATGATCAGTCGGATCATCTTTGCCCTGTGCACACTGTTCCCGAACCTCACTGTTCTCTGGACCGCGCACCGTACCCGCACCGCGACGAAGACGTTCGCATCACTTCGCGGCTTCGCAGGCCGCAAGTCCGTCGCCCCGTTCGTCGCCAATGTCCGCGCCGTGAACGGCGAGCAGGAAATCCACTTCACCAACGGCTCCGTAATCATGTTCGGCGCTCGTGAGGGCGGCTTCGGCCGTGGCTTTGACGAGGTCGATATCGAGGTGTTCGACGAGGCGCAGATCCTCACCGAGAAGGCGCTTGAGGACATGGTCGCGGCGACCAATCAGTCCCGGTTCCCGGCTGGCGCGCTGCTGTTCTTCATGGGCACCCCGCCACGCCCGTCTGACCCGTCGGAAGCGTTCAAGCTGCGCCGCCGCGAGGCGCTGGCAGGCGAGACCGAGGACGCGGTGTACATCGAGTGCTCCGCCGACGAAGACGCCGAGCCCGACGACCGTGAGCAGTGGGCGATCGCGAACCCGTCGTACCCGCACCGCACCCCGCTGCGATCCATGCTGCGTTTGCGGAAGAACCTCCCGTCCGACGAGTCGTGGAAACGCGAGGCGCTGGGCATCTGGGACTCCGATCAGCAGGGTTCGCGGCTCATCACTGAGGAACAGTGGCGCGACACGGGCATTCAGACGGCACCGGCAGATGGTGTGCGCTCGTTCGGTGTCGCGTTCTCGCTCGATGGTTCCCGCGTCGCTGTGGCTGGTGCCGCAAAGCACGAGGACGGCGTGCACGTCGAGCTGGTCGATGCGCAGTCCGGGCACATGGGGTCGGGTATCGCATCGCTCGCGGATTGGCTGGCAGAGCGGTGGCGGAAGACGGCACTGATCGCGTTGTCGGGTCGCGCCGGCACTGAGGCGTTGCGGACCGCGCTGGTCGAGCGTGGCGTTTCGAAGTCGGCGATCCATGTTGTGTCGACGCCGGAGTACTTCGGGGCGAACTCGATGTTCCTCGACGCGGTGAAGGACAAGACGGTCACGCACCTCGCGACCGAAGGGCAAGCCGTACTCGATCGGTCCGTTTCTGTCTCTGACAAGAAGATGCGTGGCACCTCGGGTACGTGGGGGTGGAATGCGACGGTTCCTGGCGGCGACGAGACGCCTGTTGAGGCAGTGAGTGTCGCGTACTGGGCGGCCCGAACAACTAAACGAGTCCCCGGACGGAAGCAGGAGCGGATATGAGCGTCGTGTCGGCGTCCTGGCAGGTTCCCCGGTTTGTGGCAGGAGTCTCGGACCAGGAGCTCGACATCATCCGTGGCCTGTTCGTTACGTTGGCGGAGAAGTACCCGCGGAACGTGGTCCGGTCGATGTACTTCGACGGGAAGATGCCGTTGAAGCCGACGGGGAACATCCCGCAGGAGGCTATGCAGCGTATTCAGGCGGTGTCGGACTGGCCGGAAAAGGCTGTTTCGGCGCTTGCTGAGCGGTCCGTGTTCGAGGGTTTCGTCACGCCGGGCGGCTTGCAGGATCCGTTCGAGTTGGGCGGCATCCTCGACGCGAACCGGTTCGATCTCGAGCTGCCGCAGGCGATTACGTCGGCGTACAAGCACTCGTGCTCGTTCATCACGACTGCTCGTGGCGACGTGCAGGCTGGCGAGCCCGAAGTGGTCGTTATGGCGCGTTCGGCTGAGTGGTCGACGGCGATGTGGGACAAGCGCCGCCGTACGGTGTCTGCGGCGCTGACGTTGAAGGACTGGGATTCGTCCGGGCAGCCGAGCTCGATGGACGTGTTCCTCCCCGACGTTGTGCTGTCGATGACGAAGCGTCCGTCGGGCTCGTGGGTCACTGAGCGCCGCCCGAACGCGCTGGGCGAGGTGCTGGTCGAGCCATTGGCGTATGACCCGCAGATCGACCGTCCGTTTGGCCGGTCGCGGATCAGTCGCCCGGTGATGAACATCACGGATCACGCCCTGAGCACGATCGTGCGCACCGAGATTTCGGCGGACTTCTACGCGGCGCCTCGGATGATGGCGCTCGGTGTGACGAAGGATGCGTTTGCGAGTGGCAAGTGGGAAGCCGCGATCGATCGTTGGTTCGCGATCACGAAGGACGAGGACGGTGACGTCCCGACTGTGCAGCAGTTCGCGCAGATGACGATGCAGCCACTCACGGACCTGTATCGCATGTATGCAACGCAGTTCTCCGGCGCCACGGGTGTGCCTGTCGCGAACCTTGGGATCGTGACGGACAATCCGCCGTCGGCTGAGGCGTTGTTCGCTGACGACCGCCGGCTAGTGAACACTGCGAAGCGGCAGAACCGCATCATGGCGTCGTCGTTGCGGCGTGTGGCGCAGAAGATCGTCCGCCTCCGTGACGGGTCCGGCCTGACGCCGGAGCTGCAGCAGCTTGACGCGTCGTGGGCTAACCCGGCGTTCACGTCGCCGACTGCAGCAGCAGATGCGCTGCAGAAGCTGTCGCTGGTGTTCCCGTGGCTGTCTGAGTCGGAGGTTGCGCTTGAGTTTGCGGGCTTCTCGCAGACGGAGATCACGCGGCTTCTGTCGGACAAGCGGCGCTCTCAGACGACGAATGCGCTGAGTGCGCTGTCGCAGCTGGGTAAGACGACGGGAGCGCAGACGGGTGACAACCAGGGCTGACGTGACGCAGCTTCGTGATGCGGGGCGCGGTGTTGTCGCGTTGGCGCAGCAGGATCTGCGCGCGTTCTGGGACACGCTCGACTTGTCCCGGCCGGAAGCGGCGCGGGACGAGCTCGTTGAGTTCGTCCCGCAGCTGGTTCGAGAGTACGGCGACGTGGCGGCCACGGTCGCGGCGGAGTGGTACGAGCAGGTCCGGTTCGACGCGGTTGGCCCGTTCAACGCGACGACGGTGAACGCGACGGATGCCGGGCAGGTGCAGGGCGGTGTCCGGTATGCCGCCGGCAACTTGTTCGGCGATGACCCGGCGTCGATGCTGGCGGTGCTTGTTGGCGGTGTGCAGCGCTACGTGCTCGCGTCGCAGCGGGGAACGGTTGCGCGGAACGTGCAGCTGGACCCGTCGAAGCCTCGGTTCGCTCGAGTGCCGACGGGCGCGAAGACGTGCGCATGGTGCACGCTGCTCGCCTCCCGCGGCTTCGTGTACCTCACGAAGAGCACTGCGGCGGCAACTGACCACTACCACGACGACTGCGACTGCCAGGCGGTCGCGGAGTGGGAAGCGGACCGGCACTACATCACCGGCTACGACCCGGACGCGATGTACGACAAGTACCTCGAAGCGCGGTCCGCGGCAGACGCTGCAGGTCTCCGCCTGACGGACAAGAACATCGCGACTCAGATGCGCGCGCTCTACCCGGACGCGTTCACCGACAGTCACACCCACTAGACCACCCGCATGGTGCGGGTTCAACGCCTACCCGAGCGGTAATCGGGGCATGAAGGAGCAGAACGATGGATTTCCCCGTCACGATCGACGACCAGGACTCGTTCGACGCGCTCGTCAAGGATCGGCTTGCCCGTGAGAAGACGAAGCTCGATGAGGCCGTGTCTCGCGCTGAGACTGCTGAGGCGAGCATCGCCGCGGTGGAGAAGGAACGCGACGAAGCCGTCAACCGTGCCACCACCGCTGAGGAGCGTGCAACGGACCTCGCCGGGAAGGTGGAGACGTTCGAGTCGCAGAAGCAGCTGAACGACTGGCGTGCTGAGGTCGCGAAGGCGGCCGGCGTGCCGGCGAACGCGCTGCGGGGAACCACCAAGGAAGAGCTCGAGGCGCACGCGTCAGAGCTCAAGCCGCTCATCACGGCCTCTCGTGGGCCGATCATCCCCGGTCAGGGCGACGTGCCCGAGACCAAGACGGACACCGCCGCAGCAGCGGACCGGGAGTTCGCCGACTTCCTCACCGGTCACCACTCGGCCGACTGAACCCAAGGAGCATCATGCCCACCCTGAACACTTCGGGGCTGTCGTCCTTCGACATCCCCACCAACCAGCTCGGCCGTATCGCCGAGCGCGTGCAGAACGACTCTGTTCTCGCGGCGCTGTCGCCGGAGCGACCCACGCTGTACGGCGACGTCAAGGCGGTGAAGATGTCGCGCAAGCCGCGCGCGCAGATCGTCGCCGAGGGCGCGCAGAAGACCTCCGACACGGCGGCGTGGGACAACGTGATCGCCTCGCCGATCAAGTTCCAGACGACCGTCCGCATGACCGACGAGGTCAAGTGGGTCGACGAGGACCACCGCCTTGAGATCGTCCAGGATCTCACCGACGCTGTCGCCGAGTCGGCGAGCCGAGCGGTCGACCTGATCGGCATCCACGGCATCAACCCGATCACGGGCACCCGGGCCACCTCGGTCACGTCGTACCTGAACCAGACCACCAACCGGACGACGGCCGGCTCCAAGCCCACCGACGAGCTCATCGCAGCGGTCGGCGGCATTGCCGGCGGCAACTACCAGGCGACGGGCATGGCGCTCGACGCCGGGTACGCGTTCTCGCTCGCCACCGAGCAGTACAACGATGGCCGCGACCGCAACCCTGGGCTCGGCTTCGGTACTGGCCTCCAGAACTGGAAGGGCCTGCAGGTCGCGACGTCGTCGACCGTGTCCGGTCAGCCCGAAGCTGCCGACACCAAGCTCCGCGCGCTGGTCGGTGACTACACGCAGGTGAAGTGGGGCTTCCAGCGCCGCTTCCCCGTCGAGGTCATCGAGTACGGCGACCCGGACGGCGGCGGCGACCTCAAGGGCAACAACCAGATCGCGTACCGCGTGGAGGGCGTCATCTACGTCGCGATCTTCGACCTGGACGCGTTCGCCGCTGTCGACGCGCCCACAGCCTGATGCCGCTCTTCGTCACGCCGACTGGCGTGGAGATCGAACTGTCGGAGGCTGCCGCGTCGCGTGTGGGTTACAAGCCCAAGGGCGACGAGCAGCCGAAGATGGCGCGTAAGCCGCGGCAGTCGAAGGAAGACCAGTAGCAGGGAGGGGCCGTCATGGCTGATTCGTTTGCATCTACGGATGATCTCGAGAAGCGGTGGCGGCCCCTCACCGAGGCGGAGCGGGACACGGCGGAGGTGCTCCTTGAGGACGCTTCCGTCGAGGTCAGATCCGCTCTCGCCCGCTCGGGCGTCACCGTGGTGGACGCGGACGCGGCGAAGCTCGTGGTCTGCGGCATGGTGAAGCGCAGCATGATCGCTGGCGACACTGCGGCTGGTGTCACGACGACGCAGGAGACCACGGGGCCCTTCTCCCGGTCGTTCACGTACTCGAACCCGACTGGGGACCTGTACATGACGAAGCGGGAGAAGCAGCTGCTTGGGCTTGGTCTGCAGACGGCGTTCACGATCCCGATGGGGTCGGTCGATGGGTGAGACGGTTGTGCTCATCACTCGTGAGCAGACCGGTGTCGACCGGTACGGGAAGCCGACGTTCACCGACGTTGAGACGCCGGTTGATGGTGTCGCTGTAGCCCCCGCCACGTCGACAATCGATCCGTCTACCGGCGCCGTCATCACAACGGGTGGCATGACTCTGTACCTGCCCGCCGCCGTCACGTCCGGCCCGGACGCACGTTTTCGTGTGCGCGGTGTCGAGTACAAGGCGCGCGGCGGTTCGGAGAACTGGCGCGCGTTCTACTCGCAGTGGCAGCCGGGGAACGTCGTGCACCTTGAGGACCGGGACTACGCCGATGGGTAGCGGTCGTGTCGTCATTAACCGCAAGGGTTTCGGCGAGCTAATGGTGTCCTCCGAGATGGAGGCGACCCTCCGTCCGTTCGCTGAGCAGGTCGCCGCACGTGTACCCGGTTCGGACATCGTGCCAATCCGCACTGGTGTTGGTACCGGCAACGCTCGCATCCGGTTCCGGGTGCAGAACGAGGTAGCGGCGCGCGCTGAACTGGTGTCTGCGATCCGGGCTGTCATTGGCCGCGCGAAGGAGGTGTGAGGCCTGGTGTACGGCATCCTCTACGGCGATGTCATCGCTCACCTGATCAGCCGCACTCGGGATCTGCTTGCCGCGCGTCCGGAGTCGTACGCGCGATCGGTGGAAGTGTCGAACCGCAAGTCGGCGAAGAGCACTCGAGCTGTCGTGTTCACGACGAGTCCGGGTGGTGGCACCAGCAACACTCTTCGAACGTCGTACGTGACTGTGGACGTCATTGCCAACGATGAGGGCGACACGGTCGACCTGGTGAACCTCGTCCTCGCGCTCGTCACTTCTCGTGGCGGCGGCGGGCTTGTCGGTTCCGGGCCGATCGCTGACCTCAACGTGAACGGCGGACCGAACGCGGACCCGAGTGTCGACGGTTTCTTCAAACAGACCGCCGAGCTCGAAGTTCGGCATCGCGGCGTGAATCTCTAACCGCCGCACTACCTCAAAGCCCTGCCACTGGTGGGGCTTTTCGCATTCCTCCCCTCCGAGCCGGGGACAACAGGGGCCACCGTGCCCGCAACCACCGACGAAAGGGCACCCCAGTGGTACTCAAGGCAGATAACGTACGGGTTGCCGTCACGGGCGCGGTCTACAACGCGCCCAAGACCGCCACCCGCCCCACCGATGCGACAGTCGCACTCACTGGCTACGCCGACCTCGGCTACGTCGGCGACGGCGGTGTCACCGAAACCCGCGACCGGTCCACGAACCAGATCCGTGGCTGGCAAAACGGCGCCCTCGTCCGCGAGGTCGTCACTGAGTCGTCGATCAAGTACAACTTCATCCTCCTCGAGACGAAGAAGGAGACCATCGAGCTCTACTACGGCTCGAAGGTCGGTACCGACGGTTCGGTGAAGATCAACCCGGCGAAGACGGGTGGCCGGCAGCGGTTCGTCATCGACGTGATCGACGAGGACGAGATCATCCGCATCGACGTCCCGGACGGGGAGGTTACCGAGGTGGGCGACCAGGTCTACGTCAACGGTGAGGCGATCGGCTACGAGGTCACCGTCACCGGCTACGAGATGACCGACACCACCACCGGTGAGACGTACTCCGCGGTCAAGTGGTACGGCTCCCTCGACACGGAGGGGAACTGACGATGGCGGCGAAGGACAAGGTGTTTGTTCGGCACACGCACACCGGTGAGATCCGAGAGGTGACGTCGGAGCAGCGGGACGTGCAGGACAAGAACTACTGGGTGCGCATCACTGGCGATGTGAAGCCGACACAGCCCGAGGCAGACGGTCCCGCTGAGGCGGAGATGCCGGCCCCGAAGACCACCCCGAAGGCGACCACGCCCAAGGAGTGACCGACCGGTGTGCCGGGGCGCTCGGGCCCCGGCACACCTTCACCCCTACCCGAGCACTCCACCGAGCTAGGAGAAGCACATGAGTGAGACCACCGCCGTCAAGGCGCTGCAGATCAAGGCGAAGAGCCGCCCCGCCCTCGTCGTCGAGTACGACGGCACGGAGTACACGCTGCCGGGTCGTATCCCGTCGGAGATCATGACGATCCAGGCTGAGTACAAGCGGCCGAAGAACACCGCGAAGGATGTTCAGGAGCAGTGGCAGCGTGACCTGGGTGTCGCGGCGATCAACAAGTTCTACGAGCTCGTTGTCCCGGAGGCGTTGAAGGGTGCGCTCGACATGGAAGACCTCGGTGCCGTGTTCGAGGCGTGGTCGGAGCATGTCGGCCTGGGGGAATCCAAGGACTCCAGCAACTAGCGGAGTCCTACCCCGACGAGCTCGTCTGGGAGCTCCACAAGCTCGGCTTCGAGCTGGTGGAGGACGGCACCATTCTTAATGCCCGCGGCGAGGTGGTCGACCACATGTTAGTCGACCGCCTTTTGCGTGTCGCGACGCGGGAGCCGTCTTCGGTTCTGTATGCGGCGCAGCACGGATGGGACTTCCCCGTGTCTCGCGAGTGGATGGCCGCCGCGGACCTGTTCGACGCGGTTCAGACGCTGATCAAGGTCACTGCGGGCAGCAACCGCAAACCGAAGCCGTACCCGCGCCCATGGCCCGATTCCGCGTCGAACCGGTTCGGCAAAACGAGCCTCTCCCCGGCAGCAGCACGGGAGGTGCTGCGAAGGAACAAGGAAGGGCTGATCGATGCCTACTGAATCCGCGGTCGCCTACGTCAGCATCGTCGTCAGCGCAAAGTCTGTCGGTAAGCAGATTGAGAAGGAGATCAACCCGGACGCTGTTGGTTCCTCGGTTGGCCAGAAGGTCGGCGCGGGGCTCACTCAGGCGATCGGTAAGACCCTGCAGGCGGGCGCGACGACGGTTGTGGCGGCTGGTGCTGCTGCGATCGGCGCCGCGCTCGTCAAGGGCTTCAACCGGCTGACGGCGATCGATCAGGCGACGGCGAAGCTGAAGGGTCTCGGCAACTCGGCGTCGGACATCACCGCGATCATGGACAACGCGCTCGCGTCGGTCCGTGGGACGGCGTTCGGCCTCGACGCGGCTGCGGGTGTCGCTGCTGGCGCGGTCGCTGCTGGCATCAAGCCTGGCGAGAAGCTGCAGCGTGTTCTGGGTCTTGTCGCTGACTCGGCGACGATCGCCGGCACGGACCTGAACTCGATGGGTTCCATCTTCAACAAGGTGGCCGCGTCGGGAAAGCTGCAGGGCGACGTCATCGCGCAGCTGCAGGACGCCGGTGTTCCGGTGCTGCAGTTCGTGGCGAAGGAGATCGGGAAGACCGCCGCTGAGACGTCGAAGCTGGCGTCCGACGGGAAGATCGACTTCGAGACATTCGCGAACGCGATGGAGGCGGGCCTCGGTGGGGCCGCGAAGTCGTCGGGTGACACGTTCACCGGCGCACTCGCGAACGTCGGTGCGTCGCTGGGTCGTATCGGCGCGAACCTCGAGAAGGGTTTCTTCCCGAAGCTTGCCCCCCTGTTCCAGCAGATCACCACCGTCATGGGGCCGCTCGAGGATCGCGCAACGGTCATCGGTGAGGCTGTCGGCGCGAAGGTCAACCCGGCGCTCGACAAGCTGTCGGCGCTGCTGACGAATGGCACTGACGCGTTCAAGGGCATGAGTGCGATCCTCGCGCCGCTGGGTGGGCTGTTCCTAGCACTGGGTGCCGGGGGGCTCGGTAGCTTCCTTGCGGCGATCCCCGGGCTCGGCGGTCTTGCTGGTCCGCTTGCTGCTCTCGGAGGCCCGCTTGGCCTCGTGGTCGGCGCGCTCGGCGGCCTGGTCGCGGTTAGCCCGGAATTGCGGTCGGCTATCAGCGGTTCAATCGGCCTGTTCGCTCAGTACGCAACCATTTTGGGCAACGGATTTGCGCCCGTTGTTTCGAGCATCCTGACCGAGTTGGGCAACCTAGTTCAGGCCATTGGTGGGACGCTGGCTACCGCAATTCAGGCTGCGGTTCCGATAGCTCTGCAGATGGTTGCAGTTCTCGGTATCGCACTCGCCCCTTTGCTGCCCGTGGTGGCGCAGCTGTTCGCAAGCCTTGGGCTGGTGCTGACAAACGCTTCGCCGCTTATCACGGTGCTAGCGGGCGTGGTGTCGGAGCTGGTCTCCGCGCTGGCCCCGCTGGTGGTCGCGGTCGGTACCGGCCTGGCGACTGCCCTGTCCGTTGCGATGCCGTACGTGGCGGAGCTGTCGTACAAGTTACTGCCGCTGGCGACGTGGATCGGCAAGAACACGGAGCTCGTCACCGCTCTGGCGCTTGCGGTCGGTGGCGGGGTCGTCGCATTCAAGGCGTACCGCGGCGTCGTCGGCGCCGTGAACGGCGTGCAGCAGGTGCTGATCGCCCGCTCCTACGGCGTGACCGGGGCGACGTACGCTCAGGCGGCCTCGGGCCGGGTAGCGACGGCCGTAAACAAGACGATGGCTGCATCGTCGCGGATTGCTGCTGCAGCTCAGTGGTTGTTCAACGCTGCTCTCCGCGCGAACCCGATCGGCATCGTCGTCACGGTGCTCGGCGCTCTCGTCGCGGGCATCATCTACGCCTACAACAACATCGGCTGGTTCAAGGACTTCGTCGATGGGGCGTTCAAGGTCATCGGTGACGCCGCTCAGACGGTCGGCGGCTGGTTCGTGTGGCTGTACGAGAATGCCATCAAGCCGGCTGTGGACTGGATCGCTCAGGCCGCTACGTGGCTGTGGGCAACGATCCTGCAGCCCGTGTTCAACGCGATCGCTTCGGTCATCAAGTTCGTGGTCGATCTTGTGGTCGCGTACTTCAAGGTGTGGGCCGGCATCTTCCAGTGGATCGGCGATGCCGCGTCGTACATGTACTTGAACTACCTGCAGCCGATCTTCGAGCTCGTCGCGGCGATCTTCACGAAGCTGATCGCGCCCGTGTTCATGTGGCTGTGGGAGTCGGTCATTCAGCCGGTGTTCCAGTGGATCGGTGCCGCGATCAGCTTGTGGTGGCAGGCCACGCAGATCGTTTTCAACGCGGTTGTCGGTTTCGTCCGCGACACGCTTGGCGTCGTGTTCAGCTGGTTCAGCGACACGGTGGGATCGGTCTTCGGGTTCATCGGTGGCGTGTTCAGTGCCTGGTGGAACCAGATCGTCCTGCCGATCTTCAACGCGGTCGTCGGGTTCGTGCAGAACACGTTGGGGCCGATCTTCAAGTGGCTGTACGACACGATCATCAAGCCGGTGTGGGACGGGATCGGTAAGGCGATCTCGTGGGCGTACGACAACATCATCAAGCCGGTCATCGACAACCTGAAGTACTACTTCGGTGAGGTCATCCCGGCTGCGTTCAACCTGTTCAAGGACGCTGTCGGTAAGGCTTGGTCGGCGATCCAGGATGCCGCGAAGGCACCGATTCGGTTCGTGGTCGAGACGGTCATCAACGACGGCATCATCGGCAACTTCAACAAGGTCGCTGAGTTCTTCGGAACGAAGAAAATGCCTGAGGTGCAGCTGCCGAAGGGCTTTGCGGGCGGCGGCATTCTTCCGGGGTCGTCGCGCATGTCTGACGGCGACGATCGCCTCGTTCCTATGCGTGGCGGGGAGGGCGTGCTGGTCTCGGAAGGTCTTCGGACCGCTGCTGACCGTGCCGCGTTCATGATGGCGAACGCTGCTGGACGGCGGGGCGTTGGGTTCGCGTCTCTGCTGTCCGGCGGTTACGCAAAGGGCGGCATCGTCGGTGCTGCGTCTGGTGCGTGGGATTGGATCGCGGGCAAGGCTGGGAAGGCGTGGGATTGGGCGGCGAATGCTGCTCAGACTGCGGCTTCGGTCGTGTCTGACCCGTCGGGGACGCTCGGCAAGCTGGTGAACGGCATCGCTGCGCAGATCCCCGGAGCCGGCGGGATCCTCGAGCTCGCGAAGAGCATGGGCGGGAAGATCCTCGACGGCGCCGTGGAGGCGCTGCGGAAGCTTGCTGACCTTGGAACGGGCGTGTTCGGCGGCAACGGCCAGAACGGGCAGCTGCCGTCTACGGACCTCGGTAAGGCGATGGGGTTCGCTCCGGGCTCTGGTGTGGGCGCAACGGGTGGTTTGCTGCGGAAGGCTGCAGCGAACGCTTGGAACGCCGCGTACCAGGCCTCGGGCGGCGCGCTGAGTCTCACTGAGGGTTACCGCGATCTGGCGGCGCAGCAGTACCGGTGGTCGCTGTTCAAGAAGGGCGGCAACCTTGCTGCAGCACCGGGAACGTCGCAGCACGGTTTCGGGCTCGCGGCGGACGTCGCGGGCGGGCAGTCGTGGCTTCGTGCGAATGGTGCGAAGTTCGGCTGGGCGAACACCGGGCTCGGGTTCTCGCAGCGAGAGCCGTGGCACTTCGAGTTCAAGGGTGTACCTCAGCTCGCGGCCGGCGCTCTCGTTGGCCGCCGGCCGGGCGGGACGCTCGTGAACGTTGGGGAGGGCCGCTACGACGAGGCGGTGGTCCCGCTGACGCCTGCGTTCAAGGACGGGTTCGGGGCTGGCGGTCAGCGGGTGGAGGTGTACGTCCAGAACCCGTTCGGAAGCGACTACCTGCTTGCGCAGGTGTCGGAGGTAGCGGACGCACGGGTCGCTGATGCGTTCGCTGCCGATCAGCGGGTCGCTGATCGAGGGGTACGACTGCCGAGCTGATCGGCGTGAAGGGAAACCCGATGACGATCGTTGACGGCGGTAACGCGTTCTCGACGTTCACGGACGTCCTCGACGGCGGGAACGCGTTCACCGTGTACCCGCTGCCGGGGCCTGACGTGACACTCCTCGGAGGTGAGACGACCGCCCCGACGGCGCTGCTCGAGCTGACGGAGCTCCGGCCGGGGACGGCGTCGTTGACGATGTACCGGTCGTTCGCGGGGTACGACGGCCGCACCGTTGACATGACGGTGCGGTCGGCGATTCGGGAGTACGCGGTCGGAGCGTTCTCCGGTTCGGATGCGGAGATCCCAATCGGGGTGCCGGTGTCGTACTGGGCGGAGATGTTCGACGACGCCGGCACTTCGTTGGGTCGCACCGAGTCGACGACGGTCACGTTCCCGAGCGTTGACGGGAACGTGGCGTGGATTTCCGACCCGCTCGACGAGACGTCCGGTGTCCGGGTGCTGATGATCGACCAGGCCGGGAACGCGTTGTCACGGCCGGTGGCGGGGAGCCGGTATCAGGTCGGGTTTCGGACGGTGGTGCTCGCTGGTACGCGGACGCTGCTCGTCGGGCAGGACATGTCGTTCCTGACGGAGACGGTCGCCGATCGCCTCGCGATCTACCGGCTGATGGAGGACACGGGTGGGTTGATCCTGATCCGGTCCGCGCCACCGAAGGACGTGCCGCGGCTCCTCTACTGCTGGGCGTCCGACCCGAAGGCGACCACGTACCAGACGGATTCAGGGATGGATCTCACCCGCTGGGTGAACCCGGTCGACGAGATCTCCCCGATCGAGGGTGATGTCGCGGTCCCGCGTGTGCCGTGGCAGGTCTACATCGACGCGTTCCCCACTTGGGGAGACGCGATGGCTGCGTACTCGACATGGCTAGACGCGAAACGGAACCCGCCGGGAGGCTTCTGATGGTGCTGAACCTCGGCGACGACTACCTGAACGCGATCGAGCAGTCCGGTGTCCGCCGGGTCGAGGTGACGGCGTTCTACGGCTCCGACCAGACGATCCCGGGGCCGAAGTACCCGACGCTGACCACCGTGCCAATCACGTCGGACGGATCGCTCGAGTTCAGTGGGTCAGGTCAGTCGCAAGCGTCGGGGACTATCAACTTGCGACGTGACGGCGACGTGTCACTAGTCCCGAAAGCGTTCACGGACCCTCTGGCGCCGTTCGGGCAGGAAGTGGTGCTCCGGTACCACCTCGAGTTCGGTGGGCAGTCGTGGGACGTGCCGCTCGGCCGGTACCGAATCAAGTCGGTTCCAAAGGCTCAGGAGTACTTCCGCCGGTTCCCGTCGATGGCGAAGGTCGTCGGATGGGAGGCGGAGCTGTCGATCACGGACCTGTTCGACCGGTTCGACGACGAGCTCGACTCGCCGGCGCCCGCGGATGGTGCGACGAGCACATGGGATGAGGTGGCACGGCTCTCCCCGATCCCGATCATCCGGTCTCTGCCTGACCAGCCGCTCCCGTCTGGGCTGACGTACCAGGGCCGGCTGGACGCGATCGCGCAACTGCTGTCGAACCTCGGCGGGGAACCACACATCACCCGTGAGGGCGCGCTGACCGCTCGTGCAAAGGACGGGTGGCTGACGGCCACACAGGCGGTCGCGACGGTGCGTGGAACGTTGACGCTGTCGGACGGCATGTCGAACGCGCTCTACAACCGGGTGAAGGTGTCGAACCCGAACGACGCGACGATCATCGCCGTCGCGCAGATCGACGACCCGTCGAATCCGCTGTCGGTCACGTCGCCGCTGGGCCCGCGGACGTACGCGTACTCGTCTCCGCTGATGGACACGGCAGCGAAGGCCGCGAAGGCCGCTGAGACGGTCCTCGCGCGAGTGTCAACGCAGCAGTCCCGCAGCGTGGAAGTGACGTGCCTCCCGCGTCCCGATCTGGAGCTCGGCGACTTCATCGAAGTTGTCGACGAGGTCGCCGGCCGGAAGGTGCGAGGCGAGGTGGCGAAGATGACGTTCTCGAACGATGCGACCGCCTCGATGTCGTTGTCGCTGACGGTTGCTGGTGTCGCGTGACGGCCGCGGAGGCGCAGGCGGTGCAGCTTGCGGGTCTCAGCCAGGGCATGTCCGACTATCAGCGTGGCACGTGTGTTGCGGTGCGGTGGGAGACGCTTGAGGCGCAAGTGAATCTGCGCGGATCGACCTACTGGATGCCGATGGCTGGTGTGTCACCGGTCCCGCAGCGCGAGTGCTGGGTTGGGTTCCTCGGCGCGAAGCCAATGTGCCTCGGCCCTGTGCCTCGGCCCGCGCTCGGCGTCGTACAGTCGGCGCCCGCCGGCGGCCTGGTGTCGGTGAAGGCGGACGACGACGCCGTGTACTCGCTCGCGAACACAGAGCTCGAGCTCGTGGCCGGGCAGCGGGTGCTGATCCAGTGGGACGGCGGCGGCTCCGTCGTCGGCGTCCTCTCCGCCGACCCGGTCACCCACGACGACCTGATCCCGGACCCGCCGGTGATCCGCCCGCCGGACGGTGGGGCGCCGCAGCCGGTCGTGTTCAACGCGACGGACTCGGGCACGCAGAACGGGTCCGGGCTGACGGGCGCCGGGTCGTTCTGGACGGCGCAGGTGTACTGCGGAGACTCGACGCTCGGCGCGTTCCTCTACGGCGGCCAGATGGCGAACACCATCCCCGACAACGCGAACTGCACCGGGATCCGGATCTACGTCGACGCGGTCTCCTCGCGCGGCAACCCGCCGCGGTTCGGCCTTCACTCGTTGGACGCGAAGACCGGGCAGCTCGTCGTCGACCACGTTTACCAGCCGCCGGAGGGCGGCGGGACCGGGTGGAAGACCCTGCCCGTCGAGTGGGCCGGGATCCTCGCCCGTGGTGAGCGTCGCGGCATTGCGACGGCGCACGGCGGCATCCACATCTATTCGCCAGCAGGGCAGCGGAACAGCGGCGCCCTCGAGATCACCTACGGGAGCAGCTGATGGCAGGCAAGACCGGGTACCCGACAGTCGCGAACACGGACAAGATGGACGGTCCCGCGCAGATCACCGAGGTCGCGAAGCACTTCGACGACCTGATCGATTTCACCGTCGATGACGCGACGAAGCTGCCGCAGTCGGGGAACTGGGTGGGCCGTCAGGCTCGCGCCCTCGACACCCGGAAGGTGTACGTGTGCACGGCGCTCCCGTCGACGTGGGTGGGCGAGGAGGCGTACGCGACCTTCTCGACCCTGATCAGCGGCCTGCCGGACCGTTCGTACCCGAACGCGGGACTGATCACGCCCGTGCCGACGCTGACGAAGAACGCATCGTGGGCCTCGATCGCGTCCGACGGGTCGCTCGTGCTCGCGGTGGGCGTGTACCTGATCAGCTGGGACGTCGGCATGGGCGTCGCCGCGGTCGGCACCGGCCGTAGCGGCTTCGTGCAGATCAGCGACTCCGGCGGCGGCCGCGTGGCCCGCGCGACGGTCGGCACGGGTGAGGACTCGACGACGGCCACGGGTGTGCTGCTGCAGACCTCGGCCGGCTCGGTCGGCTTCTCGCTGCTGAAGACCGGCGGCGGCACGCCGGACGTGCGGGGGACGATCCGGGTGGTGAAGCTCGCATGAGCGCGAACGGTCAGCTCTCCGACGCCGAGCTCGTCGTCGTCCCGAACACGGCGGACATCACCACGATCGGGGTGCAGCGCGTCGCCGTCGCGGTGCTGCCGTACCTGCTCGCCGCGGCGGCCGAGTTCCGGCAGGAGACCGGGCAGAAGCTCGTCCTCGCCGAGGGCTACCGGCCGCTCGCGACGCAGATCGACTACTTCAACGCCCGCTACCACGTCGTCGCGTCCGGCGGCGTCTGGTGGAACGGGAAGCGGTGGGCGAAGAACGCCGGTGCCGCGACCGCCGCGGTACCGGCGACGAGCCCGCACGGGAACGGCGGCGCGGCCGACCTCTGGTCCGGCATCGACACATCGTTCACGTCGGCGAATCACCGGGTCTGGGTCCGCGTGTCCGCGAAGTACGGGTGGACGAACACCGGAACCGGCTTCGGAGAGCCCTGGCACCAGGAGTGGTCCGCCGCCCGCGTCACGAAGCGCGTCACCCTCACCGCGGCGCTCGTGCGCCCGGCCGCCTCGTCCGGAGCGATCACGAACACCATCACCGGCCGCCCGGCGGCCACGAGCGTCCAGGAGGACGACATGCCCAGCATCGAGCTCGTCAAGCAGGACGGGGACACGTCCGGCACCGTGTGGATGTCCCGCGACCGGATGGAGCGCCGCCCGCTGACGGCGGCCGACTTCGCGGACGTCGCGTACTGGGTCGGGAAGCAGTTCGGCGAGGACGTGGCGAAGGTGCAGGTCGTGCGCAGCCTCACCGCGTTCGGCGTCGACATCTCGGCCCGCCCGGACACGTACGAGCTCGTCAAGGACGCGAACGGCGACGGCACCGTCTACCTCTCGTTCAACCGGGTGCTCCTCGTCCCGCTGACGGCCGAGTCGCTGCCGGCGCAGGTGTGGAAGCTCGGCAAGCGCGGCTACGACACCACCGTCTCCCTCACCGACAACCTGGCCGCGTTCGGCGCGGCCCTGCACGCCTAGGAGGCCTGCCATGTTCCAGCGCTACACCACCGCCCTGCTCCCGCTCGGAGTGCTCGTCGTCGGCGTGCTCCTCGTCGCGTCACAGGCGGGCACCTCGCTGCTCGGCTGGCAGACGATCACGCAGCTGCTCATCCTGCTCGCCACCATCGGGTCGGACTTCTGGCTCAAGCTCGTCCCGGGCCGGTGGGCCGGAGCGGCGAAGACCGGCGCGGCCATCGTCGGAGCCATCGTCTCCGCGCTCGTCGCCTACGTCCCGGACGGGCACTTCACGCAGACGACCTTCCTCCTGTTCCTTACCGCGGCGCTCAAGGCGGTCGCGACGGAGGTCGGCGTGCAGATCCGGGTCGACGCCGCGAAGGTCATCGACGCCGGCTCGACGCTCAGCTCGAGCGTCCTTTCGGGCACCGTCGTCGTCGACCCGCACAAGGTGTCCGACGGTGACCCCGCGATCGTCGGCTCCGAGCCCGCGGTGACGACGCCGTGAGCCGTGGCACGTCCGTGCCGGGCAGGCTGCTCGCCGCATCGATCTGGGGGCCCGGCGCGATCAGCGGCTCCGACGATCGCGTGCGCGGTCTCCTCCGGGTGGCGCTGCCCACGGTCGACGTCGCGCTCGTGCTGTTCGGCCTCGGCGGGTTCCTGTCGGGGATCCCGGCGCTCCGCGACGTCTTCGACCCGCTCTACGCCGAGGTCTGGTCCGCTGCGCTCGGCGCCGCCGCGCTCGGCTGCCTCGTCGGGCTCGCGTTCCCCGCGCGCCTCTGGCGAGTCGAGCGGACCGGCAAGGCGGTCCTCGCCGCGATGCTGACCGTCTACGGCGGCGCGCTGATCTGGGCGGGTATCGCGACCGACGACCTCGGCCGGTCCGCTGTCGGGTTCATCCCGGTCGCGCTCGTCCCCGTGCTCGTCTGGAGGATCCTCGACGTGACGAAGGACGCGAAGCGGAACCGCTGGCGAGGAGCTCCGCGGTGAACGCGGGCCTGATCGTGACGCTGATCGTCGGCGTCGTCGCGCCGACTTCCGCAGCGTGGGCGACGGTGAAGGTCGCGCAGATCCGCGCCAGCAAGTCGTCCCCGGCGGAGCTGCAGGCCGCGGCGACCGAAACGGACCGGGTGAGCCTCGACACGTTCCGGGAGTTCCGGACATGGGCTGAGGGTCGCATGGACTGGCAGGACCGCCGCATCGCGGTCCTCGAGGGCGCCCTCGCGAAGGTGTCCGAGAAGTACACGCTCATCAAGGAAGCGTTCCGCGAGTTCTACCGCGAGGTCCGGGCGCTTCTCGGCACGGGCACGCCGCTCCTCGACGAGCACGTCCGCGAGCTCCTCACCGAGCAGGACCTCGACGACACGTTCGGTGGGGCGGCGCTGAAGCGGCTCCGTGAGGACGCCCCGCCGCCTCCGCCACCGCCGGTGTGACCGGCCCCATCATCTATTGCGCTGCGGCGCACGACTGAGAGCAGGAAGCATGGCCGACTACAAGCAGATTCGTGTGCGCCGGGACACGCTCGCGAACTGGACGGGCGTCGTCCCTGCAAACGGCGAACCCATTGGCGTCACCGGCGCAGACGGAGCGGTCACCACATACAAGATCGGTGACGGTGTAACACCTGCCGAGCAGCTGCCGGCACTCAGCAAGGGCGACACCGGACCGCAGGGTGACCCGGGCCTTCCGGGCGTCAACGCTGTCGAGAACGATGCCGCCGTCGCGGCTTACCTCCGGTCGTCGTCCTCGGAGTCTCGTGCGGCTGTCACGGTCGCCGTGCAGGACGGCGTTGAAGCCGCAGTACCGAAGCAGGTCGCTGATGCGATCGCGGCCGACCCCACCGTGGCATCCTCCGCCGCTTCTGCAGTCGACACGGCACTCGCAGGTCGACAGGTCCCAAGCGCCGTGGAGACGTTCGACCGTGACGCAGCATTCAGCCTCGCGGACAGCTCCGGCAGGCGAACCGCTCTCGAAGTCGACGAAGCCGGGAACCCGACGGCCCGTATGGCGAAAGCTGTGGCATCGGCCGGCAGCATGCCGTCGGCATCGTCTACGTACGCGCCGGGGGTAGCCCTGACAGACGCCGATGGGCGCATCATTCTGGACGCGCAGTATGGATCGGACGGCACCTTTACTGCTCCGGTCGTGGCGCGGCTCGTACCCCGCCTCGACGCGGCGACTCCAAAGAAGATCCCTCGGATGCTTCGTCGCCTGCCGAGCGCTACGGATGCGAAGCTCCTGGCCGCAACGAACACCGCTGCGAAGTTCATGCTGGGCACGTGGATTCCTGGCCGGTTCCCTGGGACCGCCGCGATCACCCCCACCGATGTCGGCGCGACGGGCGCGAGTACCGATGAGGCAAAGGTCCGACACCCTTGCGCTGCCGCCTTCTCCGTGGCCGCTCTGATCTTCACCGGCACGTATGACGCCACCGTCACCGGCGTCGCGTTGGCTGACGCGAAGACCTCGGTACTTCGCGTCATCAAGGGCATCGCGAAGGCGCACCAGGCCACCACCACCGGAGGATGGGGCCGGTACTGGCAGTCGTCCGCCTGGGCGCAGATGCTCGACGCCGCAGCCTGGATGATGGGCGCGGACATTGATCCGGAGACGCAGGGGTACCTCAATGCGCTCGTTCCTGTCGAGGCCACCTTCGTCATCAACGGCTACAACGGCGGCCTCGGAACGGGCGTCATCCCCTACTGGACTCGGTACGACGGAACAGTCATCACGCCGGGCGACTCGAAGTCGGAGGAGAACGCCTGGATGGGCGGATTCCTCGCGTGGGCCTCTGCGCACTACCCGACGGCCACGAACGCGGCGGCTTGGCAGTCCGCGGCGTACCGATGGCTCCTCTCAGCCGGCACGGTGCCGAGCGACATCCTGACCGACCGAACCGTCCAAGGCGTGAACCTCACGACAACGTTCGACGGGTGGAACGTGAACCAGGACGGCTCAATCGTCAACCATGACCGGCTGCACCCGGACTACATGTGCTCATCACCGGAGCTCGCCTGGTCGGCTGGCGTCCTCTGGGCGCACGCCGGCAAGCGGATCCCAGATGCGTTCGTGCTGAACGCCGAGAAGGTCTACCGGGCACTCGCTCAGGTGTCGTACGGCGGCCGGTCCATCTACACGCCGGGAACGTGGGAGCTGTTCTACCCGCAGGGCAACGACTGGGGCACCAGCCGGATGGCGGACAAGGCAATGGCGGACGTTGTGACCTACTGCATGGGGCTTGACTCGCAAGTCGCCACGTCAGCGGCCGAATGGGCGGACCTGCATCTGCAGCGCTGCCTCGACATGCAAGCCCGATTCACGGATGGACACACCTACCTGAACTCAGCTGAGGACATCTACTCCGGAGCTGAGCCATGGGTCGCGCGCAACCTCGCCCTCGGCGTGCTCGCCGCCCGCATGCCCACCACCGCCCGCTACACCTACGCAAGCATTGGAGCGTGACATGGGAACCGTTCTCCGACTCCCCGGACTCGCCATCAACAACCCCGCCGCACCCATCGCTCTGACCGAACCTTTCGGCGTGTTCGGCCTGTCGCACCGCTACGAAGCCGACTCGTTCGCGGCGGTGGTTTCCGGTACCGCCGTAACTCCTCCGTGGCCTGACAAGGCCACTGGTGGCGGCACCACGGTGTCCAGCGGGACAACGAAGAAGGGCCCACTGCTGCAGGCGTACGGGTCTCTCGACAAGTTCGATTCGCTCGACTGGGCCTCTGCGGCCGGCGACGTTGGCGTTGACTCATACCCGACCGGAGACGCGACTGTCGTCGTCGTCTTCGGGTACACCGGGTCCGGCGCGGCGAAGGTGTTCGATCTGCTCGGGCGCAAGATGGTCGTCGGGACGAGCACCTGGGTCGTTCAACCGAACGACGGTAGCTCCGGCACCGGCATCCAGTACCCGTTCACGAGCCAGCCGAAGCCGGACGCGAACCAGATGGCGGCCGCCGTGGTCACGCTGCCTGCCGACACCACGGCTGCGTGCGGACTCACGCTCCGAACTGGAGGAGCGACGTCGAAAGCTTCTGCCGTGGCGTCGATTATCACATCGGTTCCGCCGCGGCTGCGTATCGGTCCCGGATCGCAAGGTGGAAGCGGGAACTCACCGCAGATCGCTGCCTTCGGGATCTGGCCTCGACTCCTGACGGATTCGGAGATCACCGGGACAGTGGTTCCTGCCCTCAGGACACGGTACGGGATGCAGTAGGTCCGTCGTCGAGGGAAACGGGCAGCCGGCCGTCGCCGCGAAGCCGCTTTTCAAGCGGCTTCTCCACGTACTCACAAAGCACGGCGGCGACGGCCACGCCGATTACGAGCCCGATCGCGGAAGTAGCCCACCAGGGCATCGGGATCGTCCGGTTCGTGACCGCGATCACCACGCGGAGCACCACGAGGTGCACGAGGTAGAACGCGAAGGACCACTCGCCGAGCTTGACGATCGGCCTCCAAGCGAAGATGCTGCCCTTTCCCGCGCGGTCGGCGTCTGCGGCGCTGGCGAGGAGAAGCACGAACGGGATCGCCGTCGAGGCGACCAGTAGGCCGTAGAGGGGCAGCCAGTTGGACGCGACGGAGGCCACGAGAGCGAAGATCGCGGTCGCAGCGACGGGCACCGGGAAACGCGCCCCGCGCCGCAGGACCATTGCGAGTGACATGCCGACGATGAACTCGAAGAGCCGCGTGACGGGGAAGAGGTAGATGGCCCAGTACCCGATGCCAGCGGGCTCGGTCGGCCGGAGCGTCAGCGGAATCGCGATCACGAAAATCAGTGCGATCACGAGAACAGCCGCAACGGCTCGGGCGTTCATCCGGCGGAGTCCGACGAAGACGAGCGGGAACACCAGGTAGAAGAACATCTCGGCGGAGAGGGACCAGCCGACGGAGTTGCCGGCGAAGTGGATGTCCTTCTGTGGGAACCAGCTCTGCAACAGGAACGCGGAGGGCAGCATGTCGGCGAGCCGATGGCTGTCCGCTGCGATCGCGTAGCCTCCGCCGATGATCCATGCGATCCAGTACAGCGGCAGAATGCGGGCGGCGCGCCGGCGGTAGAAGCTGCCCGGGCTGTCGGAGGTCCGGCCGTTCCATGCCAGGACGAAGCCGGACAGCATGAAGAAGAAGGAGACGCCCTCGTCGCCGGCGTTGGTGATGAATCCAGCCCAGTCGGGAGAGTCCTGGTAGGCGGTGGCATGGTGCAGGAACACCGCCAGTGCCGCGAACGCTCGAAGACCGGTCAGTGAGTCGAGGCGCGGCATGCGCTTGAGAGATTCCCCCACGCGCTGATCCTAGGTGATCCTCAGGTTCTAGCAAGACAGAGACCCCCTCGGGTTCCTTTGGAATGAACAGGCCAAACGCCCCCCTTCCCAACCGGGAAGGGGGGCGTTTGCTGTATCATCAAGATATGCGCATTGGCCCCGCAGCAGTGGATGGCAGTCGGCACCCGTTGTCGGAAGTAGACCTGACCGCGCGAACCGCAACGTGCGGGACGTGTGGGTTCACGGCGATCAAGGTGAAGAAGGGCACACGAGGAATTTGCCGCGAAGTGGTTCGCCAGGAAAAGGAGCGTCTTCGCCGTGCGCGCGGCGTACCGCCCAGGCGCCCAGCCGCCGTGGATGCTTCTCACCGCTCAGAGCAGAGGAAGATCTCCCGTAATCCGGAAGCACGGGCGGCCTTCATCGAAGACCACGGCGGCGCCTGCGCGATCTGCGGTTCGACCAACGACCTGCGGGTCGATCATGACCACAAGACAGGTGCAGTTCGCGGCCTGCTGTGCAGCCCATGCAACGTCGGAATCGGGTGGCTGCAGGACGATGTGGCGCTGCTTAGGCAAGCAATCGGCTACCTCAGCGGGCACTGAAGCTTAATCAAGTCATGTCCGCCGCGACTGCGGCGCCCGCCCTACCCGGGAGCTCGAGGGGGTCTTTCGTCGTACCCGGCTACCGTCGCGGCTTCAGCGCCCGGACGGTGACGGTGCCCCGCGGCACCCACGCGCGCTGCAGCCGACCCTGCCACGCGATCTCAACGAACACCGCGACATCGGACCGGGCGACGGCGAACGCCTTCACCTCGGCAAGCACGCCGATCTGCTCGAACCGGAGGTCGTGGACGGTGACAGGCTGCGGCGGGTCCACGGGCTTAGGGCTGCCGACCTGCTCGAGGGGGAGAGACTCGGCGGCGTAGATCGGGACGTCCTGATGCTCGGGCGGCGCCCACCGGTGCTCTGGCATGCGGTCATCGTGACCGCGGCCGCCGACATTGGGGCAAGTTTGGGGGCGGTGCGAAACTCGCGGTTACCCCAAACTCAGGACGCCACCGCCTCCGCCTGATCAGTCCCGGGCGTACCCGTTCACCGTCCACCGTGTGCAGCGAGCGACACGGGCAGCAGTCGAGAACCGGGTACGGCGTTCGTTCGTGTGACCCCCGTTATGGGGTCGGTCACTCGCTGGCTACACTTTCGGCTACACCTAAAGCACTGATCTGGGGCCGGCAGCGGGTCTCGAACCCGCAACCCCCGTATTACAAGTACGGTGCGCTACCAATTGCGCCATGCCGGCTGACGCGCCCACTCTACCGGGGCACGTCCGGGGTCACTCCGCAGCCGAGAAGTTCAGCGAGATCGAGTTCATGCAGTAGCGGTCACCGGTCGGGGTGCCGAAGCCGTCCGGGAAGACGTGGCCCAGGTGGCCGCCGCAGTTCGCGCAGCGCACCTCGGTGCGGACCATGCCGAGGGACTTGTCCTCGATGAGCTGCACGGCCTCCGGGCGGACCGACTCGTAGAACGACGGCCAGCCGCAGCCGGAGTCGAACTTCGTGCCGCTCTGGAACAGCTCCGCGCCGCACGCCGCACACGTGTAGACGCCGGCGCGCTCCTCGTCGAGCAGCTCGCCCGTCCACGGACGCTCGGTCCCGGCCTGCCGGAGGACGGCGTACTGGTCCGGGGAGAGCTCCTCGCGCCACTGGGCATCGGACTTGTCGACGTTGTACGCCATGTGTTCCTCCTCGTTCCGGTCGCCGTCGTGGGTCCTGGCGACCACCTCAGTAAACTCGCGACGGTGTCCGAGCATTCCGTACGCCGCGCCCACTGGAGCCGCCTGACGACGGACGAACTGTACGGGATCGTGCGGCTCCGGAACCGGGTCTTCGCGCTCGAGCAGCGGGTCACCGCCGAGGACCTCGACGGGCGTGACCGCGCTGCGGACACCGAGCACTGGTGGTTCGGAGCGGACGCCGGTGCGGAGGGGCACGAGGTGCTCGGCTACCTCCGCCTGGTCCGGCCCGCGGTCGACGAGCAGCACCCGGACGGGTCGGCTCCGCCCGCGTGGGTGATCGGCCGCGTCGCCACGCACCCCGACCACCGCGGTCGGGGCATCGCGGGCAGCCTGGTCGCCGCGGTCCTCGCCGAGCACGGGCACGAGCCGTTCGTGCTGCACGCCCAGGAGTACGTGGCCGGTCTCTACGAGCGGCACGGCTTCCGTCGGTTCGGGACGCCCTACGACGAGGCCGGCATCCGTCACGTCGGGATGCACCGCCCGTGAACGGGACCAGCAGCAGCACCGGCGCGAGCAGCAGCACGGGCACCCGCGAGCGGTTCGCCGCGTACGCCGACCGGATCGCTGGCACCTCGCCGTCCTACGCCGCCTGGGCGCGGTCGGTGGACGACGCGCTCGTCGCGCTGCTCGACGCGGTCCCGCCGCAGCAGCGGCAGCCGGAGCTCGTCTTCGCGGTCGCGCGGCGGCTCGGCGCCGCCCCGTCGGACCCCGGTGCGCTGCGCGCGATCGGACGGGAGGCCCGCCACGCGTTCGTCGCGGCCCTCACCACCGCCACGGTGCAGGCCAACGACCCGCGGCGGCTCGGTCCCGTCGTCCCGGTCCTCCAGGCGCTCGCCGCCGCGTCCGCGCGACCGCTCGGGCTCGTCGACGCGGGGGCCGCGGCGGGCCTGTGCTCGATCCCGGACCGCGTCACGCTCGACCACCGCGTCCTGGACGGTGCGGGGGAGCCGGGCGCACCGGTCCGGGTGCACACCGCCGTCGCCGACCCCGCGGTGCACCTCACCGTGACGGTCTCCGGTGCCGTGCCCGCCCCGCGGTCGACCCCGATCCGCATCGGCGCACGGGTCGCACTCGACCCGAACCCGATCGACCTCGCGGAGCCGCACGCGTTCGACCGGCTCGTCGAGGCCGTCCCGCCCGAGGCGACGGACCGGACCGCCCTGATGCGCGAGGCGGCCCGCGCGGCGCTCGCCGTGCCTCCCGTCCGGGTCCGGGGCACGCTGCCCGGTGACCTGGACCGCGCACTGGACGCCCTGCCGGACGGCTGTGAACCGGTGGTGCTGACCACCGGGACCCTCGTGTACGTCCCGGGCGCGGGTCGGCAGCGGGTGGTCGACCGCCTCCGGGAGCGCGGCGTGCACTGGGTGACGCTCGAACGCACCGGGATCCTCGACGGGGTGGCGGCGACGCTGCCGCACGACGTCGACCCGGAGGACCCCGACGCCTTCGCGACCCTCTCGCTCGACGGCGTCGCGCTGGGTGTCTCCGACCCGTTCGGCGTCCGCGTGCGGTGGTTCCGCCCACCCGGTGCCTGAACGCAGCCTCCGCGACAGTCCAGGGTGGTGCCAGGGTCGGCGCGCCGGTCACCCCTACGATGTGCGAGACCCGTTGCCCGACCGTGATCGGAAGTGCCGTGACCGCCCTCCCCGCCGACGAGCTCAGCGAGCTCGACAAGCACGTGCTCGCGTTCGAGCACGACCGGGCACGGCACGACCGCACGAAGGAAGCGGAGATCCGGGTCGAGTTCGACATGTCGCCGGCGCGCTACTACCAGGTGCTCAACCGCGTGATCGACCACCCCGCAGCCCTCGCGTACGACCCGCAGCTGGTCGGACGCCTGCAGCGGCTCCGGCACGCGCGCACCCGTGCGCGGGCCACGCGGTCCTTCGTCGCCGCCGCCACGACGCCCGATCCCCGTGAAGAGGAACGATGAGCCAGAGATTCCCGCGAGACCGCTTCGACGAGGTCCACGACGGACCCCGTGTCGGCGCCCACCGCGGCGCCCAGCGACGTGGACGCGGGTGGATCGCCTTCGCGTGGGCGGCGCTCGCGACCGGCGTGCTCGTGCTCCTCGGGGTGCTGGCGCTCGCGCTCGTGAACGGCAGCTACTCCTTCGGCGGCTCGACCTCGTCGCCGGCCCCGGCCGCGTCGTCCTCCGCCCCCGCGAGCTCGGAGGCGTCGCCGTCCGAGTCGCCCTCGGAGTCCGCCTCCCAGGAGCCCGAGGCCGCGGAGCCCGCCGCACAGGGGACGACCAAGGTCGTCGTCCTGAACGGCACGTCGACCGGCGGTCTCGCGGCCCGCGGTGCCACGGCGCTGCGGGGCGCCGGGTGGAAGGTCGCCTCGACGGGTGACGCCGGCACGACCGGCACGGCGTCGACGATCGTCTACTACCAGGAGGAGTCGCAGGCCGCGGTGGCACGCGGCATCGCGAAGACGCTCGGGGTGACCGCGGTGCAGCAGTCCGACGCGTTCCCGAACGCCGGGGTGTCCGTCGTCCTGGGTGCCGACTACCGCGGCTGAGCGGCCCCGACGGCCCGGTTCGTGACCGCCGTGTTTCCGGCGCGTTGCGTTCTGGGTGAATCGAGGCGGAAGAGCGTCACACCTCTTGCCCTGGTGCGTGGCTTCCGCAAGAGTCATCGCCAGACGACGGCTCGTCGTCCGCAACAACGACGACCCGTCGTTCGCACCGGCACCACCAGGGAGCAAGAGATCATGGCCAACGGAACCGTGAAGTGGTTCAACGCCGAGAAGGGCTTCGGCTTCATCACCGTCGATGGAGGGGGCCAGGACGTGTTCGTGCACTACTCGGCGATCGACATGTCGGGCTACAAGGTCCTCGAGGAGGGGCAGGCGGTCACGTTCGACGTCGGCACCGGCTCGAAGGGGCCGCAGGCCGAGTCGGTCCGCCCCGCCTGAACCGGCACCACCACGGAACGCGTCGTCCCTTCGGGGGCGGCGCGTTCCGTCGTGGCGGGGTGGTGGTCCGCGTGCTCGCGCCGGGCCGTCCACCTGCTCACGCCGGGGTCGTCCGCCTGCTCGCGCCGGTGTCGTCCGCGTGCTCGCGACGCAACGTGTCCTGGGAAGTCGGCCCGCGCCTCCCGACTGTGTTGCACTCGACCAACGCGAGTGCCAGAATCGGCGTTGGCACTCGCTCACGCTGAGTGCCAGCACGACCCCCATGCACGACGTCCGGGAGGGACGAGAAACTCACATGGCAAAGATCATTGCTTTCGACGAGGAGGCCCGTCGCGGCCTCGAGCGCGGCCTCAACATCCTGGCCGACGCCGTGAAGGTGACGCTCGGCCCGCGCGGCCGCAACGTCGTCCTCGAGAAGAAGTGGGGCGCCCCCACGATCACGAACGACGGTGTCTCCATCGCCAAGGAGATCGAGCTCGACGACCCGTACGAGAAGATCGGCGCGGAGCTCGTCAAGGAGGTCGCCAAGAAGACCGACGACGTCGCCGGTGACGGAACCACCACCGCGACCGTGCTCGCCCAGGCACTCGTCCGCGAGGGCCTCCGCAACGTCGCCGCCGGTGCCGACCCCGTGTCGCTCAAGCGCGGCATCGAGAAGGCCGTCGCCGCCGTCTCCGACCAGCTCCTCGCCAACGCGAAGGACATCGAGACCAAGGACCAGATCGCCGCGACCGCGTCGATCTCGGCCGCCGACCCCACCATCGGTGCGCTCATCGCCGAGGCGATCGACAAGGTCGGCAAGGAGGGTGTCGTCACCGTCGAGGAGTCGAACACCTTCGGCACCGAGCTCGAGCTGACCGAGGGCATGCGCTTCGACAAGGGCTACCTGTCGCAGTACTTCGTCACGGACCCGGAGCGCCAGGAAGCCGTCTTCGAGGACCCGTACATCCTCATCGTCAACTCGAAGATCTCCAACATCAAGGACCTGCTCCCGGTCGTCGACAAGGTGATCCAGGCGGGCAAGCAGCTCCTCATCATCGCCGAGGACGTCGACGGCGAAGCGCTCGCGACCCTCGTCGTGAACAAGATCCGTGGCATCTTCAAGTCCGTCGCCGTCAAGGCCCCGGGCTTCGGCGACCGCCGCAAGGCCATGCTGCAGGACATCGCGATCCTGACCGGTGGCCAGGTCATCTCCGAGGAGGTCGGTCTCAAGCTCGAGAACGCGACCCTCGACCTGCTGGGCAAGGCCCGCAAGGTGATCATCACCAAGGACGAGACGACCATCATCGAGGGCGCCGGCGACGACGAGCAGATCGCGGGCCGCGTCCGTCAGATCCGCTCCGAGATCGAGGCGACCGACTCCGACTACGACCGCGAGAAGCTCCAGGAGCGTCTCGCCAAGCTCGCCGGCGGCGTCGCCGTCATCAAGGCGGGTGCGGCGACCGAGGTCGAGCTCAAGGAGCGCAAGCACCGCATCGAGGACGCCGTCCGCAACGCGAAGGCCGCCGTCGAGGAGGGCATCGTCGCCGGTGGTGGCGTCGCCCTCATCCAGGCGTCCGTCGTGCTCGACACCCTCGAGCTCCAGGGCGACGAGGCGACCGGCGCGAACATCGTCCGCGTCGCGATCGACGCACCGCTCAAGCAGATCGCGCTGAACGCCGGTCTCGAGCCGGGCGTCGTCGCCGCCAAGGTCCGCGAGCTCGAGTCGGGCCACGGCCTGAACGCTGCGACCGGCGAGTACGTCGACCTCGTCGCCGCGGGCATCATCGACCCGGCCAAGGTCACGCGCTCGGCGCTGCAGAACGCTGCGTCGATCGCCGGTCTGTTCCTCACGACCGAGGCCGTCGTCGCCGACAAGCCCGAGAAGGCATCGGCCATGCCGGCCGGCGACCCCTCGGGTGGCATGGACTTCTAGTCCGTCCGACAGAAGGGCCCCGCACGCTGCGCGTGCGGGGCCCTTCTGTGTGCGGGGGTCGGGGG
>NZ_MCIG01000035.1 GCF_001705035.1 Curtobacterium sp. UCD-KPL2560 | reverse complement strand
CGGGGCCGCGCCGCGCCCGCGGCCCGCCCCCGCTACCCGAGCACCACGCTCCACGAGAACGCCTGCGGCCACAGCTGGTGCTCCGGCAGCACGTCGAGCCCGCACGCCCGCGACCCCAGCCCGTGCTGCGCCGCGTCGAGGTACAGGTACGCGTGGTCCGGCGTGGGCAGCTCGTACGGGTGCATCGCCCGGGTCAGTTGCTGCGCGGTCCACGGCGAGAGCGTGAAGCCCGCCCGGTGCGCCCCGACGGAGGTCACGGTGAACGGCCCCACCGACAGCGCACGCAGGGACGGCCGGTGTCCGGTCTCCTGCGGCATCGAGTACTCGACCCCGAGCGCACGCACCGGCGCCGAGAACCGCCCGACCCGCGCGGCGTGCGACGAGTCGGCGTACGACTCCGCCGGTCCGGTGCCGAACCAGGTCGCCTCGTCGTCGAGCAGTGCCGCGGGCAGGTCGAACCGCACGCCGATCCGGGGCCAGGTGACGTCCCACGCGCCGAACGGCACCGCGTCGGTCTGCAGCAGCAGCCCGGCGTCCGTCAGGGTCCAGCGGTGGGTGACGTCGACGCCCCACCCGCTGTTCGCCGCGGCCACCCGCACACGCTGCTCGAGCCCGTGCTCGGTCCGCGTCACCGCGACGAGCCGGTGCGTCAGCCGGTCGAGGCCGCGCTCGCGCCACCGGGTGGCCGAGGGCGGCGCGGTCGGGTCGCCGACACCCTGGGTGAGCACCGGGTCGGCCGTCTCGTAGCCGCCCTGCGAGGCGAGGCTGTCGTTGTCGGTCGGTGCGCGCCAGAGCTCGAGCCGCGGTCCGGCGACCTCGTGGCCCTTCCAGGACACCAGGTCACCCCGGGCGGTGAAGGTCCCGTCGCCGAGACGGTCGCCCTCCCACCCGGTGCCGGAGGCCCGTGGTACGTCTCCCGGTCGGCTCGCGACGAGCCGCTGGGTGCGTGCGACGACGTGGCCGGTGTCGGCCCACGCGGTCGGCCCCGCCAGCTCCGCGGTCACGTCGAACCACAGTTCGTCGCCGGGGGCGAGTGCTGCGGTGTCGGCCGCGGCGGCGAGGACCTCGTCGGGGACGGGCACCGTGGCCGACTGCCGGGCGGCGACCACCCCGGGCGCGAACCGGCCCGACGACTCCACGACGCCGTTCCGGCTGAGCGTCCAGCAGAACCGCAGTCCGGCGGTCGACGCCGAGTGGAAGCGGTTCTCGACGAGCAGCGTGGTGTCGGACACCGAGAACCGGATCGGCGCGACGACCGCGGCGAACTCGGCCAGACCCGGGGTCGGGGTGTCGTCGGGCAGCACGAGACCGTCCATCACGAAGTTGCCGTCGTGCACGACCTCGCCGAAGTCACCGCCGTACGCGTAGTAGTCCTCGCCTGACGCGGTCCGGGCGAGCAGCCCGTGGTCGCGCCACTCCCACACGAAACCGCCGTGCAGGCGCGGGTACTTGTCGACGAGCGCCTCGTACTCGGCGATCTGCCCCGGGCCGTTGCCCATCGCGTGCACGTACTCGCAGTGCAGGAACGGCTTCGACCGCTGTCGGGCGGCCTCGGCGGGACCGCAGCCGAGCAGCGGGGTCGCGGGGCCGCCGCCGATCGACTCGGTCTCCTGCAGCGTCGGGTACATCCGCGAGTACACGTCGGTGTAGGCGCCCGTGTAGTCGCCCTCGTAGTGCACGGGCCGCTCGTCGTCGCGGTCGTGCACCCACTGCGCCATCGCGGCGAGGTTCCGCCCGGTGCCGGACTCGTTGCCGAGCGACCACATGACGATGGACGCGTGGTTCTTGTCCCGCTCGACCGTGCGGGCGATCCGGTCCAGGTAGGCGTCGCGCCACGCGGGGTCGTCGGAGGGGTTGCCGACCCAGTCGGTGAACAGGAAGCCGTGCGTCTCGAGGTCGCACTCGAGCACGACCCAGAACCCGAGCTCGTCGGCCAGGTCGAGCACGCGGGGGTGCGGCGGGTAGTGCGAGGTGCGGATCGCGTTGACGTTGTTCCGCTTCATGAGCGCCATGTCCGCGCGGGCGTGCTCCTCGTCGAACACCCGGCCGCGGACGGGGTGGGTCTCGTGCCGGTTCACACCGTGGAAGACCACGCGCTCGCCGTTCACCAGGAACCGGTCGCCGACGATCTGCACCGTGCGGAAGCCGAGGCGCAGCGACACGGTCTCGCCGCCCGTCCGCCCGCCGGCCGCGGTGCCGGTGGACACCTGGGCGTCGTACAGCCGCGGGAGCTCGGCGCTCCACGGCTCGACGCCCTCGACCGTGATCGGTGCGACGTCGTCGGCGGTGGCCCACGTGACGTCGACGTCGAGCGAGGGCACGGTGAACCGCACCGGGAACGCCGCGTCGAGCGTCGGGAACGTGATGGTGCCGGTCCCGGTCGACGGACGGCCCGAGGCGGCGGTGCCGGCGGTGGCGGCGTCCCCGAGCGTCGCGGTCCAGCCGGCGCGCACGAAGACGTCGTCGACGGGCGCGGTCGGCCGGGCGAGCAGCGTGACCGACCGGAAGATGCCCGGCAGCCACCACTGGTCCTGGTCCTCGAGGTACGAGGCCGCACTCCACTGGTGCACGCGGACGAGCAGCTCGTTCTCGCCCGGCACCAGCAGTGCGGTCACGTCGAACTCGGTGGCCAGGCGCGACCCGGTCGACCACCCGACGAGCTCGCCGTTCAGCCACACCCGGACGTGCGACTCGACCCCGTCGAACCGGAGCAGCACCCGGTCGGCCGCGTCGAACGACGACGGCAACGAGAACGTTCGGCGGTGGTCACCGGTGGGGTTCTCCTCCGGCGGGTGCGGCGGGTCGATGGGGAACGGGTACTGCAGGTTCGTGTAGCTCGGCGCACCGTGTCCGTGCAGGACCCAGTGCGACGGGACGGGGATGCTGCCCCACTCGTCCTCCACCCCCGACGACGCTCCGGACGGCGCCGAGGCCACCCCCGGCACCGGGACGTCCGCGACCGGCGACCACCGGAAGTCCCACTCCCCGTCGAGCGACAGGGACGGGGCGTCGGTGTGGAGCCACGCCCTCGGGGCGAGCCGGGTGTCCGAACCCGGTGCCGTCGAGGCGAGTTCGGCGAGCGCGGTCGCGGCGGGGTCGGAGGCGGCTGCCTCCGGGGCGGAGTGGGTGGAGGACGAGTGAGCAGCGATGGTCAACCCTTGACCGATCCTTCCGTGAGGCCCCCGCGCCAGAAGCGCTGCAGGACGATGATGGCGATGACGAGCGGGATGACCGAGACGAGCACCCCGCCGGTGGTGAGCTGGTAGAACTCGGGCAACCGGTCCACCTGCGCGCGCCAGTTGTTCAGCCCCAGTGTGATCGGGTACAGCTTCTGGTCTGCCAGCATGATGAGCGGCAGGAAGAAGTTGTTCCAGATCCCGACCACCTGGAACAGGAACACCGTGACGAGCGCCGGCGTCAGCTGGCGGAGCACGATCGTGTGGAAGATCCGCATCTCGCCGGCGCCGTCGATGCGCGCCTGCTCGAGGAGTGCCGTGTCCACCGATGCCGACGCGTACACCCGGCACAGGAACAGGCCGAACGGCGACACCAGGCTCGGGATGAGCACGCTCCAGTACGTGTCGGTCAGGCCCATGGTCGAGAACAGCAGGAACAGCGGCAGCGCCGTCGCGGTCCCCGGCACGAGCACACCGCCGAGGATCGTGCCGAACACGAGCTGGCGGCCGCGGAACTCGTACTTCGCCAGGGCGTACCCGCCGGCCGCGGCGAAGTAGGTCGCGAGGACCGCGCCGACGCCGGAGTAGAGGACGCTGTTCGCGATCCACCGGACGAAGATGCCGCCGTCGTACGAGAACACCTGCTGGATGTTGCTGAACAGGGCGAACTCGCCGCCGAACCAGAACCCGTTCGTCGCGAACAGCGCGCCGGTCGTCTTCGTGGCGGCGATCACGACCCAGTACAGCGGCACCAGGAAGTAGACCGCGACGATCACCAGGATGGCGGTGACGACGATCTGCGAGGTCGGGGTCCGGTCGAGCTTGCGCCGCTGGTGCGCGGTGATCGACGTGGTGTCGACCGGGAGGGCGTTCTGCTTCGTCGCAGGTGCCTCGATCGCTTCGCTGGTCATGCTTCCGCCCCCTTGCGGTCAGCCGGGAGGCCCGTGGCGGCTCCCGTGGTCGTGCTGCGGTGGGCGACGCCGGTCGCCGGGCGGGTGGGCCCGCCGGTGGTACCGCGCGTCTGGAGGGCGCGCCGCGCCTCCCGGCCGTCACGCTTCGCGCGACGGTCCTGGTCGCGTTCGTGCTTCGGCGGACGGTTCGTCAGGGCGAGGAACGCGAACGACAGGACGAACGCGGCCAACGCGATGATCACGGCCTGCGCACTCGCGACGCCGTACTCGTTGAAGGCGAACGCGTTCGTGTAGGCGGCGTAGTTCGGCGTGTACTCGGTGTCGATCGCCGGGGCGACCGTGGACAGGATCTGCGGCTCGGCGAAGAGCTGCAGCGTGCCGATGATCGAGAACACCGTCGTGAGGACGAGTGCCGGGGCGATGAGCGGGATCTGGATCCGCCAGGCGACCTGGAAGGGGCCGGCGCCGTCCATCTTGGCAGCCTCGTAGACCTCACCGGGGATGGACTTCAGCTGCGCCACGATGATGAGCATGTTGTAGCCCGTGTAGGTCCACGTGACGATGTTCGCGATCGACCACAGCACGCTGTTCGCGCCGAGGAAGTCCGGCTGCAGCCCCACCGCCTGGAGCAGGTCGATGATCGGGGACAGGCCGGGCACGTACAGGAACGACCACAGGATCGTCGCGATGACGCCCGGGACGCCGTACGGCATGAAGTAGACCGCGCGGAAGAACGCCGGCCAGCGGGCGCTCGCCGACTCGAGCAGGAGCGCGAGGATCGTGCACGCGATGATCATCACCGGCACCTGCACGATGCCGAACAGGAGCATGCGGCCGATCGACGCGACGAACCCGGAGTCCTGCAGCGCGATCGCGTAGTTGTCGAAGCCGGCGAAGCGGCCGGTGACGCCGTCCTCGCCGAAGAGCCCCTCGCGGTCGACGGTGGTGAAGCTCTGGAACAGCGCGCTGATGATCGGGATGATGAACGTCAGGACGAACAGCGCGAGGAACGGGGCGAGGAGGATCCACGGGGCGCGCTTCTGGGCGCTCGTGGCCCTGGTGCTCGTGCGGTAGCCGGAGCGCGGCTGGGTGGCGGTCATCGTGCCGTCCTCACGCTGAGGCCCTTGTCCTTGAAGGACTGGACGATCTCCCGCTGGGCGAGCTCGACGGCGTCGGTCAGCTTCAGGCCGCCGGTGAGCTTGCGCCGGAACTGGTTCTGCAGGCTCGTGAACGCCGACTGGGTCACGGGGGACCACGACCAGTCGATGTTCTGCTCCTTCGCCGCGGGGGCGAAGACCTCCTCGTTGTAGTCCTGCCCGGAGAACCACGCGCTCGGTTGCTGGCGCGCTGCTCCGATGTAGTCCTTCGCGGGGGACCACCCGATGCCGCAGTACTTGATCATCGCGTCGATGCCCTCCTTCGACGTGGTCATCCAGGTGATGAACTCGAGCGCCTCCTTCGGGTGCTTCGCGTTCGCCAGGACCGCGGCGCTCGAGCCGCCGATCGCGCTCGAGCCGAACCCGGACGCGTCCCACTTCTGCATCGGCGCGACCTTCCACTTGCCCTCGCCGCCCTGGATGGACTGGATGAGGGCGTCGCCCCAGCTCGCGCTCGTGACGGCGGCGATCCGACCGTTCGCGCACGCGGCGTACCAGCCGGGGGTGTAGGCGCCGGCCGAGGTGTCGACGAGCCCGTCGTCGATGCAGCCGTCGAAGAACGCGGCGACCCGCAGCGTGGCGTCGTCGGTCATGTCGATCACCCACTCGTCGCCGTCGACCTTGAACCACCGCGCGCCGGCCTGCTGGGCGTACGCGGCGAAGGGCGACGCGTCGGCGACCGGGAACACCTCGAGGTAGTTCTGCTTGCCGGTCTTCCGGACCTTGTCGGCCAGGACCTTCCACTCGTCCCACGTCGTCGGGGGTTCGCCGCCGGCCTGCTCGAGGATCGCGGTCTGGTAGTAGAAGCCCATCGGACCGGTGTCCTGGGGGATGCCGTAGACGCCGTCGACGAACTCGACCTGGGCCCAGGCGGCGTCGTCGTACTTCGACCGGAGGTCCTTCGCGCCGTAGCGGGCCAGGTCCACCAGGCCGTTCGCGAGCATGAACTCGGGGATCTGGCGGAGCTCGACCTGCCCGATGTCCGGACCGCCGCCGGCCGCGAGCGCGGAGTACATCTTCTGGTACCCGCCGCTGTTGCCGCCGGGGATCCAGTTCGCGGTGACCTGGATGCGGGGGTTCTTCGCGTTCCAGACGTCGCAGACCTTCTGCAGGTCCTTGAGCCACGCCCAGTACGTGATCTGCACGGTCTCGCCACCGGCCGCAGCCGGGATCACCGCCGCCTTGTTCACGTTGGTCGAACCCGGGACGGCACAGCCGGCGAGCAAGCCCGCCGCAGCCGTGCCGAGCCCGAGGCTGAGCAGGTTTCTTCTCGACAGCTGTCGTCCAGATGGTGTTGGCGTCATTGCCTGAGCTCCGGTTCGTCGTCGGATCGGGTTCTCCGCCAGTAGAGCACGGAACCGAGCGCCGCTGTGTTTTCACGAAGGCGTTCACGGCTTTTCACGGCTGGTCGTTACCTGGGCCGGTAGGGGCGCCGGGAGGCGCGCCGGTCGGTGGTCGGTGGTTGCTGGTTACGGGTCGCTGGTTACGGGTCGCTGGTTACTGGTCGGCGGTCGCACGGAGCCGTCCCGGCTGGGTGTCGGCTCCGAGCCGTGCGCACGCCCGGCCGGGCAGGGGGATGGTGGACCGCACACGACACGTCGGGGTTCGTGACGCCCCGGCGCACCGCCGAGAGGAGCTGTCATGACGTCCACCAACGCGACGAGCGAACTGCACGGGATCCTGGGGGAGCGGCTGGAGGGCGGTGGCACGTGGGCGTGGGCCTACGCCGACGTGTCCGGCAACGTCGAGGACCCCCGGCGGCAGGCGGCCCTGAAGCTCCGGGCGGTCGAGGAGTCCCTGCGTGCCCAGGGCGCGAGCGCCGACGTGGTGGACACGATCGCCGCCGAGTTCGAGCAGGAACCGGGCGTCCCGTCGCCGGTGGCCCGGTACGTGCTCGTCCACGACGGCGAGCTCGTCCTCAGCGAGGTGCTCCCCGGGCACCTGCACGGTGCCGAGGCGATCGGTGTCGGGGCCGTGCCCGACCTGGTGCCGCTCGTCGCGCACCGCCCGATCGACCTGCCGTTCCTGGTCGTGCACGTCACCCGTGAGGGCGGCACCCTCCGCGCCTACCGCCTCGGCCACGCCCCGTCGGTCGTCGACGAGCAGCAGGTGCAGGGCCGCACCGACACCCTGCACTACGCGAAGGCCGGGACCGGGTGGAAGCAGCCGCACTGGCAGGCCCACACCGAGGAGATCTGGAAGCAGACCTCGGCCGAGGTCGCCGGGGCCGTGGACGAGGCCGTCCGCCGCCTGCGCCCCGGGCTCGTCGTCGTCGCGGGGGACGTCACCGCGCGGGAGCTGCTCGTCAAGGCGCTCTCCACCGAGGCGCGTGCGCTCGTCACCACCGTGCCCGTCGACCCGCGGTCGGACGACGCGGCGCGGCAGGCGTTCGTCGAGCACGTCGAGATCGCCCTCGCCCGGGTGATCGCCACCCGCCGGCACGACCTCGAGGACCTGCTCCGCACGCACGTCGGCCGCGGCGACAACCTCGCGGTGACCGGACTCGGCTCCGTGGTGTCCGCACTGCAGCAGGCGCAGGGGTCGGTCGTGGCGCTCGACGCCGTCGCGGTCGGGGACCGCACGCTCCTGGCGCTCGCCGGCGCCCCGTGGGTCGCGACCGCACCGGAGCAGGCCGCCGGGACGCCCGTGGTCGGTGCGGTACCCGCCGTGTGCGCGCTCGTGCGGGCGGCGGTGCTCACGGACGCCGAGCTCGTGCTCGTGAACGCGGCGTCGCTGCCCGGCGGTGCCGCGGCCGCTGCGCTCCTGCGCTGGCCGGTCGGCCCCGCCGTCCCGGCCTGACGCCCGCTGTCCTGCCGCCCCGCTGTCCTGCCGGCCCGGCGGCACCGAGCGTGCCGTTTCCGTCACACTCGGCGCCGCCGGGCGACCGCCCGTGCCCGCCCGGCGGGACGCCGACGGCATGTCCTGCGCACTCGGCCCTCGCCGGTCGCGCCCGGTCGCCCGTCCCCGTCCGATCGGTGGCCGGTGCGGGCGCGTCAGTCGTGCGAGCGGTCCGTGCGCGGCACCAGCGGGAGCGCGAGCAGGGGCAGCACGGCGACGATCCCGAACGACGCCGCGAACCCGAGTGCCCCGACGAGCGCGCCGACGCCCGGGCCCACGGCGCTCGCCGCGAGGAACTGCCCGGTGTTCTGCGTCCCGAGCGCCCGGCCCGACCACGCGGGACCGGCCGCCTCGGCGACGGAGGTGTACGCCAACCCGTTGTCCGCCACGGTCACGCTCGTGGCGACGAGCAGGAACACGGCCGCCGCCGCCCAGTGCGACACGTCGACGAGCGCCATCACCCCCATCACCACCGCTGCCGACACCGCGACCACCCGGAGCGGTCCGACGCGTGAGCCCGCACGGTCGCTCCACGCCCCGACGAGGATCCGCCCGACCGCCCCGACGAACTGGGACGCACCGACGAGGAGCCCCGCCGCGGGGGTCGACCACCCGAGCCCGACGAGCCACACCAGCCCGTAGGTCGACAGCGTGAACTGGGGCACCACGAGCAGCACCGACACCGCGTGCACCCGCCACAGGAACCCGGACGACCGGTACGGGTTCGCCGGCGCCTCCGATCGCAGGCCGGGCCCCGCACCGAGCGGACGCGCCGGTGCCGCGGCTCGTGCGGGACGCGGCGGGTCGACGATCCCCACGGCGCACAGCACGGTGAGCACGGCGCACAGGACGAACGGCAGCACGAGCGCGGCCCGGATGCCGGACCCCTCCGCGAGCTGCGGGACCGTGACCGCCGCGAGGGTGACCCCGAGCGGCTGCGACATCTGCCGGATGCCCATCGCCAGGCCGCGCCGCTCCTTCGGGAACCACCCGACCACGACCCGGCCGCTGGCGGCGTTCGTGGACGCGCTCGTCATCCCGGCCGCGAGGAACGCCGCCCCGAGCAGCACGGGGTCGCCCGCGGACAGCCAGGCGGCCACGACGGTGAGCGTGGTCAGCGCGAGGCCGCCGGCGATCACGACCCGTTCGCCGACCCGGTCGGTCACCGCGCCCCAGGCGATGAGCGTGAGCACGAGGCCGACCGTCGGCGCCGCCGCGAACAGTCCGGCGGAGGCGAGCGGCATGCCCTGCGCGAGCAGGTGCGGGATGAGGAGCGCCGGCGCCGAGACCACGAGGGTGCCCGCGGCCTGTGCGGCGACCCCGAGGGCGAGCATCGTCCACGCGCGGCGGGGTGTGGTCATCGGTGCAGCCTGTCGTTCCGGGACGGTACCAGTCGGTACACCGCGACGGTATACCAATCGTGGCGGAACGCACTAGGCTCGTCTGCCGTGACCGACACCGACGCAACGACGGCCGACGCGGCGACGTCCGACGCCGCCCCGGTGTCCCAGACGACCCAGCTCTACGACAACCTGCGCGAGGCCATCCTCACCCTCGACATCGCCCCGGGCGAGCGCATCTCCGAGCGTGGGCTCGAGGGGCGCTTCCACGCCTCGCGGACCCCGGTGCGGGCGGCCCTGTCGCGGCTCGAGCGCGAGGGACTCATCCTGCACGAGGGCCGCTCGTGGACGGTGACGCCGATCGACCTCGACGAGATCGCCTCGCTCGCCGAGCTCCGTGGTGTGCTCGAGCCCGCGGCCGCGCGTCTGGCGGTCGAGCGTGCCTCGGCAGACCAGCTCGACGAGGTCCGCGCGCACCTCGACCAGCTCCGCAGCACACCGGACCGCGAGGCCGGCATCCGCATGGGCTCGACGTTCCACCTCGACCTCGCCGCGCTGGGCGGCAACCGGTTCGTCACCGACGCCATCGCCGACGCGCTCACGCGGCTCGAGCGCACGCGCTGGATCGAGGTCCGCACCGCCGAGGCCCGCGAGGCCGCGTGGGAGGAGCACAGCGCGATCCTCGACGCGGTCCGCGCGGGCGACGCCGACCGTGCCGCCGAGATGCTCGCGGCGCACGTCGCCGGGACGAACGAGCGGCTCCTGACGTTCATCGCCCAGGAGCGGCGCCGTCTACGGGGAGCGGGCATGGCGATCATCGGCTCCGCGCTGGAGGCCGAGACGGTTCCCGGGGCGGGAGCGGACCCGGAGGCCCCGCCGTCGCTCAGGGACCGCTGACCGAGTCCGTCCCCTCGAGGTCCTCCACGGCCCACGCGGCACCGTGGTCGGTGTGGTCGAGCAGCGCGTCGCGCACCTCGGCCTCGTCCGTGGTGAGTCGGATGGCGTGCTTGCTGCCGGAACGCGTCGACTGTGACATGTTTCCTCCTGTGTGCGTGGGCATCGGGTGGTGCAGGCCCCCGGCCTGCTGATGCGCTTCCTCACGGGACGTACTGAGGTCGCATCAGTGTGCCGCGCCCTGTCCGCGGAGCGCAAGCACTTCCGGGCACCTGTGGACGCAAGCACTTCCGCCCACCTGTGGAGGAGCCACCGCCGCGGCCGTGCCTAGGATGGTCCGTCCGCGCAGGGGCGCGGCTCGGTCACGGAGGACGGACGGGAGGCGCGGCATGGGTCCGCAGCGCACGGCGCCGCCCACGGTCTACGACGTCGCGTCCGAGGCCGGCGTCTCGATCGCCACGGTCTCGCGCGTGCTCCGCACGCCCGACGCGGTCCGCGAGGGCACCCGCGACCGGGTCCAGGCGGCGATCCGCACGCTCGGCTACGTCCCGTCCGGCAACGCCCGAGCCCTGGCCGGCAAGCGGACCGGCGTGGTCGGTCTCCTGCTGCCCGGGTTCGACGTCGTGCCGGACGAACGGCCCGACCTCGTCACCGACGGCGGCGTGCGCGTGGTCGACGACCGGCGGCACGTCACGCAGCCGACCGCGTCCGCCCTGTACTTCGACGAGGTCCTCCGCGGCGCCGAGGTCGAGGCGTGGCAGCGCGGGCTGGCGCTCATGGTCGCCGCCGGGCGTGGACCGTCCCGCGACGTCGTCGTGAACGACGTCGCCGGTCGGGTCGACGGGCTCGCGGTCATGGCCCAGACGGTGCCGGACGAGCTGCTCGACCACGTCGCCCGCCGGATCCCGGTCGTGGTGCTCGCCGACGACCGGCGTTCGCACGGCTTCGACTCGGTGAGCGTCGACAACACCGCCGGCATGCGCACGGTCGCGTCGCACGTCATCGGCCGGCTCGGCATCCGGTCGATCGCCTACCTCGCCGGACCGATCGACTCCCCGGACGACATCGAGCGGTCGGCGGGCTTCCGGCAGGCCCTGGCCGACCACGACCTGCCCGCATCCTCGGTGCGCGTCGTGCACGGTGACTTCGGACGGGTGCGGGCGCGGGAACTCGCCGTCGGTCTGCTCGACGGACCCGAGGTGCCGCGCGCGATCGTCTGCTCGAACGACCAGTCGGCGCTCGGTGTGCTCGACGCGGCGGCGGCGCGGGGCGTGCGGGTCCCCGACGAACTCGTCGTCACGGGGTTCGACGGCATCGACGCGGGACGGTTCTCCTCGCCCCGCCTGACGACCGTGCACCAGCCGATGGCGGAGCTCGGTCGCGCTGCGGTCCGCGCGATCGTGGACCGCCTGGAGCACCGCGACGGGCCACCGCGCGCCGTGCGACTGCCGGTCGAGGTCCTGCTGCGCGAGAGCTGCCCGCCGTCCGTCTGAGGGGCGTCCGCGCCGCACGCGCCGTGCCGCCCCGGGAAACAACGCGCTCGCTTGCATCGCGCCATGTAAGCGCATACATTGACCACGTACCCACTCGACACGGAGGTCGACCGAGCAATGACGCTTCCCCCACAGCGCCGCCGCCGTCGCGGACGCCTGACGGCCGCGCTCGCCGGCATCGCCGTCGTGGCCCTCGCCGCCACCGGCTGCAGCATCCAGGTCCGGTCCCAACCGGACCCGAGCATCGGCAAGGACACGATGCTCATCAACGCGGACCGCGGCAACCCGCTGTTCGACCGCAACTTCAACCCGTACATCTCGAACGCCCGCACCGCGAGCAAGTGGATGTACGAGCCGCTCATCGAGATCAACCCGCTCGACGGCAAGGGCACCCCGTGGCTCGCGAGCTCCTGGGACCTCCCGGACGCGCGGACGATCGACATGACGATCCGGAAGGGCGTCGAGTGGTCCGACGGCACGCCCTTCAGCGCGAAGGACGTCGTCTTCACGTTCGACCTGCTCAAGAAGTTCCCCGCGATGGACGTCAAGGGCGCCTGGCAGCACATCGACCGCATCGAGCGGGACGGTGACCACGTCGTCTTCCACCTCAAGGGAGAGGACGTGCCGAGCCTGAACATCATCGGCGCGACGTACATCCTCGGCGAGCGGCACTACGGCGGGGTGAAGGACCCCGTCACGTGGCGCGACCCGAACCCGGTCGGCACCGGCCCGTTCGTGCTCGGCAACTACTCCGACCAGCAGTACTCGATGGACAAGAACCCGCGGTACTGGCAGGCCGACAAGATCGCGATCGAGCACCTCGTCCTGCCGGCGACGAACACGCAGCTCGACACCGTCACACGCGGCTACGACTGGGCGTACTCGTTCATCTCCGACGTCAAGGGCACCTGGGGCGCGGCCGCCGACACCAACAAGTGGTGGTTCCCGGCCGGCGGCGTCATCGGCCTCATCCCGAACCTGACGAAGGCGCCGTACGACGACGTCAACGTCCGCAAGGGCATCTCGTACGCGCTGAACCGCGACGACATCGCCGAGACGGCGTCCGAGGGCAACCTCAGTGCCGCGGGGCAGACCGGCCTGATCCTGCCGAACCAGGAGCAGTTCCTCGACCCGTCGATCCCGGACAAGGGCCTGATCACGCAGGACACCGAACGGTCCCTCGCCGAGTTCGCGAAGTCCGGCTACACCCAGCAGGGCGGCAAGCTCGTCAAGGACGGCAAGCAGCTCGAGATCAACCTGATGACCGCGAACGGGTACTCGGACTGGCTCCGCGCCGCCCAGCAGGTCCAGCGCGACCTCGGGAAGATCGGCATCAAGGTGAACCTGCAGGCGCCGCAGCCCGCCGGGTACCAGCAGAACATCAACAACGGCAAGTTCGACATGGCGATGGGCGGCATGGGCAACGGCGACGTGTTCCAGGCCTACAACTCGCTGCTGTCGAGCGACTTCTACCAACCGGTCGGCAAGTCGACGGTGAACAACTTCGAGCGCTACCGCGACGCGGACACCCAGAAGCTCCTCGACGAGTACCGGGGCACGACCGACCGGGCCGAGCAACAGCGGATCCTCGACCAGCTGCAGCGGATCGTGTACGACGAACTGCCCGTGATCGGCATGTACTACGGCGGGCTCTGGGGACTGTTCAGCGACGCGAAGTTCGTCGGCTGGCCGAGTGCCGAGGACCCGTACATGGCGCCGCAGAACTACGACTCCGCCCCGCTGCTCATCTTCACGAAGCTCCGGCTCCGTGACAGCGCGGCCGGCAAGGCGATCCTCGACGAACAGCGCCAGAAGACGCAGCAGACGGAGGCAGGCAAGTGAAGTACGTCCTCCAGAAACTCGTCCTCTTCGTCCTCACCCTGTGGGCCGCGGTCACGCTGAACTTCGTGCTCCCGCGCCTCATGCCGGGCAGCCCCTCGGACGCCGCACTCGCCAAGCTCAGCCAGAACGGTCCCGTCACCGACGCGACCAAGAAGGCCATCGAGGCCCAGCTCGGCGTCCCCAGCGGCAACCTCTGGGACCAGTACGTCAGCTACCTGCACCAGGTCGTCACCCTCGACTTCGGCACGAGCTACACGTTCTACCCGCAGCCCGTCGGTGACCTCGTCGGCCGGGCCCTGCCGTACACGCTCGTCCTCGTCGGCACGGTCACGATCCTCGCGTTCGTGATCGGCACGCTGATCGGCGTCGCGGCGGCCTGGAAGCGCGGCACCTGGCTCGACTCGCTCCCGACGCTCTCCGGCTCGTTCATGTCGACGTTCCCGTACTTCTGGACGGCGCTCCTGCTGCTGTTCTTCCTCGGCTACGTCCTGCACTGGTTCCCGACCACCGGGGCGTCCTCGGCGACGAGCACCCCCGGTTGGAACGGCGAGTACGTCGGCGACGTGCTCCGGCACGCGATCCTCCCGGCGGTGACGATCCTGGTCACGAGCCTCGGCGGCTGGATCATCGGCATGCGCAACGCCATGATCAACACCCTCGGCGACGACTACGTCACCTTCGCCGAGGCGAACGGTCTCCGCGGCCGCACGGTCGCGATCCGGTACGCCGCACGGAACGCGATCCTGCCGAACCTGACCGGCTTCGGCCTGGCCCTCGGCGGTGTCGTCGGCGGCTCGGTCCTGGTCGAGCAGGTGTTCGGCTACCCGGGCATCGGCTACCTGCTGTTCAACGCCGTGATCGGGCAGGACTACCCGCTCATGCAGGCCCTCTTCCTGATGATCACCGTGTCGGTGCTCATCGCCAACTTCATCGTGGACGTCCTGTACGGCGTCCTGGACCCGAGGACGCGCCGATGACCAACAACCTCACGAAGGCGGCGTGCTGCGCCGACGACAACCACCCGAGGACGCGCCGATGACCAACAACCTCACGAAGGCGGCGTGCTGCGCCGACGACAACCACCCGAGGACGCGCCGATGACCAACACGCGCACACCCGACACAACCGTCGCAGTACGCACACAGGACGGGCCGGAACAGCAGGCTCCCTCCAGGTGGAAGTCCGTCGGCCGCCAGTTCGGCGTCGTCTGGAGCAACACCAAGGCCCGCGTCGGCATCTGCATCCTCGGCTTCTTCGTCCTGGTCGCGATCGCCGCTCCGCTCCTCGCCCCGTACGGCGCGAGCCAGAACGGCTTCGCCCGCAACGCCGACGCCAGCTGGGCGCACTGGATGGGCACGACCGCCGCCGGCGAGGACGTCCTCTCCCAGATCATCTACGGCGCCCGGGTCTCGGTGCTCGTCGGTGCGGTCGCGGGCTTCCTGTCCACGTTCGTCGCCGTCGCGATCGGCCTGAGCTGGGGCTACATCCGCGGCTGGGTCGCCGAGGTCATCGGGTTCGTCGTGAACCTGTTCCTCGTCATCCCGGGCCTGCCCCTGATGATCGTGATCGCGGCGTACCTCCAGAACGGCGGCATCGCGGTCATCATCGCGGTGATCGTCGTCACCGGCTGGGCATGGGGTGCACGCGTGCTCCGCTCCCAGACGCAGTCGCTCCGCAGCCGTGACTTCGTGACCGCCGCGCAGTTCTCCGGCGAGGGCGCGACCCGCATCGTGTTCCGCGAGATCCTGCCGAACATGACGAGCCTCATCGTCGGCAGCTTCTTCGGCGCCGCGACGAGCGCGATCCTCGCCGAGGCGGGCCTCGAGTTCCTCGGACTCGGCGACTCCTCGATCGTCAGCTGGGGCACGATCCTCTACTGGGCGCAGAACTCGAACGCGCTGCTCACCGGCCAGTGGGTCCTGCTGTTCGCCCCCGGTCTCTGCATCGCCCTCCTGGCGATGAGCCTCACCCTCATCAACTTCGGCGTCGACGCCGTGTCCAACCCGCGACTGCGCGAGGGCGCGCGCCGCAAGAAGGAGGCAGCAGCATGAGCGGCCAGACACCCGACGTGACCGGCGACGGCCTGGAGGCCCGTGGCGGCGCCGCCACGCGCCTCCCGTCCGACGCCACCAACGCCACGCAGGACGTCCTGCTCGACGTGCGCGACCTGTCGGTCGTCTACGAGTCGGCCGGCCAGACGGCCGTCCAGGCCGTCGACCACGTCTCGTTCAGCCTGCGCAAGGGCGAGTTCGTCGGCCTGGTCGGTGAGTCCGGCTCGGGCAAGTCGACCCTCGGCTACGCGCTCACCCGGCTGCAGAAGCCGCCGGCGCGCACGAACGGCGGCAGCATCGTCTTCGCCGGGAGCGACATCCGCGACCTCGACGCCGAGGCGCTGCGCCAGCAGCGCCAGGGCGGCTTCGCGATGGTGCTGCAGTCCGGCATGAACGCGCTCAACCCGGTGCGGACCGTCCGGAACCACTTCGTCGACGTCTTCAAGGCTCACGGCCACGTGCCGCGGGAGCGCTGGGACGCCCGGATGCGCGAACTCGTCGGCAAGGTGAAGCTGCCGGAGTCGATGCTCGCGCGCTACCCGGGGGAGCTCTCCGGCGGCATGCGCCAGCGCGTGTCGATCGCCCTCGCGCTGTCCCTCGAGCCGCAGCTCATGGTGTTCGACGAGCCGACCACGGCCCTCGACGTCCTCGTGCAGCACGCCGTGATGGACACCATCATCGAGCTGCAGCGGTCCGAGGGGTTCACCGCGGTCCTCATCAGTCACGACCTCGGCATCGTGCTCGAGGCGACCGAGCGCGTGCTCGTCATGCACGAGGGGCGGATCGTCGAGGACGGCCGCTCGCTCGAGGTCCTCCGCGACCCGCAGGACGACTACACGAAGATGCTCCTGTCGCACTACGCCGACCCGCGTGCGGAGGTCGTGAGCCTGCCGGGCTTCCCCGACCGCTCCCTGCGCGACCCGTCGGCCACGCGGCAGGAGACGACGTCGTCGTTCAGCACGGTCGGGTCGCGCGAGCGCTCCGCGGCGAAGAACCCGATCGTGGTCGAGCACCTCGTGAAGACCTACCCGGCACCCCGTCGGGGCGAGCAGCCCGTGCAGGCCGTGCGCGACGTGTCGTTCACGCTCGAGCCCGGGCAGTCGCTCGCCCTCGTCGGCCAGTCCGGCTCGGGCAAGTCGACGATCGCGAAGATGCTGACCGGCGTCGAGCAGCCCACCAGCGGCACGGTCCGGTTCGGCGACACCGACGTGGCGAAGCTCGGCAGGCGCGGCCTGAAGGACCTGCGTTCCGAGGTGCAGATGGTGTTCCAGGACCCGTACGCGGCGCTCAACCCGCTGCACACGGTCGAGTACACGCTGTCCCGGCCGATCGCGAACTACACCGGGCTCCGCGGCCGGGACGCCCGGCGCCGGATGCTCGAGATCCTCGAGACCGTGGGCCTGACGCCCGTCGAGCAGTTCGCGCAGAAGCTCCCGCACCAGCTCTCCGGCGGGCAGCGGCAGCGCGTGGTCATCGCCCGGGCGCTCGCGAGCGACCCGCAGGTGATCATCGCCGACGAGCCCGTCTCGATGCTCGACGTCACGCTGCGCGCCGGCGTGCTCGCGCTGCTCGAGGACCTGCGGGAGCAGTGGGGCGTCTCGCTCCTCTACATCACGCACGACCTGCTCAGCGCGCGCCTCATCACCGACGACGTCATGGTGCTGCACGACGGCGCCGTGGTCGAGCGCGGCCGCACGGCCGAGGTGCTGCAGCACCCGCAGGACGACTACACGGTCGCGCTGCTGGACGCGGTGCCGAACCCGCGGCGGACACTGCTCGCATGAGCACGCTCCACGAGTTCCCGTCCGTCCCGCCCTTCGGCCACCTGCCCACGCCCGAGGGGGTCGACGTCGTCGGCGTCGACCTCCCGGTCGGGCGGCTCACCGCCTACCGCGTGGTCCCGTCCGGGCCGTCGAAGGGCACGGTCCTGGTCGTCCCCGGGTACACCGGCTCGAAGGAGGACTGGCGCACCTTCATGCCGCTCCTCCGCGAGGCCGGCTGGACCGCGGTCGCGATCAGCCGCCGCGGCCAGGCCGACTCCGCCGCGCCCACCTCGCCCCGCGACTACTCGCTCGAGCAGGAGGCCGCCGACGTCGTCCGGGTCGCCGCACTGGTCGACGACGGCGCGCCCGTCCACCTGATCGGACACTCGCTCGGCGGCGTGATCGCCCGCGCGGCCGCCATCGCCTCGCCGGGGTCGTTCCGGAGCGTCGTGCAGTTCTGCTCCGGCCCGTACGGCTGGCCCTACCGCAAGGTCACCGAGCTGACGATCCTGCACGACACCGGCGGCGACCTCCGCACGCTGTTCGACGCCACGAACCCGCTGTGGGCCGGCCGTCCCGACGAGGAGCTCCCCGACGACGTCCGCATGGTGCGCGACCGCTTCGACGCGACGAGCCCGCTGAGCGTCGTCGCCGGCGGCCACATCCTCGAGGACCACACCGACAGCTCCGCCGAGCTCCGCGCGACCGGGCTCCCGGTCCTCGTGGCGCACGGCGAGTGGGACGGCGCCTGGCCGATCCCGTGGCAGCGGCAGATGGCCGAGGACACCGGCGCACGCTACGAGGTCGTCCCCACGAGCTACCACGGACCCCACGTCGAGAACCCCACCGCGACCATCGCGCTGTTCGACGACTTCCTGTCGGCGCACTGACGCCGACGCACCGAGAGGACCCATCATCACCACGCTGCAGTTCCCCGACGGCTTCCTCTGGGGCGCCGCCACCGCCGCCCACCAGATCGAGGGCAACAACGTCAACAGCAACTGGTGGGTGCACGAGCACGAGCCCGACACCACCATCGTCGAACCCTCCGGCGACGCCGCGGACAGCTACCACCGCTACCGCGAGGACATCCGGATCGCCGCCGACCTCGGCCTGAACTCCTACCGGTTCAGCATCGAGTGGGCGCGCATCGAGCCCGAGCGCGGCCACGTCTCGCGTGCCGAGATCGACCACTACCGCCGCATGGTCGAGGCCTGCCACGAGGCCGGCATCGAACCGATCGTCACGCTCATGCACTTCACCGTCCCGCGCTGGTTCGAGCGCGACGGGTTCTGGCGCGCCGACGACGCCGCCGACCTCTTCGCCCGCTACACCGAGGCCGCGCTCCCCGTCGTGCAGGACGGCGTCCGCTACGTCTGCACGATCAACGAGCCGAACATCGCCGCGATGCTCGCCGGGGGCGAGGACGCCGCGAACCTGGTCGCGTACGGGCTCCCCAACCCGGACCTGCACGTGGCCGACCAGCTGCTCGCCTCGCACAAGCGCTCCCGCGAGGTCCTGTCGCAGGTCTCCGGCCTGCAGTCCGGCTGGACCATCGCGACGCAGGCGTTCCGCGCGAACGGTGAGCCCGGGTCCGAGCAGATGCTCCGCGAGTACGGGTACCCGCGCGACGACTGGTACCTCGAGCAGGCCGCCGGCGACGACTTCCTCGGCGTGCAGGCCTACACGCGCACGTTCATCGGCGCCTCCGGGCCGGTCCCGGTCGCGGAGGACGTCGAGACGACCCTGACCGGGTGGGAGTTCTACCCCGAGGCCTCGGCCGACGGACTCCGCAGCGCGTGGGAGCTCTCCGGCCACGTGCCGCTGATGATCACCGAGAACGGCATCGCCACCGCCGACGACTCCCGCCGGGTCGCCTACACGCAGGGTGCCCTGGAGGGGATCCACCGCTGCATCGAGGACGGCATCGAGGTCCTCGGCTACCAGCACTGGTCCCTGCTCGACAACTACGAGTGGGCCTCCGGCTACCGGCCGACCTTCGGGCTCGTGGCGTGGGACCGCGAGACCTTCGCGCGCACGCCGAAGGACTCGGCGCGCTGGTACGGGAAGGTCGCGCAGGCGAACGCGCTCGAGACGCGTCGCGACTGACGCGACCCGCTGACGGACGGGCGCGCCCCGCTCGGCGGCGCGGGGGTCCGCCGAGCGGACCCGCTGACGGACGGGAGGCGCGGTGCCGGCTGGCACCGCGCCTCCCGTCCGGTCCCGGTCCCGGACCCGACCCCGCCCCCGATGGAGCAGTCGTCGTCGGGTCCGCCGGCGTGACCCGACGACGACTGCTCCATCCCGACCGTGTCGCGTTCCGCCCGTCGGCCCCGCGGGTCGCGAGCCGGGTGTCAGACGGCGGGGTCGTCGGTGGCGGGCCGGTCGTACCAGGCGAGCAGCGCCTCCTCGGCCCGGCGCGCACCGCGCTCGCGCGCGAGGTCGAGCGCCGTGCGGCCCTCGGCGTCCGGCACCGTGACGTCCGCGCCGCGTTCCAGGAGCGCCTCGATCGTGCCGCGTCGGTCGAACCACGCGGCGGCGTGCAGCGGGGCGAAACCCCAGCGGGGGTCGACCTCGTCGATGCCGGTCGGGTCGACGCCGAACCCGTCCAGCTCGAGCGACAGGCCCCCGACGTCACCGTGCCCGGCCGCACGGACCGCCGGCGCTGCCCACTCCAGCCAGCCGTCCGGCACCGGACCGTGCCAGCCGTGCGCCGGACGCTCCCCGAGGTCGGTCCACACCTGCTCGTGCACCGGCCGCACCGCGATCGCGACGTCGCGGAAGTGCACCGCGAGCTCGCCGGTGGGGGAGAGGAGCAGCCGGAGCTCCCAGACGTCGGCGTCGACGTGGGCGATCTCACCGCGCGAGACCTGCACGTCGCCCGCCAGGACGGCGAGCGGAGCGGTGTCGGCCGGTTCGAGCACGGCCCGCTCGAAGTCGAGCGTGACCTGCGCGTGGTTCCAGCGCCGCCACAGACCGTCCGGGGTGTCGAGGACCTCGTCGGTGCGGACCACCACGACCGCCCGGACCGACCGGGTCGGGGCGTCGTCGATGCCTGCCGTGTCCTGGGCGCCGAACGGGGTCTGCTGGTCGGTGTCGTGCCACGCGGCGATCCGGGCTTCGTTCCAGGTCACGGAGGCGAGGGCCGCGATCGATGGTGGGGCGTCGGTGACCAGGCGGGCGAGGTGTTCGGCGTAGCCCTCGACGTCCTCGAACGAGACGTACCCGACACCGGGCCAGCCCACTCGACTCCATCGCACGCTCCGACCCTACTGGTGACCCTCCCAGCCCGACACGGCAGTCCCGAAGGGTCCATTCCCACCGTGCGCGAATATGCCTGATCTGTAGTATTCTACATCTCATGTGTGATCAGAATGCGTTGCAGGGAAGCGTGCTCGTCACCGGCGGCGCCGGGTACATCGGGTCCCACGTCGTCCGGATCCTCCGTGAGCAAGGCAGGTCGGTCGTCGTCGTGGACGACCTGTCGACCGGCCGGGCCCAGCGGGTCCGCGGCGTTCCGATCGTCCAGCTCGACCTCGCAGGTCCCGGCGCTCGGACGCGCCTCGAAGCGTTGATCGAGACGCACGACGTCCGAGCGGTGCTGCACTTCGCCGCCATGAAGGAGGTCGCACGGTCCGTGGCCGAGCCCACGTCCTGCTTCGACCAGAACGTCGGCGGCCTGCTGAACCTCCTCGCCGCGATGGAGACGACCGGCTGTCGCGACCTGGTGTTCTCGTCCTCCGCCGCCGTGTACGGGGACGTGCGGGGCAGCGCGGTGACCGAGGATGCGCCCCGGCGGCCGGTCAACCCGTACGGGCAGTCGAAGCTCGTCGGCGAGTGGATGACCGAGAACGCTGCGGCAGCACGGCGGATGCGCGTCGCGAACCTCCGCTACTTCAACGTGGCCGGCGCGGGCTCGGCGGACCTGGCCGACGACGGCGCGACCAACCTCGTGCCGATCGTGATCGACGCGGTCCGCCACGGTCGCCCCGTCACGGTGTTCGGCACCGACTGGGGGACCCCGGACGGGACGTGCGTCCGTGACTACATCCACGTCCAAGACCTCGCGCGGGCCCACGTCTGTGCACTCGACGCCCTCGCCGAGGCCGGCCCCGGGGTCACCGCGTACAACCTCGGGACGGGCTCCGGCTCCTCGGTCCTGGACGTCGTCCGGGCGGTCGAACGGACGAGTGGGCGCGCTGCACTCGTGGAGCCGTCGGCACGTCGCCCGGGCGACCCCGCTGCCGTCGTCGCCGACCCTGCCCGCGCTGCACGGGAACTCCACTGGCGTGCTGAGTTCGATCTCTCGGCCATCGTCGAGTCCGCCTGGCGCGCTCGTGCTGCCCTCCAGCTCACCCCGTGACCGTCCCGACGGTTCCCCACCACGCGAAGAAAGGCACCAGATGACCGCCACCACGACGCACCTCCCCGTCACCCGTCCTCGTCCTCGTCCGTGGCGAGCCTGGGGAAAACGCACGGCGGACCTGCTCTGCGCACTCGCGCTGCTCGTCGTCCTCGCTCCGTTGATGGGCAGCATCGCCCTGCTCCTGCTCGTCCTGCAGGGCCGACCGGTCCTCTTCCGTCAGCGCCGCACCGGGCTCGACGGCGCGCCGTTCACCATGCTGAAGTTCCGCACGATGCGTCAGGACGTCGACGGCACCGGCACGGCCAGTGACCACCTGCGGGTGACCCGGCTCGGCAGGGTCCTCCGCGCGACGAGTCTCGACGAGCTGCCGAACCTCCTCAACGTCGTCCGGGGCGAGATGAGTGTGGTCGGACCGCGCCCCATGCTGAACGGGTTCATCGAGCACCACTCGGCGGAGCGCCATCGGCGGCGTCACGACGTGCGTCCCGGCATCACCGGACTCGCCCAGGTGAACGGACGGAACGACCTCGACTACGTGCAGCGCTTCGAGTTCGACCTCGAGTACGTCGACCGGTGCTCGTTGTGGCTCGACTGCCGGATCCTGGCCCGGACGATCCCTGCGGTCCTGCTGCGCACGGGGGCCTCCGCCGCGGTGCCGTGCGACCTTGCGTTCACGGACCGGGCCGAGGAACGTGGTGATGTGGTGCGGGAGTCCCTACAGGAGGACCTCCTCGCCGCGTGAACCGGCACCCGCCACTGCTACGGCGCCGTCGTGCTCTCCCAGCACGGCGGCCCCGTCGGCGTGTCCGGAGACCCGGAGACCCGGAGACCCGGAGACCGGCAAGCCGACAGAGCCGAGGGCCCGTGGATCACACGGGCCCTCGGCTCTGTCGTCGTACCGGCCGTCACGGGCGACGGGTGCGCCCTCCCGTGGCCCTCCGGCCGCGGTCACGCCGTGCCTCGTCGAGGAAGCGCCGGAAGTTCTCCCAGACGACCGTCGTCGCGAAGTCCCGCTCGACGATCTCCCGTGCACGCTCGGCCCGGCGAGAGGCTTCCTCGGCGCGCGTGAACGTCGCGCGCAGCGCTGTCGTCGTGGCACCGACGTCGCCGACCGGCGCCACCAGCCCCGTCACTCCGTCCTCGACCACGTCACCGAGCCCCGTGCAGTCGCTGACGACGACCGGCACCGCAGCCGCCCACGCCTCGAGCAGCACCGTGGAGAGCCCCTCACGGTACGACGGGAGACAGAACGCGTCGAACCCGGTGTACAGGTTGCTCGGATCCGCCACGTTCCCCGTGCGGACGACCCACTCCTCGTGCAGTGCGGCCCGGACGTCCTCGTCGAGCTCGTCGAGACCTTCGTCGAGGCCGACCAGGGCCAGCCTGACGGGGAGGCCCTCCGAGCGCAGTGCAACGGCGGCCCGGACCAACTCCTCGACGCCCTTGTCCCGGGTCAGGCGACCGACGAAGCCGATGACGAGGTCGTCGTCGCCTGCGCCGAGGAGGCGTCGGACATCGCGCCGCACCCAGGGATCTCCTCGGAGGGACGTCGCACGCTCGACGTCCACGCCGACCACGCTCCCCGCCCCCAGGACGGTCATCCGGTCGACGCGCATCCCGAGCTCGGCACACCGTGCACGGAGCCCGTGCCCGACCGCGACGACGTGCGTCGACAGTCGGACGGCGAGGTGCTCGGTCCCCAGCAGGAGACGCCTGCGGATCCCCGACGTCGTCTCCAGCCGCAGGCCGTGGAGGACCTGGACCCGACTCGGTACCCCAGTGCAGGTCGCCGCCACGCTCGCGAGGAGCGTGGCCTTCGGCGTGCCGTAGACGACCTGGGCAGGCCGGAGGCGGGCCATCAGGCAGACGAGCGCGGCGAGCGCACGCAGGTCGTCGAGCGGAGAGGGATCCCGGCGGAGTGGGAGTGCGTGGACGGGAACGCCCTCGCGCACGCCGACGGACGCCAGGCGGCCGGAGTCGCCGGCGGCGACCGCGATCGGCGCGAGCTCGGACGACACGAGATGACGGAGCTGTCCGCGCAGGACCACGTCGACCGTGGCGTCGGACGTCTTCACGAAGAGGGTGCCGCGGCGGGGCTGACGACGGCGCATCAGGCGGCTCCTGCCGTCGGGCTGGTCGAGCCGTGCTGCTGGGGGAGGTAGCGCGGACCACGGAGCCCGAGGTGGCGGGCCGTCTGCGCAGCCGTCCAGGAGAGGTCGCGCCAGGCCTGCGTCGCGGGGCGCTCGCCGAGGTGCTTGGCGAGGCGCCGCCGCGACGAGCGGACGGTCCGGGCTGCGCTTCCCCACGGCGGTGTCCGCCGGCTGTGCATCGCGTCGTGGACGCGGTACCGGACGAGCGGTTCCGGCAGGTTGTCGAGACGCCCGAGGTGCGCCAACCGCAACCACAGGTCGTAGTCCTGCATGCGGTTGCACCGCGGGTCGTACCCTCCGACGGCCAGGACCGCGCTGGTCCGGAGCAGCATCGACGAGTGCACGAAGGGATTCCTGCGGAGGAGGGCTGGCGCCACCGCCAGCCCATCCGCGGTCCGCAGGTGCCCGATCTCCGCGCCGCGGTCGTCGATGACCGTCGCCGCGCTGCCGATCCCCACGAGTTCGGAGTCGTCCGCGAGCGCCTTCGTCTGCACCGCGAGACGGTGCGGTTCGGCGACGTCGTCGGCATCGAGGCGCCCGAAGAGCGGCGCACGACAGGCCGAGAGGCCGACGTTGAGCGCGGTCGGGGTACCCGAGCGACGCGGCAGGCGGAGGACCCGCACCCGCGGATCGTCCTGACCGGGGGTCGGGCCGCTCGCGGGGCCGTCGACGACCAGCACGATCTCGAGGTCGTCGAGCGTCTGTTCCTGCAGTGACGACACTGCTTCCTGCAGGTGGTGGTCCAGCCTGACGGTCGGTACGACCACGGACACGCTGGGTTTGCGTTCTGAGGCGATCACATGACTCCTTCGTTCGAGTGCCAAGTATTGCATATCACGTGTTAGCATCTGAACATGCGACGTTTCGACACCTCGGCTCCCCTTGCTGGAGTCGCCCGCATCTGCACCCGTTCCGTCCGGCTCATGGGTGTGGCCGCGCCGAGCATCGGCGCGCGCGCAGTCCAGCTCGTCGGCTTCGCCAGCCTCGCGCTCGTCCTGGCGCCGACGGACTACGGCCGGTTCGTCGCGCTGCAGGCGATCGTCGTCGGGTGTGCGAGCGTCCTCGGTTCGACGACCTCCCTCGCCGCGAACGCCGAAGCGGCACGGTCCGCACCGCTGACCGGAGGGAGCGCGCGCACGGGGCGACGGGTGGCGGCGCTGATCCTCCCGCGCTGGCGGGCGTTCCTCGTGAACGCGCTCGCCACCGCGGTCCTGCTGCCCGCTGCCGCCGGCGTCATGGGCGTCGGAGGTGGGGGAGTGACCGTCGCGCTGCTCGTCATCGGCGCGGCGGCGGGCGCGTTGCCGGTCACCGAGGGGGTCCTCGGGGCCCTCGCCGGTGCTGGACGCGTGCTCCTCGCCGCCGTGCTCGAAGCCTGTCGTGCCGCGGTCGCGGTCGGTGGCGCACTCCTCGGTGGCGTCGTGGGCGGACCGATCGGTGCCGTGGCCGGGACCGTCGGTGTCGAGGCGGTGGCGATCGTCCTGGGCGGCGCCGTGCTCCTCCCCGAGGCGTCGAGGCGCCGGACCGGGTCGACCGCGGTACCGCCCCGGGAAGGGACGGCTGCGGGCATCACGGCCAACGTGCTCGGGCAGCTCGCCAACTGGCTGGTGCTCTGGGGCGTGTCGGTCGTGGGCGGCACCGTCGGTCTCGGTGTCTACGGCGTCGCGACGCGCTTCGCCTCCGTGGTGACGATCGCGCCGGTGATCCTGGGCAGGGCCGTGATGGGGCAGTTCATCGCGCCGGACCCCCGTCGCGACCAGTGGACACCGCGGTCGTACGTCGCCGTCCTCGGCGTGGTGTCGTCGGTCGGCGCGTTGCTCGCGCTCGCAGTGCTCGTCGGCCTGTTCCGCCCCGTGCTCGTGGACTACCCCGGGGTGGTGGAGGTGACCGTCGCGGTCCTCGCCGGAGCGGTGCTCCGAGCGGTCCTCATCGGTGTCGGCAACGTCTGCGTCGCTCGCCGGAAGTGGCGGACGTGGGTGCTGGCCGACGTCTGCGCACTGGCGGTCGTCGCGTGTGGCATCGGGTGCGTGCTCTCCCTCCACGCCGGCATCGTCGCGATCGCGCTGGTCGTCGCGGTCGGTTCGACCGTGGGGGTCGTCGTCCGACTCCTCGGCCTGGCCCGATCGGCCGCGGTCGGAGGTGCAGCGTGATCGAGGTCGCCGCGCAGTACCGAACAGACACGGCGGTGTCCGGAGCGACGGCCGTCGCGCTGAGCCGCAGGACGGTCCACTGGCTGATCCGCAGCGTCGCCCTGGTCGCCGTGGCAGCCTCCGTCGTCTTCGCCGCCTGTGTCGGGGGCGATGCCGGTGTGCTGACCCTCCCGGTGCTCGCTGAGACCGTGTTGGTCGTCGCGGCACTCGAGGCATCGCGAGCGTCACGGGGTCCTCTCCGCCTCGATGCCCTGACGCTCTTCACCGCGTGGGAGGCGATGCGCGGATGTGCCGTCCCGGCGGCCATCCAGTACCTCGGGAACGGCGACGACTTCTTCTACCGCCTCGGCACCTTCTCGGACACCGTGGCCGTGCTGTGGATCGCCGTGCTCTTCTTCCTCGTCGTCATCGTCAGCCGGGTCGCGTTCGCGCTCCTGGGCGATCACGGTGGGCAGCGGTCCGGGCCGACCGCGGTGCCGCCCGTCACACCCTCGCGTGTCGCCCCGTGGGCCCTCGTCGGCCTGGGCGTGGTCGGCATGGTCATCCGCTTCCCGTCACCGGCGGCTGTGACCGGCTTCCTCTCCGGGGCCGTCGACCAGTTGCAGGGCACCGCCGACGTCACCGTCGGTGGGTTGACGCTCGTCGGCATGGTGCTCCGGCCGATGTTGTTCGTGGGCCTCGTGCTGGTGGCGCGCGAGCGCCGTGCTCGGGGCTGTTCGGTGCTGCCGGTGGTCCCGGGACTGCTGATCGCCGTGGTGTTCGGTCTCGCTTCCTACGGCTTGAACCGGGCGACGGTCGCGTACGCGGTGATCGGCATGGTGCTCGTCTTCTCCGAGCGTGCCCGCGGACCCGTCCGGGCATGGCCGGCGGCAGCGGCCGTCGGCCTCCTGGGCTCGTTCTTCGTCCTCGTCGGGGCGGTCCGCGCGACGCTCTGGTTGGACCGGTCCGGACTCGAGCGACCGCGGCTCGACCCGGTCGCGATCGTGCACTCGGCCATCCCGTACTTCGGGACCCCGATGCAGCTGGCTGCTGCGTTGCCCTCGGTGCGGGTGTCCGATCCCTTCGGACTCACGAGCTTCGTCCTGTCCGTCATCTCGCCGGTACCGGGTGCGCCGGACGCCGCCCGGACTGCCTCGAGCACCGCCCTGTACAACCACATCGTCTACCACAGCTTCGTCGGCAAGGACCAGCTCCTGCCGTTCTGGTACGAGGGTTTCCTCTGCTTCGGGATCGCCGGTGTGCTCGCCGCCGGGGTCCTGGTCGGTGGGCTGCAGGCACTCAGCGACCGGTGGCGGGCCTCGGCGTCCACCGTGCTCGGGAGCTACGCAGCTGCGCTCTTCGTGCTGTGGATCGCCCAGGCCAGCGTGACGTCCATCAACGTCATCGAACAGAACGTCATCTACTTCGTCCTCCCTCCCCTCGCCTTGTCGGCCGCTGCGGTGTTCTGGCCCTCCCGTGGCCTCCCACTCCCACGCCCGCCTCGGACGGCGGATGTCCGACGGCGGGACGTCTGACGCCACCGCCTCCTGCGGGCGTCGCGGTGACCGACGCCGACGTGCTCTCGGTCCACCCGACCCGAGCCCTGCCACGCCCTGCCCCGACCCAATCCCTCACTCGAAGAAGGAACCATGAACTTCCACACGCTCACACGCCTGATCCGACGCGGTTGGGTGCTCATCCTCGGGGCAGTCCTCCTCGGGATCGGGGGTGGCGTCGCCCTCGACGCAGTGGTGACCCCGCAGTACCGCGCCTCAACGTCGCTGTACGTCTCGGTCAAGGGGACGAGCACCTCGTCCGAACTCGCGCAGGGTGGCAGTGCCGCGGAACAGAAGGTGCAGACCTTCGCGAACGTCGCTCGGAGCGCCGTCGTCCTGCAGCCCGTCATCGACCGCCTGCGACTCGACACCGATGTCGTCGGGCTCGCCCGCCGCGTCGAAGCGCAGTCGCCGATCGACAGCGTGCTCGTGTCGATCGCGGTGACCGACACCTCGGCTGCCCGGGCGGCGAGGACCGCGAACGCGATCGGGGAGCAGCTGAGCACGGTCGTCACCGAACGACTCGAGAAGCCCACGCCCGACGGGGTCAGCCCCTTCGTGATCGAGACGATCCAGCCGGCGCTCGCGCCGACAGCGGCGGTCTCCCCGCGACTCGCCGTGAACGTCGTCGGAGGTGCCCTGCTGGGTCTCCTGGCCGGCTTCGCGGCGGCGGGCCTCCGACTCGCGCTCGACGTCCGGCTCGAGGACCGGGAGGAGATCGAATCGATCACCGGCGCTCCGGCGATCGGGTCGATCGCGTTCGACCGGGTGGTGCGTGAGCAGCCGCTCGTCGTCCACGCGAACGCCGTGGAGCAGCGTTCCGAGGAGTTCCGACGGCTCCGGACGAACCTGCAGTTCCTCGAGGTGGAACGGGCGACCCGGAGCTTCGCCGTGACATCCTCCGTGAAGGGCGAGGGGAAGAGCACGACCGCCGCGAACCTCGCGATCGCGCTCGCGCAGAACGGCGCTCGGGTCGCACTCGTCGATGCAGACCTCCGACGCCCCCGGATCGCGCACCTCATGGGCATCGAGGGTGCCGCGGGGCTGACCGACGTCCTGATCGGCCGGATGGAACTCAGCGATGCGCTGCAGCCGTGGGGGAGGGACGAGCTCGTCGTGCTCCCGTCCGGGCAGATCCCGCCGAACCCGGCGGAGCTCCTCGGCACCGAGGCGATGCGACGGGTCCTCGCCGAACTCGAGTCGGACTTCGACGTCGTGATCGTCGATGCTCCGCCGCTCCTGCCCGTCACGGACGCGGCGATCCTCGCGCGGCTCGTGGGCGGGACCCTGCTCATCGCCTCGATGTCGAAGACGTCACGGAAGCAGCTCGCCGGCGCGGTCGCCACCCTCCGGGACACCGGGACCGCGCCCGTGGGCGCGGTCATGACGATGGTCCGCGGCGAGCGCGGCAACCGGTACGACTACACGTACCGTCAGGACGCCCGGCCGGCCGACGAGCCGGTCCGGCTCGACACGGACCAGCTCGGCCGCCACGCGGTCGGGTCTCCCCCCTCCGCGCTCTGAGCCCGGAACGAAGAACCCCCGAGGTCCGTGAGGACCTCGGGGGTTCTTCGTGTCTCCGGGCCTACGACCTGGTCGCGCCCTGGTACGTCGCGATGCGACCTGTCGTCGGACTGGAGGCGCGGGGCGGGGCGGCCACGGCCCTCCCGTCCGACACGCAGTCACCGGCCCGTTCGGCCGCGCCCTCCTCCGCGGGGTCGCGGAGCGCGGACCGGATGCCGCCTCCGGCCGTGAGCCGCCGCGCCGGAACCAGCTGCTCCTGTGGCGGAGGCTTCCGGATCCAGCCGCGGAGGGAAGGGGCTTCGAGGTCGGGGTAGCCGGGCGACGGTCGTCTGGTCTGGTCTGGTCGGTGCCCACGCGGCACGGGTCGGTCGCGGCCTGTGGACAGCCTCCGAGAGGAGTGACCAAGCGGCGTCGTCCGGAAGCAGATCGGCGGCTCACTCGACGTCCAACGAGAGCCCCTGGTCGGGCTCCGCTGCCGCTCCGGCGACGTCGGCGAGGAGGCCGACTCCGCCGGGCCTCCGGGCCTCCGGGCCTCCGGGCCTCCGGGAATCCGGGCCTCCAGACCTCCACCTCCGGCAACGACCACGGCCCCCGTGCTCGTGCACGGGGGCCGTGGTCGTTCTCGGAGGTGGAGGTCAGTCGTCGGTGGCGGGTCGGAGGACGTTGTCGGAGCCGAGTTCCTCGAGGACCGGTTCGTCCCCGGTGTAGTACACGACGTTGCCGTGTCCGACCGTCGTGACCTTCGGTGTCTCGTGCACGGTGATGGTGTTGTCGTGGCCCTCCACGCTGAGCTGCTTCGTGGAGCCGACCTCGACGGTGGCCTTGCTCGCGACGACGTCGACGAGGTCGCAGGAGGTGACGGAGTACTCACGACCGTCCACCGCCGGGGTGGACTGGCCGTCCGTGCACGCACCCGTGGGGTCGGGGACGCCACCCGCCGTCGTGGCGCTGGCGCTCGGTGTGGCACTGGGCGCTGGGGACGACGCGGTGCAGCCGGAGAGGCCGATCGCTGCGAGCGTGCAGACGGCGAGGGCGGTCAGGGTGGTGGTACGCATGCTGCTCCTGGTTCGGGGTTCGCTTGGACGACGAGCGGCTGCTCACGCACCACCCGGTCGAACGCGATCGACCCGATCGCCGGAGCGCCGGTGATCGATTCGATCTCCTCCCGGTC
>NZ_MCIG01000034.1 GCF_001705035.1 Curtobacterium sp. UCD-KPL2560 | reverse complement strand
GTGCGACGACGGGGCTGGTGGGCACGGCGCTCGGTGCGGGCGGCGCGGCCGGCGGGCGCTACGCGACCGCGTCGGCGGGCTCCGACCCGCGGCGCTGCTGCACGCGCTGGCCGACGACCGCCGACACACCGTCCTGCCGCATCGAGACGCCGTACAGCGCGTCGGCGATCTCCATCGTGCGCTTCTGGTGCGTGATGACGATGAGCTGCGAGGACTCGCGGAGCCGCTCGAACACGGTCAGCAGCCGCCCGAGGTTCGCGTCGTCGAGCGCCGCCTCGACCTCGTCCATGATGTAGAACGGCGACGGGCGCGCCGTGAAGATCGCCACGAGGAGCGCCACGGCCGCGAGGGACCGCTCCCCGCCGGACAGCAGCGTCAGCCGGTCGATCTTCTTGCCGGCGGGCTTCACCTGCACGTCGATCCCGGTGGCGAGCAGGTCGTCGGGGTCGGTCAGCGAGATCGACCCGGAGCCGCCCGGGAACAGGATCGGGAAGACGACGTCGAAGGCATCGCGGGTGTCGTTGAACGCGGACTCGAAGATCGTCTGCATCTTCGTGTCGAGCTCCTCGATGATCGTCAGGAGGTCCGCGCGGGTCTTCTGCAGGTCGTCGAGCTGCTCGGCGAGGAACGCGTGCCGCTGCTCGAGCGCCTGGAACTCCTCGAGCGCGAGCGGGTTCACCTTGCCGAGCCGACCGAGGTCCCGCTCGGCGGCGGCGAGGCGCTGCTCCTGCTCGGCGCGCACGTACGGGACGGTCTCGACCTCGCCGGGGTCGATGCCGTCGGAGGCGTCGTACTCGGGCAGCGCGGGGCCGCCCGGCAGCGTCGACTCGGCCGGGACGAGCGCGGGGACGTCGTCGTCGGACGCGGCGGTGTCCTCGGACACAGCGGCGGTGTCGGCGGACGCAGCGGCACCGTCGGACGCAGCGGCGTCGTCGTCCCGCTCGCCGTCCTCGGCCGCAGCGGTGTCGGCGGACGCAGCGGCGCCGGCGGACGCAGCGGCGTCGGCGTCCCGCTCGCCGTCCTCGGCCGCCGCACGTGCCCGCTCGGCGTCCCGGTGCCGCCGCGCGAGCACCCGCGGGTCGACCAGGACGTCGACCGGGACCGGCACGTGCGGCCCGTACTCCGCCACGAGCACGGCCTCCCCCAGCCCGAGCTCGCTCTGGGCACGGTCGAGCACCCCGGACACGTGCAGCTTCTTCTCGTAGATCTCCATCTCGAGGGAGTGCACGCCGTCGGTGATCGTCTGCAGCCGGTCACGGAGCCCGCGTTCCTCGGCACGGATCGCCTGGAGCTCGGTGTTGCGCTTCGTCCGCTCGGACTCCTCGGTCGCCAGGCGCACCCGAGCCTCGGCCAGCGAGCGGTCGACGGCGCCGAGCACCACGGGCAGGTCGGCGAGCACGTCCTCGGCGACGGCGATCTGTCCGCGCCGCACGACGGCGAGCCGGGCGGCCTCCTCGGCAGCGGCGCGCTCGGCCTCGAGCTGCCGTTGCAGCCCCGCCGCCCGGTTCCGCTCCGACCGCGCCCGCTCGCGGATCGTCTCCACCTGGATGCGGTGCTCGATCTGGGCGGCACGCGCGGCCTCGAGGGCGTCCAGCAGCGCGGGCCGACCCGAGGCGTCGACCGTCGGTCGCTCCTGCGCGTCGAAGGCGGCCAGCGCCTGCTCGGCGTCGGCGAGGGCCTGCTCGGCCGCCTCGACGCCGCCGTCGGTCTCGCCGAGCGCGGCGCGCAGCCGCTCGACCTCGGCCGCCGCGTTCTCGGCCCGCGCTCGCGTCGACGCACTCGACCGGTCGTACTCGGCCTTGGCCGCGGTGTGCGCGCGGAGCGCCCGGTCCGCCTCGTCCGTCCGGCGGCGTGCGTCCTCGACGGCGCTGCGCGCGGCCTGGAGGCCCGTGGCCGCGTCCTCGGCGTCGCTCGCGACGGCGTCGCGGCGGCTCCGGGCGTCGTCGCGTTCCGCGACGAGTTCGATGCGGGACACGGCGCGTTCCCCGCCGCCGGTGACGCGGACGCGGCCCACGAGGTCGCCGGAGGGCGTCACGACCGTCGCTTGCGGGGCGGCGGTGAGCACGGCCTCCAGGTCGACCCCGTCGTCCAGTGCGACGAGCGTCGTGCGCAGGAGCGCGGTGATCGCCGCCGGTCCCCGCACCAGGTCGAGGGCCGGGCGGACGCCCGGCGGCAGGTCGGCGGGCAGACCCGGTGCGTCGCCGCTGCCGTCGGCGACGTCGGCGACGACGACGTCGACGCGGCCGAGGTCGGCGGCGCGGGCGTGCTCGACGGTCGCGAGCGCGGTGCCGCGGTCCGCCGCGAGGACGGCGTCGGCGAGCCCGTCGAGCGCGGCGGCGACCGCGGCCTCGTGTCCGGGCTCGACGGTGAGGGCGTCCGCGAGGCGCCCGAGGACCCCCTCGCGCGCGGCGTCGATGACGGCCTGCGAGCCGTCGCGGACGTCGATCGACATGCCGAGGGCGGCGACCCGTGCGTCGAGGGCGTCGCGCTCGCGCTCCAGGGCGTGCAGCCGGTCACGCCGGGCGTCACGGTCGGCCTGCGCCGTCTCGAGCGCCTGCCGCGCGGCGTCGAGCGTCGCGGCGAGGGCGTCGGCGTCCACGCCCTCGGCCGGGTCGACGCCGACGTCGGTCAGCGCTGCGGCGGCGCGCTCGGCACGCTCCTCGGCCTCGGCGAGGGCACGGGCGCGGCGGTCGCGGTCGGCGACGACGGACCCGCGGCGCGACCGGGCGACCTCGACGGCGCCGCGGAGGCGCTGCGCTTCGAGGTCGTGCGCGGAGACCCGGGCGGCCTGCGCCGCGATCTGCTCGTCGAGGGCGTCGAGCCGGTCACGGGCATCCTGCACCGCGGCGGCCGTCGCACCGGCCCCCGCGGCGGTCTCGGCGGCACGCGCCTCCAACCGCTCGGCCTCGGCGCGGACGCCCTGCACGCGCTCCGGCGTGATCGTCGGGCCCTGCTGCGGGGCGTCGGCCTGCTGCGCGAGGAACATCAGCCGCTGGTTCGCCAGGCTCGACAGCCCGCGGAGGCGCTCCTGCACGCTCTCGAGCCGGTGCACCACGGTCCGGGCGCGGTCGACGTCGTCGCCGACCAGGCTCTGCTCGACCTGCTGCTGCCGCGCACGCGTCTGCTCGAGCCGTTCCTGCAGGACGATGCGCTCGGACTTGCGCCCGGTCTCGACCTCCTGGTGCTCGTGCAGCTCGCGGCGGAGCCGGACGACGTCGTCGGCGAGCAGGCGGGCCTTGGCGTCCCGGAAGACGGCCGCGACCGACTGGGCCCGCCGAGCCACCTCGGCCTGCCGTCCGAGCGGCTTGAGCTGCCGTCGGATCTCGCCCGCGAGGTCGGACAGGCGGGTGAGGTTCGTCTGCATCGCGTCGAGCTTGCGGAGGGTCTTCTCCTTGCGACGCCGGTGCTTGAGGATCCCGGCCGCCTCCTCGATGAAGCCGCGGCGGTCCTCGGGGGTGGCGTGCAGCACCTTGTCGAGCTGCCCCTGCCCGACGATGACGTGCATCTCGCGGCCGAGGCCGGTGTCGCTCAGGAGCTCCTGGACGTCGAGCAGGCGGCAGTTCTCGCCGTTGATCGCGTACTCGCTGCCGCCGTTCCGGAACAGCGTGCGGGCGATGGTCACCTCGGAGTACTCGATCGGCAGCAGGCCGTCGCTGTTGTCGATCGTCAGGAGCACCTGGGCGCGGCCGAGCGGACCGCGGGTCGAGGTCCCGGCGAAGATGACGTCCTCCATCTTGCCGCCGCGGAGGGTCTTCGCCCCCTGCTCCCCCATCACCCAGGCGAGGGCGTCGACCACGTTGGACTTGCCCGAGCCGTTCGGGCCGACGATGCACGTGACACCGGGCTCGAACGCGAACGTCGTCGGCTGCGCGAAGGACTTGAACCCCTTGATGGTCAGGCTCTTCAAGTACATGCGGGTCTCCGGGCGGTCTGCTGCGCTGCTGCTGCTGACGTTGTTGCTCTGGTGGTGGTGCCTGCGGTGCCGCTGTGGCTGGCGCCTGCGGTGCCGCTCGGCGTCAGGCTAGCGCGTGCGCTGGCGCGGAGCGGGCTGGCACACGGGGCAGCGGTGGCTCGACCGGTTCATGAACGCCTCGCGCACGATCGTCGTCCCGCAGCGCGGACACGGCTCGCCCTGCTGCCCGTACACGGCCAGGCGCTGGGAGAAGTACCCGGACTGGCCGTTCACGTTGACGTACTGCGCGTCGAAGCTCGTCCCGCCGTCCTCGAGGGCGCGGCGGAGCACGCTGCGGACCTCGGCGAGCAACCCGTGCAGGTCGGCGCGGGGCAGGCGTTCGGCGGGGCGGTCGAAGTGCAGTCGCGCGGCCCACAGGGACTCGTCGGCGTAGATGTTGCCGATGCCGCTCACGACGCCCTGGTCGAGGAGCACGCGCTTGATCCCGCTCGAACGCCTGCGCGCCGCCGCGACGAACCGGTCGTCGTCGAACGCGGGGTCGAGCGGGTCGCGGGCGATGTGCGAGACCTGCGTCGGGATGGTCCGACGCCACGGCGCGTCCGGCTCCCGGGCGTCGACCGCGCCCGCGGACCCGGCGGGTGCGCCGTCCACCGTGGGCACCATCGCGTCGATCGCCATCGACCCGAACGTGCGCTGGTCGACGAACTCGAGCTCGACGGGGTCCTCGACGCGGCCGTCGGGGCGGACGGTCGCCGGTTGCACGTCGATCGTGATGCGGCGGTGCCTCGACGGCGGCCGGTCGCGGCCGAGCAGGATCTGGCCGCTCATGCCGAGGTGCGCGACGAGCGCCTCCGGCCGGGCGTCGTCGTGCGCGGACGTCAGCGGGAACCACATGAACTTCCCGCGGCGCACGGCTGCGGCGATCGTGCGGCCGGTCAGGCGCTCGGCGAAGTCCTCCGCCGGACCGTCGTGGCGCGTGAGTGCCCGGTCGTCGGCGACGTCGACGTGCAGCACCCGGGCGCCGCTGACGGCGGGTTCGAGACCGGCGCGGACGACCTCGACCTCGGGGAGTTCGGGCACGCGGTCAGGCCGCCCGGCCGGACAGCCGCGTCCACGCCTGGAGCGCGGCAGCCATCTCGGCGGTCTTCTTGCTCGACCCGGAGCCGGTCGACACCGACTCGCCCTGCAGCACGACGGTCGCGTGGAAGGTCTTGTCGTGGTCGGGACCTTCCTCGGTCACCCGGTAGGACGGGTTGCCGAGGGAGAGGGTCGCGGCGAGCTCCTGCAGGCTCGTCTTGGGGTCCATCGCGGCGCCGAACCGGTCGGGGTCGACCATGAGCGGCTCGACCAGGCGGAGCACGAGCGCGGTGGCGGCGTCGGGGCCCGCGGACAGGTACGTGGCACCGATGACGGCCTCGACGGTGTCGGCGAGGATCGACGCCTTGTCACGGCCGCCGGTCTGTTCCTCGCCCTTGCCCAGGCGCAGGTACGCGCCGAGGCCGATCATGCGGCCGATCTCGGCGAGGGCGACCGTCGAGACGAGGCTGGCACGCCGCTTGGCGAGTTCGCCCTCGTCGAGGTCGGGGAAGGACCGGAAGAGCTTCACGGTCACGGCCTGGCCGAGGATGGAGTCCCCGAGGAACTCGAGGCGCTCGTTGTGCCGGATCCCGCCGTGCTCGTACGCGTACGAGCGGTGGGTCAGGGCGAGCTGCAGGAGCTCGAGGTCGATGTCGGCCTCGAGGAGCCCCTGCAGACGGACGACGTCCGGCCCCACGGGGCGGGACCCCGTGGTGCCGGACGTCGCGGTCATGCGTGGAGTCCGATCAGACGTCGGCGACCTTGCGGCCCTTGTACTCCATGTACAGGGGCGTGCCGGCCGAGTCCTCGACGACCTTCGCGCGGTGCGGGAGGCTGTAGGTGACCTGACCGTTCTCGATCGTCTTCACGAGCTGGACCGGCGCGGCCTTCCACTGCGAACGACGGGCGTGCGTGTTGGCACGGGACTGCTTGCGCTTGGGAACGGCCATGGTGGTTCTCTTTCGGTAGGTCGGTGGTCGGTGTGCGAGGAGCGTCAGGCCGTGCGGCCGTCGTCCTCGGGGCTCTGGTTCGGTGTGCTGCCAGCCGGGCTGTCAGCGCTGTCGTCGCTCTGGAAGCCGCCCAGGGCGGCCCAACGCGGGTCCAGGACCTCGCGAGGCGTGTGGTCCTCGAGGTCGGCCAGGCGCTCACCCGTCTCCGGGTCGAGTCCTGGGCAGTCCGGTCGGCAGACCGGCTGGAACGGCAGCGACAGCACCACCGCATCTCGAACGACCGGTTCGCAGTCCACGTGGTCATCGCGAACGAAGAAGTCGAAATCCTCCGAGACATCGTACGCGAACAGCTCGGCGAAATCGACCTCGACGGGCTCGCTGATGTCGATGAGGCAGCGGGAGCACTCCCCGGTCGCCTCACCCGAGGCGTGCCCGGAGACGAGGACGCCCTCGTGCAGGCCCTCGAGCCGGACGTCCAGGTGGAGCTCGGCGCCCTCGCGGACGGCGATCACGCCGGCACCCATCGCGTCCGGCACCTCGACGTCGAGCGAGTGCTCGCGCATCTCGCCCGGGCGGTGCGCGAGGTCACGCACGCGCAGGGCGTAGGGGCTGTTCACGGGGGAAGACACGATCGACGATCCTAGCCTGATCCGGGCGGGGAGTCGAGGCAGCAGCGGGGCGTGTCAGCGGCCGGTGCGTGCGGCGAGGGCCTCGGCGACCACGGTCGGCACGTACGGCGTGACGTCCCCGCCGAGCGAGGAGACCTGGCGGATGAGGGAGCTCGACACGTGCGCCCGCGACGCCTCGGGCAGCAGGAACACCGTCTCGACGTCGGCCAGGTGCCGGTTCATGATCGCCATCGGCGTCTCGTACGCCACGTCGTCGCCCGACCGCACGCCCTTCACCAACACGCCGGCCCCCACCTGTCGGCAGTAGTCGACGAGCAGGCCCGCGGTCCATTCCCCCACGCGGACCGAGTCGGGGATCCCCGTCTCGGCGAAGGAGTCGCGGATGAGCCGCACGCGGTCGGCCGCGTCGAACATCGCCGGCTGCTTGTCGGGGTTGTGGACCACGAGCACGTGCACCTCGTCGAAGAGCCGGGCGGCCCGACCGATGACGTCGAGGTGCCCGAGGGTCACGGGGTCGAAGGAACCGGGGACGACCGCGATCTGCGCCATGACCGCCACGCTACCGGCCGACGGGCTCAGTTCTTGCCGAGGAAGGCCGCGTCGGACTCGTCGAGGCGTCGGGCGAGCGCCTCGCGCAGGGCGGGGTGGTGCTCCAGTCGGGGGTCCGGCTCGAGGACGCGCTCGGCTTCCTCGCGCGCGTCGACGATGAGGTCGGCGTGCTCGACCACGCGCAGAAGGTTGAGCGACGACCGGCCGCCGGACTGCCGCTCGCCGAGCACGTCGCCCTCGCGGCGGAGCTCGAGGTCGACCCGGGCGAGCTCGAACCCGTCGTCCGACGCGGCGACGGCGTCGACGCGTTCGCGGGCGGTCGTCTCGGCCTCGGCCGTGGTGACGAGCAGGCAGACGCCCGCGTACTGGCCGCGCCCGATGCGCCCGCGGAGCTGGTGGAGCTGCGAGACCCCGAACCGATCGGCGTCGAGCACCGCCATCATCGACGCGTTCGGCACGTCGACACCGACCTCGATGACGGTCGTGGCGACGAGGACGTCGACGTCGCCCGCCGCGAAGGAGGTCATCACGCGGTCCTTCTCGTCGGCGGTCATCCGACCGTGCAGGACCTCGATCCGGCGGTCACGGAGCACGGGCATCGCCCGCATCCGCTCGGCGGTCGCGAGCACGGTCGCCGGTGCCCGCTTCGGGGTGTCGTCCTCGGGGTCGGGCTCGCCGTCGTCCTCGGTGTGGGCTTCGTCGATCGCGGGGCAGACCACGAACGCCTGCCGGCCCGCCGCGAGCTCCTCGGCCATCCGGGTCCAGATGCGCGACTCCCAGCCGGGGTGCTCGGCGAGGCCGACCGCGAAGGTCTCGACCCCTGCACGACCGGACGGCAGACCGGTGATCGTGGAGACGTCGAGGTCGCCGAACACCGTCATCGCCACCGTACGCGGGATCGGCGTCGCGGTGAGCACGAGCACGTGCGGCGGCGTGGTGCCCTTCGTGCGGAGGGCCTCGCGTTGCTCGACGCCGAACCGGTGCTGCTCGTCGACGACCACGAGGCCCAGCTCGGCGAAGTCCACGCGGTCGCCGAGCAGCGCGTGCGTGCCGACGACGAGGCGCGAGCTGCCCGATGCCGCGGCGAGCAGTGCCCGGCGTCGCTCGTCGGTGGACTGCGAGCCGGTGAGGATGACCGGCCGGAGCTCGGCGGCGAGGTCCGGCCCGAGGAACTTCACGATCGACCGGAGGTGCTGGGCGGCGAGCACCTCGGTCGGGGCGATGAGCGCCGACTGGCCGCCCGACTCGGCCACGGTGAGCATCGCCCGGATCGCCACGAGGGTCTTGCCGGACCCGACCTCGCCCTGGACGAGCCGGTGCATCGGCCAGTCTCCCGCGAGGTCGTGGGCGATCTCGGCGCCGACCGCCCGCTGGTCGTCGGTCAGGGTGAACGGCAACGTCGCGTCGAACCGCTCGAGGATGCCGCCCGGCTCGGCGCGGCGCGGGGTGGCGGCGGTCGCCCGTGCCGCGATCCGCCGCTGGACGAGGGCGGTCTGCAGGACGAACGCCTCGCGGTAGCGCAGCGCGTCCTGCGCCCGCTTGAAGTCGGCGACCTTCTCGGGGCGGTGCAGCAGCTCGAGGGCGCGACGGAACGGGACGAGGTCGAGCCGGGTCCGCACCGACGCCGGGATCGGGTCGGGCACGTCGGGCAGGGTGTCGAGCACCACCGCGATCGCCTTGGCGATCTGCCACGAGGTCAGCGACGCCGTCGCGGGGTAGATCGGGATCGGCTGGCGGGACCACCGGATGGCTTCGTCGTCGAGCGGGTCGGCGTCGGCGCGCGGGTCGTCGCGGTCGAACAGCTCGTAGTCGGGGTGGGCGAGCTGCCGGGCACCGCGGTAGTCGCCGACCTTGCCGGCGAAGATGCCGCGGGCACCTGGCACGAGGTCCTTCGTCCGCCACCCCTGGTTGAAGAACGTGAGCGTGAGGATGCCCGACCCGTCGCCGATCTTCGCTTCGAGGATGGAACCGCGGCGGGCGCGCATGGTGCGTTCGCGGACGTCGATGACCTCGGCGACGATCGTCACGGACTCGCCGATCGCGAGCGAGTCCAGCGCCGTCAGCGCCCCGCGTTCGGCGTACCGGCGGGGCGCGTGCTCGAGGAACTCGCCCACCGTGCGGTACCCGAAGGCCTTCTCGATCGCGCTGGCCGTCCGACCGCCGAGCACGCCGCTGAGGCGTGCGTCGAGGGGCGCGGGACCGAGGTCGGGTGCGGCGGCCGGTGCGGGGGTCGCGGAGGTGGGCACGCGACCACGGTACCCGGCGCGTCCGACGCGCCACGTGCCTCCCGGCCGTCCTGTGGAGGAGCGCGGGACGCACGCCGGCCGACCGACCCGGCGGGCGTCGGAGCGGGGCCCGGCGGCGACGGGACGGCCGCTACGGTGGCTGCATGACCCGCATCATCGCCGGCGCCGCCGGTTCCACGACGCTCCGTGTGCCGAAGTCCGGCACCCGACCGACGAGCGACCGGGTGCGCGAGGCGCTCTTCTCGTCGCTGGAGGCGCGTGGCCTGGTGGACGACGCCGCGGTCGCGGACCTGTACGCGGGGACCGGGGCGCTCGGCCTCGAGGCGGCGTCCCGGGGGGCCGTCGAGGTCGTCCTGGTCGACCGGGCGTCGGCGGCGGCGCAGGCCTGCCGGGCGAACGCGCGGGCCGTGCAGCAGCGCGTGCCGGGCGTGCGCATCGACGTGCACCCGCAGCCCGCGCTCGGGTTCCTGCGCGGCACCGTGCGGACGTTCGACCTGGTGTTCATCGACCCGCCGTACGACGTCACGGAGCACGAGATCGCCGAGGTCCTCGAGGCCCTGGTGCCGCGCCTGACCGCGGGTGCGGTCGTCGTGGTGGAGCGGAGCAAGCGGTCGCCCGAGCCGGCGTGGCCCGCGGGGCTCGCGCCGTTCAGCAAGCGGAGCTACGGCGAGACGGTGGCGTGGGAGGCCGTGACGCCGAGCTGACGGGTGCGGGTGGCCCGGGCCGCCGCGGCTGGCGTCGCGGAGTGGTGTGCGTCGTCGACGTCGTGCGACACTGCCGCTGTCGTGCGACGACCACGGTGACGCACCATGCGCACGCACCGGTTGCGCGGTGGAACGTGCGACATCACCGCTGTCGGACGACCGCCGCGATGTCGCTCGACAGCGACGCCCGGGCGGGCCGCCGCGGGTCAGCCGGCGGCGCCGTCCCAGTCGGCGTAGGGGTCCCAGCCGGTGGTCGGGACGGGCGCGCCCCCGCGGACGAGGTCGTGCGCGCCCCGCTCGAGCACCGCTCCGACCCGCCGGAAGCCCCCCGGGAGCGCCGTGCCGGCGGGGAACGTCGCCAGGAGTCCGTGGTCCTCGCCGCCGTGCAGCGCGGCGCCGTCCGGCACCGCGTCCACGTCGAACGCGAGGGTGACCCCGCTCGCCCGGGCGAGGCGTCCGGCGTCGATCGCGAGGCCGTCGCTGAGGTCGAGCATCGCCGTCGCCCCGGCCCGCGCGGCTGCCGGTCCGTCGCCGATCGGCGGGACGGGTCGGCGCTGCCGGCCGACGTCCGGATCGGAGTCCGCGCCGCTCGACACCGTCGCGGCCCGGGACGGTTCGCCGTGTGCGTCGACGCCGTCACGGAACAACCGGGCGAGGCCGCGCGCCGCACGACCGAGCTCGCCGGACACCGCGAGGACGTCGCCGGGGCGCGCGCCCGAACGGAGCACCGGCGTGGTGCCGCCAGGATCACCGAACGCGGTGACCGAGACGGTGAAGGTGGCCGACGTGCTGAGGTCGCCACCGACGACGCCGCAGCCGGGTGCGAGTAGGTCGACGGCGGCGCGGACCCCGTCGGCGAAGGACTCGAGGACGGCCACCGGGGTGTCCTGCGGCGCGGCGAGGGCGATCACGAGCCCGGTGGGCACCGCGCCCATCGCGGCGACGTCGGAGAGGTTCGTCGCGGCGGCCTTCCAGCCGACGTCCTCGGGCGACGACCACGCCCAGCGGAAGTCCGGGCCGTGCACCATCATGTCGGTCGTCACGACGAACCGGCCGTCGGGGGCCGCGACGACCGCGCAGTCGTCGCCGGGGCCGAGCTCGGGCGTCCCCGCGGGCAGGCGTCGGACGATGCGGTCGAGGACCACGAGCTCGCCGGCCTCGCCCACGGTCGGTCCGGTCCGGGGGTCCTGCGTCGCGTCCACACCAGAACGGTAGCCGCCCGGCCCGGAACCGAACCACGGACGACGGCCGCCCCGCCCGGAACCGACCCGCGGACGGTGGCCACCCGGCCCGGAGCCGACGCACGGACGGTACCCTTGACGGCGATGGACACCGTGCGCCGCCCCCTCCGCTGGACCGCGATCACGGGCGTGCTCCTCGCCCTCGCCGCCGGCCTCACCGGCTGCACGAACGCCGTCGCCATGTCGCCCGCACCGTCCGCCGACGACGCCGCGTGCGCCGCCGTGCAGGTCCGGCTGCCGGCCACGGTCGACACGAAGTACGCGCTCCGCGAGACGACCGCCCAGTCCACCGCGGCCTGGGGCGACCCCGAGGCCGCGGTCTACCACTGCGGTGTCGCCGTGCCGACCGTCTCCGACCTGCCGTGCTTCGCCCTGAGCGGGGTGGACTGGATCCGGGACGACCGCGGGGCGCAGATCGTCTACACGACGTTCGGCCGGTCCCCCGCGGTGCAGGTCGTCATCGACACGAAGCGCACGACCTCGCAGGTGGTGCAGGACCTCACCGACGCCGTGTCCACCCTGCCGAAGGACGGGCACGAGTGCCTCGACCCGTCACAGGTGCAGGGCTGACGGCCCACTACCGGACGGGCCGCACCGGTCAGGTCAGCGGACCGCCGCGCGCCCCAGCTCGATGAGCTCGGTGACGAGCTCGGCGTAGGACACCCCGGACGCCGCCCAGCACCGCGGGTACATCGACAGCGGGGTGAAGCCCGGCATGGTGTTGACCTCGTTGACGACGAACCCGTCGTCGGTCAGGAAGCAGTCGACGCGCGCGAGGCCGGCACCACCGATGGCCTCGAACGCGCGGGCGCCGATCGACCGGATGCCGTCGGTCTCGTCGTCGGTGAGCGGCGCCGGGCAGAGCAGGGCCTCGTCGCCGCCGAGGTACTTCGACGCGAAGTCGTAGAAGCCGTCCTCCGCCACGACGATCTCGCCGGGCAGGCTCGTGCGCGGGACACCGTCACGGCCCTCGAGCACGGCGACCTCGACCTCGCGGCCGACCACCCGCGGCTCGACGATGACCTTCGAGTCGTGCTCGAACGCCAGGTCCATCGCGGCGCCGAGCTGCGACGGCTCGTCGACACGGGACACGCCCATGCTCGACCCGGCCCGCGCCGGCTTCACGAAGAGCGGCCACCCGTGCGCCGCGACCGTCTCGGCGACGTCGACCGGGTCGGCGGCCCACTCGCGGCGCAGCACCGTGGTCCAGGGGGCGACCCGGAGCCCGGCGTGCTCGAGCACGGCCTTCGCGGTGTGCTTGTCCATCGCCAGGGCGCTCGCGAGCACGCCGTCGCCGACGTACGGCAGCCCGGCGATCTCGAGGAGCCCCTGGATCGTGCCGTCCTCGCCGAACGGCCCGTGCAGGATCGGGAAGACCACGTCGACCGCGATGGTCGTGACGGTGCCGTCTGGGTGCGACACGACCAGCTCGTTCGTCGCGGGCGAGGTCGGGAAGGCCACCCGGGTGCCGTTGTCCGGCACGGTCGGCAGGACACCGTCCCGCAGCGCCCACTGCGCCGGGTCGTCGGTCTGCAGCGTGAAGGCACCCTCCGCGGTGATCCCGATCGGCACGACGTCGTACGCCGAGCGGTCGACGACGTCCATGATCCCGCCGGCGGTCACGCAGCTGATCTCGTGCTCACTGGACCGACCGCCGAAGAGCACGGCGACGGTGGTGGGCGCGGGGGCGATCGTGGGCATGGCAGTCACCTTGCTGGTCGGGACCGGACCCGTCACTCGCCCTGTGGCTCGTCGGTCTCGGTGAGGTGCGGCGCGATGTTGCGCGGATCGAGCCTACCGGCGAGGACCTCGGCCACTTGCCCCACGATGGGCATGTCGACCCCGTTCGCGGCCGCGAGCTCGAGGATCGGCGCGACCGAGGCCAGGCCCTCGGCGGTCTGGTTCATCTGCCGCACGACCTCGTCGAACCGGTACCCCTGGCCGAGCAGCCGCCCGGCGGTGTTGTTCCGCGACAGCGGCGACTGGCACGTGGCGATGAGGTCGCCCAGCCCGGCGAGCCCGGACAGCGTCGACGGCTGCGCCCCGAGCGACACCGCGAAGTCGGTCATCTCGGCGAGCCCCCGCGTGATGATCGAGGCCTTCGTGTTCTCGCCGTAGCCGACGCCGTCGACGATGCCGATCGCCACGGCGATGAGGTTCTTGAGGACCCCGCCGAACTCGGTGCCGATCACGTCGGTGTTCGTGAAGGAGCGGAAGTACGGGTTCGTGGCGACCGCGGCGACGGCGGTCGCGGTGTCGATCGACGTCGACGACACGACCGCGGCGGTGGGCTGCCGACGGGCGATCTCGAGCGCCAGGTTCGGGCCGCTGGCGACGGCGATGCGGTCGCGGTCGATGCCGAGGCCCTCGTGCAGGACCTCGCTCATCCGGAGGCCGGTCGCCTTCTCGACGCCCTTCATGAGGCTGACGACCGGCACGCCGTCGCCGAGCAGCGGCGCGATCGCGGAGAGGTTCGACCGGAGCGACTGCGACGGCACCGAGACGTACACCTGCTCGGCGCCGTCGAGCACCGCGGCGAGGGACGTCGACGCGGTGAGCGTGCGCGGCAGGTTGATGCCCGGCAGGTACTCGGAGTTGCGCTTCGTCTCGGTGATCTCGCGGGCAACCTCGGGTCGGCGCGCCCACAGCACGGTGGAGGCACCGCCCTCGGCGAGCACCTTCGCGAACGTGGTGCCCCAGCTGCCGGCACCGATCACGGCGACGCGCGGCTTGTCGGTCGACTGCATCACCACCCGGATGGCGGCGGTGTCCACCGCGCCGCGTGCGGCGACCGAGGGGTCGGCGTGGTCGTCGTGGGGTCGGAGGTCACTCAAACCGGCCCGTCTCCTTCTGGTTGTTCGCGGCGGGGTCCCACCGCGTCGCGGGTGCGGGCTCGCCGCGGAGCTCCTCGAGCAGCTCGGTGATCCGCTGCATGACGAGGTCGGTCGCCTCGAGCAGCATCTTCTGGTCGAGCGGACGCCCCCGGTAGGCGGAGAGGTCGACCGGGTCGCCGACGATCACGTCGACCCGGGACGGCGGGAACAGCCGGAGCTTCTTGGAGTACCGCGCCATGATGTTCTGGGTGCCCCAGTGGGCCATCGGGATGAGCGGCACGTCGTTCTCGAGCGCGATCCGCACCGCGCCGGTCTTGCCCCGCATCGGCCACAGGTCGGGGTCGCGCGTGAGCGTGCCCTCGGGGTAGACGATGATCGCGCCGCCCTGCTCGACGAGCGATCGGCCGCCGCCGAGCGGGTCGCTCAGGCGCGTGCGGCCCGAGCGCTCGACGGGGATCTGCCCCATGCCGGCCATGAGCTTGCCGACGACCGGGACCCGGAAGATCGACGCCTTCGCGAGGAACCGCGGCGCGCGACGGGACAGCCAGACGGCCGTGCCCACCACGAGCGGGTCGATGTTCGTGAAGTGGTTCGGCGCGAGCACGAAGGCGCCGCCCTCGGGCAGCCGCTTCGACCCGTGCCAGTGGTAGCGCGCGGTGAAGCGGAAGACCGGGATGACGACCGACGCGGTGATGCGGAACGCGGTGTTCAGCTCGCCCCTGCGCCACCGGCGCCCCGGCGTGGGCAGACCGGTCGTGACCGGCGAGGCGGACGCGCCCCGCGCCTCCAGGCCGTCACCGGGACCCTGCGACGAACGCGACACGGGTCTAGCCCGCGAAGTCGAAGTCGGCCCCGAGCTTGCGCAGCTTCGGGATGAAGTGCTCGTAGCCGCGGCTGATGATGCCGACGTTGGTGATGTGCGACTCGCCCTCGGCGGTGAGCGCCGCGATGAGGTGGCTGAAGCCGCCGCGCAGGTCGGGCACGCGGACGTTCGCGGCGTGCAGCGTGGTCGGGCCGGTGATGACCGCGGCCTGCTCGAACGGGCGGCGGGCGACGCGACGGTCGTGACCGGGCAGCCCCTCCTTGTGGACGACGATGTCGGCGCCCATCTCGTTGAGCGCGTCGGTGAAGCCGAAGCGGTTCTCGTACACGGTCTCGTGCACGACGCTCGTGCCCTCGGCCTGGGTGAGCGCCACGACGAGCGGCTGCTGCCAGTCGGTCATGAAGCCGGGGTGGACGTCGGTCTCGACGACGACCGGGCGCAGGACCTCGCGCTCGCGGTAGAAGCGGATGCCGTCCTCCTGGATGTCGAACCCGCCGCCGACCTTGCGGAAGACGTTGAGGAACGTCATGAGGTCCTGCTGGTCGGCGCCCTCGACGAAGATGTCGCCGTTCGTGGCGAGCGCGGCGGAGGCCCAGCTCGCGGCCTCGTTGCGGTCGTTGATCGCGCGGTGCGTGTAGCCGCGGAGCGACTCGACGCCCTCGATGAAGATCGTGCGACTCGGCTCGACCGTGACGATCGCGCCCATCTTCTGCAGGATCGCGATGAGGTCCATGATCTCGGGCTCGATCGCGGCGTTGCGCAGCTCGGTGACGCCCTCGGCGAGGACCGACGAGAGCAGGACCTGCTCGGTCGCGCCGACGCTCGGGTACGGCAGCTCGATCTTCGCGCCCTTGAGCCCGTCCGGTGCGGTCAGGTGGATGCCGTTGACCTGCTTGTCGACGACCGCGCCCATCGCGCGGAGGGCGTCGAGGTGGAAGTCGATCGGACGGTCGCCGATGCGGCAGCCGCCGAGGTCGGGGATGAACGCCTCGCCGAGCTTGTGCAGCAGCGGGCCGCAGAACAGGATCGGGATGCGGCTCGAGCCGGCGTGTGCGTCGATCTCGGCGAAGTGCGCCGACTCGACGTTGGCCGGGTCGAGGATGAGCTCGCCTCGTGCAGGGTCGGTGATGCGCACGCCGTGCACCTCGAGCAGGCCGCGGACGACCTTGACGTCGGAGATGTCCGGCACGTCCTTGAGGATCGACGGGGTGTCACCGAGCAGCGACGCGACCATCGCCTTGGTCGCGAGGTTCTTCGCGCCACGGACCTCGATCCGACCCACGAGCGGCTTGCCGCCCCGGATCACGATCTCGTCCGACTTGAGCCCGACGCGGGCTCCTGCGGCTGCTGCGTCCTGTACGAGAGAGTTCACTACTTCACCGGCAATGTCTTCGGCCGCCATCGGGAGCGGCGGGATTCGAACTCCGTGATCGAGGACTCGTCACGGAGGGTGAGCCCGATGTCGTCGAGCCCTTCCATCAACCGCCAACGAGTGTAGGCGTCGATCTCGAAGGGCACGTCCACCGCGCCGATCGACACGCGCTGGGTGACCAGGTCGACCGTCGCCTCGATCCCCGGCGTGGCGGCGATCTCGGCCCAGATCCGCTCCACGTCGGGCTCGGTCACGATCGCCGTGACGAGTCCCTGCTTGCCGGCGTTGCCCTTGAAGATGTCCGCGAAACGGGGTGAGACCACGACCTGGAAGCCGAAGTCACGGAGCGCCCAGACGGCGTGCTCGCGGCTCGACCCGGTGCCGAAGTCGGGCCCGGCGACGAGCACCTTCGCGCCCTGGAAGGCCGGCTGGTTGAGCACGAATTCGGGGTCCTGGCGCCACCCGGAGAACAGGGCGTCCTCGAAGCCGGTCTTCGTGACGCGCTTGAGGTAGACCGCCGGGATGATCTGGTCGGTGTCGACGTTCGAGCGCTGCAGGGGTGCGGCGATCCCGGTGACGGTGGAGATCTTGTCCATCAGTTGACTCCTTCGGCGCGTGCGGCGGTCTCGGCATCGGTCACGGACGCCAGGGCGTCGTCGGTCTCCAGGTCCCACGGGCTGGAGAGGGTCCCGCGCACCGCGGTCGCGGCGGCGACGAGCGGCGACACGAGGTGGGTGCGGCCGCCCTTGCCCTGGCGGCCCTCGAAGTTCCGGTTCGAGGTGCTCGCGCACCGCTCCCCCGGCGCGAGCTGGTCGGGGTTCATGCCGAGGCACATCGAGCAGCCGGCGAACCGCCACTCGGCGCCGAAGTCCGTGAACACGCGGTCCAGCCCCTCGGCCTCGGCCTCGAGCCGCACCCGGGCGGACCCCGGCACGACCATCACGCGGACGCCGTCGGCCTTCTTCCGGCCGCGGATCACCGACGCGAAGGCGCGAAGGTCCTCGATGCGGGAGTTCGTGCACGAGCCCATGAACACGGCGTCGACGGCGATGTCCTTCATCGGCGTGCCGGCGGCCAGGTCCATGTACTCGAGCGCGCGCCGGGCGGCGGCCTGGTCGTTCGGGTCGCTGTAGTCGTCGGGCGAGGGCACCGACTCGGACAGCGAGACGCCCTGGCCGGGGTTCGTGCCCCAGGTGACGAACGGCTCGAGTTCGTCGGCGTCGATGAACACCTCGGCGTCGAAGACCGCGTCGTCGTCGGTCGCCAGGGTGTCCCAGTAGGCGACGGCGTCGTCCCAGTCCTGGCCGGTCGGGGCGTGGTCGCGGCCCTGGACGTAGTCGTAGGTGGTCTGGTCGGGGGCGACCATGCCGGCGCGGGCACCGGCCTCGATCGACATGTTGCAGATGGTCATGCGGCCTTCCATCGAGAGCGCCCGGATCGCCGACCCGCGGTACTCGAGCACGTAGCCCTGCCCGCCGCCGGTGCCGATCTTCGCGATGACCGCCAGGATGATGTCCTTCGCCGTGACCCCGGGACGCAGGGTGCCCTCGACCGTGATCGCCATCGTCTTGAAGGGCTTGAGCGGCAGGGTCTGCGTGGCGAGGACGTGCTCGACCTCGGAGGTGCCGATGCCGAACGCCATCGCGCCGAACGCACCGTGGGTGCTCGTGTGCGAGTCGCCGCAGACGACCGTGATGCCGGGCATGGTCAGGCCGAGCTGCGGGCCGACCACGTGGACGATGCCCTGCTCCTCGTCGCCCAGCGAGTGCAGGCGGACCCCGAACTCCGCGCAGTTGCGGCGCAGGGTCTCGATCTGGGTGCGGCTCGTCGGGTCGGCGATCGGGCGGTCGATCGCGAGGGTCGGCGTGTTGTGGTCCTCGGTCGCGATGGTCAGGTCGAGGCGTCGGACCGGGCGGCCGGCCTGGCGCAGCCCGTCGAAGGCCTGCGGACTCGTGACCTCGTGCACGAGGTGGAGGTCGATGTAGAGGAGGTCCGGGTTCCCGTCCTCGCCCTTGACCACGACGTGGTCGTCCCACACCTTCTCGGCGAGCGTCTTTCCCATCGGCCCGGCCCTTCCTCGTCGACGTCCGTCGCGGCGTCCGCCGCTCGGTGGGGCGAGTGTAGCAGCTTGGTATACCAACGCGCGTCGGGCGGGAGGCGCGGTGTCGGGCCGCCACGCGCGCCGGGCCGGTGGGTGGCGGACGGGAGGCGCGGGTCGGCCGCGCCGCGCGCCTCCCGGCCCGGTGGGTGGCGGACGGGAGGCGCGGGTCGGCCGCACCGCGCGCCTCCGGGCCCGGCCCACTGGGCCGTCCGCCGCGTCGCGCGGTTGCTCCCGCGCAACGGGAAGCACGTCGCACCACGTCGTTGCGTGGCGCGACGTGCTCCCGGTGGTCCGAGAGCCCGTCGGGCGACACCTGTCGCGGTGGGATGATGGACGCGACATGACGACGCCTGCGCACTCGACCCGGACCACCAACCTCGAGGGCGCAGCCCGTGCCGCGATCGCCGGCGGCGTGCCCCTCGCACTGCTCATCGCGCTCGGGATGCCCGGGTACGCGGCCTTCGCGATGTTCGCCGGGTTCACCGCGATCTTCGGGGCGACCGAGCCCTACCGGCAGCGCATGGTGACGACGGGTGTCGCAGGTGCCCTGCAGGCGGCGTGCATGGCGGCGGGCTTGGCGGTGTCGCTGTCGGGCGGTGCGCTCTGGCTGCAGGCGGTCGGGCTCGTGGTCGTCCTCGTGGTCGCGATCGGCACCCTGAGCACGCTGCAGACGATCCCCGCGCAGCCGATCTTCCCGGTGTTCGCGTTCTGCGTCTCGGCGCTCGTGCCGGTCCGGCCCGCCGACCTGCCGCTCGTCGCGACGATCATCGTCTGCTCGGTCGCCTGGGCGTGGCTCGTCGCGATGTCGGGCGCGGTGGTCCGGCTCGTGCTGCACCCGCACGCGCCGCACGTGTTCCGGCCGATCGCGCCGCGCAAGCACCGGACCACCGCCGTGCTGCGGACGGCGGCGCTGTGGGAGACCGTGGCGCTCAACGTCGTCGGGGCGCTCGTCGCCGGAGCGCTCGCCGAGGCGGTCACCGGCCTCGGGCACCCCTACTGGGCGGTGATCGCGGTGGTGTCGACCCTCCCGGCGATCCGGCAGCGGCACACCGTCGCGCGCGCGGCCCAGCGTGTCGTCGGCACGGTCGGCGGCACCGTGGTGGCCGTCGGCATCCTGCTGCTCGAGCCCTCGGCCTGGTGGATCGTCGTGATCGCGGTCGTCGGGCAGTTCTTCGCGGAGATCTTCGTCGCGCGGCACTACGCCGTGACGCTGCTGTTCCTCACGCCGCTCGCGCTCGCGGTGTCGTGGTTGAGCCTGCCGGAGGCGCCGGAGCTGCTCGCGCTCGACCGGATCGCGCAGACGACGCTCGGTGCGGTCGTGAGCGTGGCGCTGCTCGTCGTCGGGCGTGCGGTGGAGCGGCGGCGGGGCCGGGCGCTCGGTGCGACGAGCGCGATCCGCACGGTCTGACGCGGCGCGCCGCGTCGGGACGCGGTCTGACGGGGTGCGGCGGCGGTGCGGCGGTGCGGCGGCGGCGGTGCGGCGGTGCGGCGGTCGTGCGGCGCGGCGGCGGCGGTGCGGCGGTGCGGCGGTGCGGCGGTGGTGCGGCGCGCCGCACCACCGCGAGCACGTCGCGCCGCGGGATCACGTGGCGCGACGTGACCCGCGTTGTGCGGGCGCACGTCGCACCAGCGGGTGTCAGTCGCGCGGGGCGATGTTCCAGGAGTCGATCACCGGGCGGCCGTGCTCGTAGCCGAGCGAGCTGATCGTCGCGGTGCCGAGCTTGAGCACGGCGCCGTCCTGCGGGGCGAGCCGGATCCAGGCGGCACCGAGTGCGCGGAGCACGTGCCCGTGGGCGACCACGATCGCGTCGTCGCCCTCGGCGAGTACCGGACGGACGCGGTTCAGGACCCGCTCGACGCGGACGCGGACCTCGGCGGCGTTCTCCCCCGGGGTGTCACCGGCGGGCACGCCGTCGGTCCAGAGGTCCCACGGCCCGTGCCGCTGCACCTTGATCTGCGGGGTGGTGAGGCCCTCGTACGCGCCGTAGTCCCACTCGTACAGGTCCTCGTCGAGCTCGGGGTCGACGCCGACGAGCCGTGCGGTCTCGCGGGCGCGCTGCAGCGGGCTGGACAGGGCGAGCGCGAACTCCCGGTCGGCGAGGTACCGGCCCGCGCGTTCCGCCTGCTCGACGCCGTGGTCGGTGAGCGGGATGTCGGTGCGGCCGGTGTGCTGACCGCTCTTCGACCACTCCGTCTCTCCGTGGCGGACGAGGACGAGTTCGCCGGGGCGTTCCGAGGTCATGTGTTCCTTCCGAGGGTGAGGCCGAGCGCGGCGGCGCCGACCGAGACGACGAGCATCCCGAGGCCGTTCAGCACGGCGGCACCGGTCCTCCCGGACCGGAACAGCTGGACGGTCTCGGTGCTCGCCGTCGAGAACGTCGTGTAGCCCCCCATCATGCCCGTCCCGAGGACGGCGACCGCGGAGGGGCCGAGCGTCCCGGCCTCGCCGAGCCCGGTGACGACGCCGAGGACGAACGACCCGGTCACGTTGATGACGAGGGTGCCGAGCGGGAACCAGGCGGCGGCGGTCCGGGCGGTGCGGCCCTTCACGAAACCGTCGAGCCAGAACCGCAGCGCGGCCCCGATCCCACCGCCGAGGGAGACCAGCAGGAGGGCGAGCGGGGTCATCGCGGCCCCGCCGTCCGGGCACGCGCCGCCCCGCGGCGGCCGGCGAGCCAGGCACCGAGGGCAGCGGCGAGGAGCCCGGCGACCACCGAGAGGAGCGCGTACCCGCTGCCCGCACCCCACCGGCCGACGTCGAGCAGTCGCGCGGTGTCGTCCGCGAGCGTGGAGTAGGTCGTGAAGCCCCCGAGGACGCCGGTGCCGACGAACAGGCGCACGGTCCGGCGCCGTCCCTCGTCGGGCCCGCGGAGCGCGAGCGTCCCGAGCAGCACGCCGAGGCAGAACGCCCCGACGACGTTGATCGCGAAGACCGTCCAGCTGATCCCGTCGACCGCGGGGAACCCCGCGGCGAGCGCCGCCCGGACGCCGGTGCCGATCGCGCCGCCGAGTGCGACGAGGCCGAGGAACCGCCAGCTGCGGTGCGGTGGGCGGAGGGTGTCGGTGGTCACCCCGCCAGCCTGACACAGCGGGTCTGCCGGGTCGGCTGCCACCGCCCGGCGGGCCCGCTCGGTGTACGGACCCTCAGCGTGCGACCGGGTTCGGCATCCGCCCGACGCGCACGAGCGACTCGGTCTGCGCGGACAGGTCGACCATCTGCAGGGTGTTCCGGAGCTGGAGCCGGTTCAGGCAGGAGTGCTCGAAGTCCGGCGCGCGCAGGTCGATCGCACGCGTGCGTCCGGCCGCCGCGTCGTCCACGCACGCCCCGACGAGCCGCCAGAACGTCGCCGCCGGCAGCACCCCGTCCTCGTCGAGGATCGCCGCGAGGTACCGGAGCACGCCGTCGAACACGTCGGTGTGGACGCCGAGTGCGGCCTCGGCGTCGTCGACCGGGTGCACGATCCGCTCGGTGCCGGCCGAGACGGGGACGTCGCCGACGACCACGACCTCCTCGCCGATGTCCTTCACGAACGCGCGGGAGACCACGCCGCCGCGCAGCACGAGCACGAGGTTCTCGCCGTGCGGCATGAACAGCAGCTCGTGCTCGGTGAGGCAGTGCACGACGGGGCGGAGGTAGGCGTCGAGGTACCGCCGCACCCAGGTCGCGGCGTCGAGCCCGGACCGCGCGACGAGTGCGGCGGCGACCGACCGTCCCCGCGCGTCGCGGTGCAGGAGGGCGGCCATGGTGATCGGCCGCTCCCCCGGCGTCAGGCGCGGCACGGGGCTCTCGCGCCAGAGCGCGGCGAGCATCTTCCGCTGCGGGGACGCGACGTCCACCCGGTGGTACGCGTCGCCGGTGTACCCGACGGCGGCGTGCTCGCGGAGCACCCCGAACCCGGCGGCGACGAGCACCGGGTCCGTCGCGACCAGGCCTGCCACCCAGTCGTTCACCGCCGGGGTGCTCCGCATGTACGCGGGCGACATCCCGCGCAGGAAACCCATGTTCTGCACGGCGAGCGCCGTCTTCACGTACGAGCGGTCCGGGTGGGTGCGGTTGAACGCGGTGCGGATCGACTGCTGCGGCTGGTGCTCGTCCGGGCCCTCGCCGAGGTCGACGAGGTCCTGCCGCCCGAGGTCCGGCGCGAACGTCACGGCGATCCGGTGCTGCCACTGCCACGGGTGCACCGGGATCCAGGTGTACGCGTCGGGGTCGAGACCGCGGCGCTCCAGGGTCGCGCGGAACCCGGCCACGGTGGCGGGGTCGAGCTCGGCGGCCCAGTGCTCCGGTTCCGTCCGGTCCGCGGCGAGCGCCAGGTGCGTGTGCTCCCGGCGGGCGGCGAGCCACCGGTAGCGGAACCGGCCGCCGGACTCGGGCGCGTACGCCCGGTACTCGTCGAGGCCGAAGCCGATCCGCCCGTTCGCGGCGACGAAGGCCGGGTGTCCCTCGGTCATCGCGGCCTCGGCGTCCTGGAACGCGGCGACGACGTCGCCGTCGGACCGGCCCCGCGCGAGCTGCGCGGCGGAGGGGCCGCCCCGCCGGTGCTTGGCTGCGGCGCTCGCGAGCGTCGACGCGACCTCCTCGAGGTACGTGCCGAGCAGCTCGTCGGGGATGCCGAGCACCTCGTGCAGCGCGAGCACGAAGGCCTGCGCGTCGAGCGGCAGCGGCTCGGCCGCGGCACCCGCCCCCGCTCGGGTCCGGGTGAGGGACGCCTCGTCGAGCACCCAGTGCTCGAGGGCGTGCACCCGCGCCCGGAACCGGTACGTCGAGTCCCCCGCGTCGAGCACCCACGCGTCGCCGTCGGCCCGCGGGGTGACCAGCCGCTCGTGCGTGAACTCCGCGATCGCCTTCGCGACGAGGTGCCGCTCGGCGGGCTCGAGGTGCTCCGGCCGGAGGTGCGCGGCGGGCCCGTCGTCGTCCGGGGTGCCGATCCGGTCGGTGTCGAGCACCGAGAGCAGCGCGCGTTTCCCGTCGACGTCGACCACGCGGAGCGCACGGAACCCGACCTCGGCGTTCTTGCGCTGCACCGCCGTGTTCCGCACGTCCGGTTCCACGACGACCCGGCGGGCGCCGAGGGCGTCACGGCAGTGCTCGACGACCGCCCGCATCACCCGGCTCGTGAGCCCGTGCACGCGCCCGTCGACGGGTGGTGGGGCGACGAGCAGGTGCATGCCGACGTCCCCCGGCTCGGCGTCCCACACGTCGGTCAGCAGCACGGCCGACGGGTCGTAGGTCTCCGCGTAGGCGATCGGTGCGTCGTCCGACCGGACGATCCACCCGGCCTGCGCCGGGTCCTCCTGCACGGCGCGGAGGGACGCGCGGACCGCGTCGACGTCGCGGTCGGTCATCCCCCACCAGGAGGACGCCGGGTCCGCGAGCCACGCGTGCACGAGTGCGGCGTCCCGTCCCGGGTCCACCGGCACGACGGACGGGAGGCCCGTGGCCGCGTCCGCCGGTGCGGCCGTCGTCCCCGGGGCGCTCACGCTGACACCCCCGTGTGCTGCCCGGCGCGGGCACCGGCGGCGCTCGCCGCCGTCGGTTCGTCCGCCGTCGGGTCGTCCGTGGCCGGGCCGGCCGCCGTCGCGGGCGGTGCGTCCGGGGCCGGCCCCGTCGGGTCGGGAGCCGGCCGCCCACCGGGCAGGCCGAACTCCTGGAAGGCGATCCGTTCCTCCAGGCCGTACACGGCGCGCCCCGTGACGGACCGGATGATCGACGCGTTCCGCCACGCGCCCATCCCGAGGTCGGGTGCGGTCAGGCCGTGCGTGTGCTCCTCCGCGTTCTGCACCCAGATGCGGCCGCCGAGGGTGTCGACGTGCAGGTCGCGGGCCACCGCGAGCCGACCGCGCTCGTCCCGGGCGACGAGGTGCTCGACGGGGGCGAGGAAGTCGGGCGTGCGCGGCCGGTACCCGGTCGCGAGGACGAGGCGGGCGACCTCGTGCTCGGCCTCGGTGCCGAGCTGCGCGTGCCGGAGCGTCAGGCGGAACCGGTCGCGGTCGGGCATCCAGGTGGCGGCGACGACGCTCGTGTCGGTGCGCAGCGTCGTGGGGACGGGACCGGTCGCGCTGGTGCGGTAGAGCGTGTCGTAGATCGTGTCGACGAGGTCGGCGCTGATGCCCTTGTACAGGCCGCGCTGCTCGCGACCGAGACGGTCCCGGACGGGTCCGGGCAGCCCGTGGAAGTGGTCGGTGTACTCCGGGCTCGTCATCTCGAGCGTGAGCTTGGTGTCCTCCATCGGGAAGAACCGCGGCGAGCGGGTGATCCAGTCGAGGCGGTACCCGCCGTCGCGGATGCCCTCGAGGAGGTCGCGGTACACCTCGGCGGCGGACTGCCCGCTGCCGACGACGGCGATCGAGTCGGCGCGACGGAGGTCCTCGCGCGCGGGGAGGTAGCCCGCGGAGTGCACCACCGGGCCGTCCAGACCGCGGAGGGCCTCGGGGACGGCGGGCTCGGTGCCGATGCCGGTGACGACGTGCCGGGCACGGTAGGTCTCGGGTCCGTCCGGGGTCTCGGCGTGCACCGTGAACAGGTCGGTGGCCGGGTCGTGCTCGACCGCCACGACCCGACGGCCCCAGCGGAGGGTGTCGAGATGCTCGGCGGCCCACCGGCAGTAGGCGTCGTACTCGCGGCGCAGGGGGTGGAAGTCCTCGCGGATGTAGAACGGGTAGAGCCTCCCGGTGGCCTTGAGCCAGGCGAGGAAGGACCAGCGCGAGGTCGGGTCGGCCATCGTCACGAGGTCCGCCAGGAAGGGCACCTGGATCGTGGCGTCGTCGAGCATCATGCCGTGGTGCCAGGCGAAGCCGTCGGCTTGGTCGAGGAACACCGCGTCGAGGTCGTCGATCGGGTCGGTCAGGCACGCGAGCCCGAGGTTGAACGGGCCGATGCCGATGCCGACGAGGTCGTGGACGGGTGTGCCGGTCGTCGTACGGCTGGTGGTGCTGGTGCTGGTGCTGGTGCTTGTGCTTGTGCTTGAGGTCATCGGGTCGCTCCCGTCGTCTCGGTGGTGTGCGCGGCGCGCTCGCCGCGGTCGGCGTGCGTCCGCCCGGCGTGCAGTCGCGCGGCGTGCAGTCGCTCGGCGGTCGCCACGACGCGGTCGAGTGCCGCGACGACCTGCTCGACGCTCGTGGCGGGGTTGAGCAGCGTGAGCTTGTCGCACGGTCGGCCGTCGACGACGGTCTTCGCGACGAGCACCCGCCCCTCGGCGAGCAGCGCGGCGCGGAGCGGAGCGACGAGGGCGTCCGCCTCGGCGTCGGACACGCCCTCCGGCTGCCACCGGAACAGCACCGTGCTGAGCTGCGTCGGTGCGACGAGCACCAGGTCCGGGTGCCGTCGCACGTGCTCGTGCACCTGCTCGGCGACGTCGATCACGGTGTCGAACGCCCGCCCGATCGCCGCGGCGCCGCTCGCCCGGAGCGTCGCCCAGAGCTTCAGCGCGTCGAAGCGCCGCGTGGTCTGCAGCGACTTGTCGACCTGGTTCGGCTCGTCGGCGTCCTCGGGGTTGAGGTAGTCGGCGTGCCAGGCCGCGCGACGGAGGTCCGCCGGGTCCCGCACGAGCAACGCGCTCGAGGACACCGGTTGGAAGAACGACTTGTGGAAGTCGGCGGTCACGCTCCGTGCGCGCTCGATACCGTCGAGCAGGTGTCGGCGCGTCGGGGACACGAGCAGGCCGCACCCGTAGGCGGCGTCGACGTGCAGCCAGACGTCCTCGAGGTCGCAGACGTCGGCGATCGGCCCGAGCGGGTCGATGCAACCGCGGTCGGTGGTGCCGGCGGTGGCGACGACCGCCGTCGGCACCCGACCCTCGCGTCGGACGGCGGCGATCGCGTGTGCCAGGGCGTCGGGCTGCATCCGTCCCGCGCCGTCGGTGGCGACGTCGACGACGGCCCGTTCGGGCAGGCCGAGCACCATCGCGGACTTGCGGACGCTGAAGTGGCTCGAGGCGGTGGCGAACACGACGAGGTCGTCGAGCGCCGGTCCGCCCTGCGGTGCGGTCGCGGTCGCCGCCTGCCTGGCCAGCAGCAGCGCGTGCAGGTTCGACTGCGACCCGCCGGAGGTGAAGACGCCGTCCCCGGCGGGGAACCCGATCGTCTCGGTCGCCCACCGGACGACGCGGCGCTCGATCTCGGTGCCGATGCGCGACTGGTCCCAGGTGTCGACGGAGGGGTTCACGGCGGCGAGCACGGCCTCGGCGGCGACCGCGGGCAGGGCCACCGGGCAGTTGAGGTGGGCGAGGTACCCCGGTTGGTGGAACCAGACGGCCTCGGCGCTGAAGAGTCGGTCGACCTCCGCGACGGCGGCGTCGGCGGTCCCGAGCGGGACGTCCAGGTCGACGGCGTCGACACGGTCCCGCAGCGTCGCCGCCGGGGTGTCGGTCGTGGGGGTCCCGACGGTGGCGAAGCGCTCGGCGGTGCGGGTGACGGCGTCGCCGACGACCTCCCGGTAGCGCTCGGCGGTGCCGGCGTCGAGGATCTCGAGCAGTGATGACGTGGTGCTGTTCACGTTAGGTGAGGCTAACCTAACTGCCCTGCTCGCGGTAGCTCGGACGGGGGGAAGAACGATCGGTCCACGCGGGATGTCCCCCGGCGCGGCTACGCTCGGGGTCGTGTCCAGCACCCCGCACTCCGCGACCGTGGCGGTCATCGGGGCCGGTCAGGCGGGCTTGTCGGCCGCGCACCACCTGCTCCAGCGCGGGTTCACGCCGGTCACCGGCGAGGGTGAGGACGAGGGCGACCCGACCGGCTCCGGCCGCACCGTGGTCGTGCTCGACGCCGACCGGCAGCCCGGCGGAGCCTGGCAGCACCGCTGGGCGTCCCTGCGGATGCGCACCGTGAACGGGATCTTCGACCTGCCGGGCATGCCGCTGCCCCCGATCGACCCCGAGGAGCCGAGCCGCACCGCCGTGCCGCGCTACTTCGCCGCGTACGAACAGCACGAGCACCTGCCCGTGCTCCGCCCCGTCCGGGTGACGGCCGTGCGCTCGCTCGAGGGGGACGAGGAGCGGACCCACACCGGCACGCCGACCGATCCCGGGGAGCCGACCAGCCCCGACGCCGCGGTCGTCCGCGCCGACCCGGGCGCCACGCCCCCGATGCCCCCACTCCTGGTCGAGACCGACCACGGCGACTGGAGGGTGCGCGCGGTCGTCAACGCCACCGGCACCTGGAACACCCCGATCGTGCCGCGGGTCCCCGGTGCCGAGGACTTCCTCGGCGAGCAGCTGCACAGCCGCGACTACGTCGACGCCGAGCGCTTCCGCGGCCGTCGCGTCGCGGTCGTCGGTGGCGGCATCTCGGCGGTGCAGCTCCTCGAGGAGATCAGCCGCGTCACCGACACGGTCTGGTACACCCGCCGCGAGCCGGTGTTCCTGTCCGGGGCGTTCGTGCACGAGACCGACGGCGTCGACGTCGAGCGCCGGGTCGCCGCGGACGTCGCTGCCGGGCGGCCCCCGGGCAGCATCGTGTCGTACACCGGGCTGCTCTGGACCGAGTACGCCCGAGCCGCCCGTGACCGCGGCGTCCTCGAGCGCCGACCGATGTTCACCGCGATGCGCCCGCACGGGGTCGTCGAGGAGGACGGCTCGTCCACCTCTGTCGACGTCGTCCTGTGGGCGACCGGGTACCGCGCCGACCTCGACCACCTCGCGCCGCTCGGCCTGCGCGGGCCGCTCGGCGGCATCCCGATGGTCGGCACCCGGGTCGCCGCCGACCCCCGCGTGCACCTGATCGGGTACGGGCCGTCGCAGTCGACGATCGGCGCGAACCGCGCGGGACGCGCGGCCGCCCGCGAGGTCGCGCGGTTCCTCGGGGAGGCGCCCGTCCCGTCGTCGACGTGACCACGGCCGGACGGGAGGCGCGGGGCGGGCCCGCCCCGCGCCTCCCGTCCGGCGTCCGCGCGCCGCGCGCCGCGCGTCAGACCGTCATCGTGAGCGGCGGCAGCGGTCCGTCGGTGTCCGCCACCTGCGTCATGCGCGCCGCGAGCCTGCGGAGCGGCGTCGACAGCAGGACCGCGTCCGCGACCCACCGGGCGGCCAGGCCGACCCGGCTGCGCGGGTAGGCGAACCGGACCGAGCCGTCCGGGATGCCCTGGACCGCGTCGACGAGCGGGCGCATCCAGTCGTCGAACGCCGCGAGGGCCCGGTCGAGCGCTGCGCGGTCGAGGTGTCCCGGTCCGTCCGGAGCGGCGCCCTCCACGGCGTCGGCGGGCGAGGCCGCGAGCACGTACCCGCTCGTCAGCGCGAGCGAGGCTCCCCCGCCGCCCATCGGTGTGACGCACCACGCGGATCCCCGATCACCGCGACACGTCCGCGGCGCCAGGACGGCATCCGGATCTGCGTGAGCTGGTCGACGTACAGGTCCTCGGTGTCGGCGAAGGCGTCGAGCACGCGCGCGGTCTCCCAGCCGACGCCCTCGTACCGGCGGGTGAGCGCCGCGACGACGTCCGGACGGTCCTTGCCGACCAGGTCGTCGCGTCCGGCGTAGGCGAGGACGGCCCGGGTCGTGCCGTACGGGTCCGGGCGGAGGTGCACCTGACGCCCGCCGACGGCCGTGTACCAGCGCCAGCGGTCGTCGTCGGAGGCGGTGCGTGGGATCGTGCCGAACGCCATGGTCACGCCGAGGTCGCGCGGGTCCACGTCATCCGGGCTCGTCGACCGCCTCGACGCGGCCGGGCACGTCACACGGCACCGTGAGAGCACCGACCGACGCCGGGTCACGCTCCGCACGACCGAGGCCGCCCAGCAGGCGAACGCGGCGTTCCTCGGGTTCGCCGGGCGGGAGATCGCCGGGTCGCTCCGTGCGGCACCGCCGGAGGAGACCCGGGCGGCGCTGGCCTTCCTCGACCGGATGACCGCGGCGGCGACCACGGCGAACGCGCGGCTGGCCCGGCGCGCGCGGACGGGCGGCTGAGCGCAGCGCGCCCGGGCGCCCTCCCGCGGCGGGCCCGTCGATGGAGCAGGAACTGTCGGGTCGCGCCCGGCCATCCGACATCGACTGCTCCATCCGCCGAGCCACGGCCGGGTGCGGGCGCTGAGCGGAGAGCGACGCCCGCCCCTGGATGGAGCAGGAACTGTCGGGTCGGGCCCGGCCATCCGACGTCGACTGCTCCATCCGCGGGGCGGCGGCCGCGCGCGGGTACGGGTGTGCGTGCGTGCGGGCCCGGGCCCGGGCCCGGGCCCGGAACGACGACACCCCCGGCGAGCGGGAGCTCGTCGGGGGTGTCGGTGTGGTGACCCCAGCGGGATTCGAACCCGCGTTACCGCCGTGAGAGGGCGACGTACTAGGCCGCTGTACGATGGGGCCGTGGTTCCGTCGAGACGGAGCACACGTGTTGTCGGACTCGGAGGAAAGCCACCGTGGTGACCCCAGCGGGATTCGAACCCGCGTTACCGCCGTGAGAGGGCGACGTACTAGGCCGCTGTACGATGGGGCCGTTCCGACAACCCGATAAGTATGGCACAGCAGCAGCAGACTGCCAAAACGGGGCGTGTCGCCCGGGTGTGCCGCGCTCGAGGTGCGCCGCGGGGCGGACGCGGGGCGTGCCTCCAGGCCGTCCCGACGTCAGATCGTGAGCGACTCGCCGGGCCGGAGCACCACCAGGTCCCCGCCGTCGCCGAGGGCCTCGCGCTGGCGGTCGACGTGCATGCCGAAGCCGACCTCGGAGAGGGTCGCCTCGTGCACCGGGTAGGCCCGGCGCGGTGCGACGGCGGCGATCCAGTCCATCATCTCGGCGACCTTGAGCCACGGTGCACCGACGGGCGCGGCGAGCACCTCGACCGGGACCCCCGGCACCGTGTACGCGTCGCCGGGGTGGAAGAGCCGACCGCCGACGAGGACGCCGGTGTTGTCGACGACCGGCACCGAGGCGTGGATGACGTTGTGCCGCGCGCCGTGGAAGTCGAGCGTGAACGGGCCGACCGTGCGGTGGTCGCCGTCCGTGACGACCTCGACCGGGAGGCCCGCGTCGGCGAGCGCCGCGGCGACCCCGGCCGGGCCGAGGACGACGGCGCCCGGGTTCGCGCGGAGGATGCGGTGGAGCTGCTCGGGCGTGACGTGGTCGGGGTGCTCGTGAGTGACGACGACGGCGACCACGCCGGTGGCGTCGACCGGGCGCGTGAGTCCGCCGGGGTCGAGGACGAGCCGGGCCTCGCCGTCGGTGACGACCTGGCAGGCGTGTTCGAGCTTGGTGACCTCCATGCGGGCGACCCTACGCGCGGGGGCCTTCGGGCGGGGTCGCGAACAAGGGAGAGCACGTCGCGCCACGGGAATCCGTGGTGCGACGTGCTCCCCGTTGTGCGGCGCGCACCGGGCGCGTCCGGCCGGCCCGCCCGCGGTCGCCGCCGGTCGCGTCC
>NZ_MCIG01000033.1 GCF_001705035.1 Curtobacterium sp. UCD-KPL2560 | reverse complement strand
GCCCCGGCCCCGGCCCCGGCGGCATCCTGGTCCGGCCGCGACGGCTCGACGAGTTCGATGAACCGGGACAGCAGCGACAGCCCCGCGATCGACGGCGGCAACCCCGTGGTGAGCGCCGGCGAGTACACGAGGTACGCCGCCCACTTCGCCCGCGACAACGCCACGTTCAACCGGTTCGGCATGAGCAGGAAGTCGAGCCCGCGCGGGATGTCCGCCGCGCTCGACGCCGCGAGCGACGTGATCGAGACGACGGCCTCGCGACCCTGGAACATGTCGACCGTGCCGACCTGCGTTCCGCGGAGCCCGGCCGCGTCGAGGGCCGCACGGATCACCGCTCCCTGGGCGTTGTAGGGCGCGACGACGATGACGTCCTCGTCGGTCAGGTCCCGGGTGATCCCGTCGTCGTCGGTCCACGAGCGTCCGACGGCATCCCGGGCGAGGCCGACGACGCGCTCGGCCTCCTCGACGGAGGACGTCGTGTTGCCGCTGTGCAGCACCGGCACCGCGTGGACGCCAGGCTCGAGCCCGTCCAGGTGCCGGCCGGACACCATCGACGCGAGTTGCCCGTCGTACGACAGACCCGAGACGGCCGCGGTCAGCGCCGGCTCCATGCGGCGGGTGCGCGCGAGGAAGTAGCCGAACTCGGCGGGCAGCACGTGCTCACCGTCGGCCAACCAGCCGAGCGCCGACTGGTCGACCGGCTCCGGGTGCGAGCCCTGCGACACCTGCGGCAGCTGCTGCGGGTCGCCGAGCAGGAGCAGGCGAGTGGCGGCGATCGACGACGCGATGGTCGGGGCGAGGGAGAACTGTCCGGCCTCGTCGACGACGAGCAGGTCGAGGGAGCGCCGTGGGATCGTGCCCTCGTTCGCGAAGGTCCACGCCGTCCCACCGACGACGCCCCCGGTGCCGGTCTCGGCGCACGAGGACAGGAACGCGGCGACGGCGGCGTTGTTCTTGACGGGCGTCCAGGCGGCGGCTTCGAGGTCGTCCTCGGTGGCACCGGACTTCGGGACCTTCACCACGCGGTCGCTCGGCACCCCGGCCCGGACCACCGCGGACAGGAAGTTCTCCGACGTGGCGTGGGACTGGCCGACGACCCCGACGCGCCAGCCGTACTCGCGGACGAGCCGGGCGACGACGTTCGATCCGACGTACGTCTTCCCGGTACCGGGAGGTCCCTGGATCGCCAGGTACGACCGGTCGAGCCCGAGCAACGTCGTGACGACGGCGCCCACCGTGTCGTCGCCGACCACGGGTGCGAGCGCCCCTCGCGGCGGGACCCGGCGGAGCAGGTCGAGGGCCGGGTCGGGCAGCATCGACGGCAACGCGTCGAGCACCTCCTGTCCCCACTCGGCGATCGCCTCGGGCTGCGGCTTCGCGCGGGGCGGAGCCGCGGGGGCGAGGGCGACCGGGAACGCGTCGTGCGGCGCTCCCCCGCCGACCGGCAGGCTCTCCTTGACCAGTACCTCGAACGCGTCGCCGTCGTCCCACGCGTCCAGCACGACCGCGCGAGCCGACGCGCCCTTCGAACCTGGGCCCGGGGAGGTGACCGACGCCGGGAGCGGGTCGTCGTAGACGAGGTGGGGCGTGCCTCCCGGCCGGATCCGCGAACCGGGCGCGAGCGTCCCCGACAACCGGATTTCTCGCGACTGCGCGCGGGCACGCGGCAGCGTGCCCCAGTCGCGCTCGACCGACGCGCGCTCGACGACGAGGACGTCCCGGGTGTCCGCCCAGTCGTCCACCGGGTTCCGGAGCCGGTCGAAGTGGTCCTGCCAGAACGTCTTCGCCTCGCGGCGGTGGTAGTCGATGGCTGCTGCAGCGAGCGCCAGGGCCGTCTGGTCGGCGTCGCGGTCGAGGGGGTCGACGTCCGCGATCTCGGCGGCGAGCGCGGTGGACACCGGGTTCGGCTCGCGCTCGACGGGGATCGGGGGCAGGAGCGTCTCGTCGACCGGTTCCTCGGCGCGGGGAGGGCGCAGCGACAGCAGCCAGTCGCGCAGCCGCAGCGTGGAGCGGCAGTCGTACGCGTTGTAGTCGGCGACCTGGTCGAGCATCCGCTGCCCCTCGGCGGGGTCCCCGTTCCGGCGCTCCTCGATGGCCTCGACGTAGGCGGTGATGCTGTCGGCGGCGTTCGTGACGTCGCTCAACCGCAGGTCGTCGCCCATGTAGAGCGGCTCGAGCTTCTTGATCGAGTAGCTGTGGCTGCCGACCACGAGGGCCTTGCGCACGACCGGGTACAGGTCGACGAGCACGCCAGCGCGGAGCAGGTCGTCGACCGCGTCCTCGCCCACTCCGTGCCGCGCGGCGAGGGACAGCAGGTGCGTCCGCTCGTACGCCGCGTAGTGGTAGACGTGCATGTCCGGGTACTGCTCGCGCCGCTCGGCGATGAACGCCAGGAAGTCCACGAGCGCCTGCCGCTCGTCGCGGATCGTGTGCGCCCAGAACGCGGTGAACTCGGCACGGTCGTCGACCAGGCCGAACAGGTAGTCGAGACCCCAGTGCACGCCGTCCTCGGTGTGCAGGGGGTCGCCCTCGAAGTCGAAGAACACGTCGCCCGGGTCCGGTGCGGGGATCGCGTCGAGCGCGCGGGCGTCGAGGACCTCGAAGCGCGGCTTCGTCGGCTGCCCGGCCCGGCGCTGCGCGTCCTGTCCGGCTTCGGTCTCGGTCTGGAGGCGCGCCTGCCGCACCAGCCGGTCCTGCGTCGACCGCGACATGCCCGGCACGGCCGCGGTGCGGTCCGCCAGGTCGTCGATCGTCCGCACCCCCTGCCGGATCAGCTTCGTCCGCTGGTCCAGCCGCATCCCGGCGACGAGGACCAGGTCGCGGTGCTGCTGCACCTGGGTCTGGCAGATCGCGCAGCGGCCGCAGCTGGAGTAGCGGGGGTCGCCCCAGCGGAGTTCGTCGTCGGCGTCGAGGCGCTCGGCGATGACCCGCTCCAGCTCGGCGCGCTGCGTGCGGTACACCGGGGCGATGTCGCCGAGGTCGTGCGTGGTGGTCGTCCGGTCGCCCAGCACGAGGTGCACCTGGCGGCCGGTCGGGATGCCGTGCGCCTGCATCCGCTCCGCGTAGGCGGCGAGCTGGAGCAGGGCGCTGATCTTGGCGTGCCGAGCGAGCTTGGTGTCGTGGACCTCGTACTCGCCGGCCTCGTTGCGGAGGATGAAGTCCGCGAAGCCGATGAACCCCGGGCGCCCGGGCGTCGGCGGCTCGAAGAACGTCGGCTGGTACAGGACCTCGGCGCCGTCCTGGAACGCCCGGCGTGCCGCGGCTGCGGCGGTCGCGTAGTCGGGCGGGGCGGGGCGCTCGAACGCGACGACGTCGTGTGACCGCTTGAGGACTTCCAGGTGGTTGAGCTCGTGCTGGTCCCCCAGGCGGGCGGTGCGCTCGAGCATGTCGTCGTGCTCGTCGGGCAGGGGTCCGCCACGACCGAGCTTGGCGTCGAGGCGGCGGAGGAACGCCCACTCGCAGGTCGCCCACGTGCTCAGGTCGCTCGGGCTGAGCAGGACCTGCCCGTCGGTGCGGATCTGCATGCGTTCCCCTTCGTCAGTGGCTGCTCGGAGAGCTTAGTTGCAGCCATCACGGAGGTCTTCACATGTGAAGTCTCAGATGCTACGGTCGGCGCGAATGAAAGGGGTGGTTCATGTCGAACCTCGTGCTCACGGGAGCAGTCCAGTCACAGTCCGCTCTCCTCGGCAGCATCGATGCCGCGCACCAGCGGCTCGCGCTCAAGCAGGATCGAGTGGTCGTGCTGGTGCTCATCGCGATCGCATTGATCCTCGCGGTCGGCTTGGTCACCGCGTGGTGGATCACCTGCCAGAACAAGGGCATGTACCCCGCGATGGACATGCCGAGCTTCAGCGCCGGAGGCACGTGGAAGGCCTACTGCCGCAAGTGAACGCCACCGAGGGGTCCGTGAACCCCGTGTTGGAAGCGAGCATGGTCACGAAGGCGTTCAGCGGCCGCGTGGCACTGAGCACGTTCTCGATCTCCGTGCACGCGGGTCAGGTCCACGGGCTCCTCGGCTCCAACGGTTCGGGCAAGAGCACCGCCCTCCACGTGATGACGGGGATCATCGATCCGGACCACGGGGTCGTCCTCCACGAGGGGATCCCTGTGACCCGGGCCGCAGCCCGCTCGCGGTTCGGTCTCGCTCCCGATGATCTCCCGTTGCCGCTGGCCCTCACCGGTCGTGAGTACCTGGGACTGCACGATTCGCTCCGCCGACGAGACGACGCAGCTCGCGCGCTGGAGTTCGCGCACGTGCTCGACGTGCGGAGCGCACTGGACAAACCGATGTCCTCCTACTCGCACGGTATGAAGCGGAAGGTCCAGCTGATCTGTGCCCTCATGCACAGACCTTCCCTGCTGATCCTCGACGAACCCTTCCGAGGCCTCGATCCGGACACCAGCGAAGTGCTGCGGAGCTGCATCGAGCTCTTCACCGGGCAGGGCGGCGCGGTGCTGATGGCGACGCACGACTTGTTGCGCGCGGAAGCGCACTGCGATCAGATCACCATGCTCCACGCGGGCGAAACGGTGGTGCACGGGAGCACTCGGGAGATCGTCCTGGAACACGGGTCCCTCGGACGCTGCTTCTCGGAGAAGACCCAGCGAGCATCAGCGCGTTCGGCTCGCGACATCCGGCTACACGCGCTCTTCGCCCCACGATGAACGGAATGACATGAGAACAATCGTGAGAACGACGGTCGGCTTCGTGCTCGGTGTCGCAGTCGCATTCCTCCTGATCGTCGCGACGATCACGATCTCGGCGACGACCGGTTCGCCCTCTGCGGTCCCGCTGGTCTTCTCTGCCACGGTGGGCGAGGAGAACGGCCTTCCCTCGATCGAGTTCAGCCCCAACGGGCTCGGCTTGGCGCTCGTGGTCTTCGGGACTGCGGCCATCTACGTGCTCACCGGCCAGCGTCGACGGCGTGATCGGTGAAGCAGATCAAGACGGTCGCGCGCACGACGAGTCTGATCTGGATCGCGGAACTCGCCGGTGCATTCGACATCAGCCGTCGTTGGGTGCTGACAGGTGTTGCGGCGATCTGTGTGAGTGCGATGGCGCTCGGTACAGCGCTTGGCCTCGCCACGGTCTCCACACTGACGCAGCAGGTCCCGGACGGCATCGCCCGGCTCATGGTCGAGACTGCCACCTCCGGTTCGCTCCTGAGCACAGCGCTGGTAACCGTGATCCTCGGACTCGCTACGCCTGCCCGCTCGTCCTTCGATCATCTCCTTTGCTCGTTGCCCGTGACCAGGAGTGCGCGGTCGATCGGCACCGCGATCCCCGCCGCGGGCCTTGCGGCCTTCGGCTCGCTCGCGCTGAGCATGCCAGCGATGCTGTTGGCACTCCACATCCTCGACGTCGCCCAGTCAGCTCGGTTCCTGATCTCGTTGTTCGTCTGCATGTCAGTGGTCGTGGCGATTGCGCAGACCACCCTCCAGGTCGTCACGGGCGCCTGCCGGCGGCTGTTGCGGATGCCCGGCGCGATCGCCTCAGCGGTCAGCGGAGCGGTCGCCATCAGCGCCGCGCTGCTGATCTTCGGCCCCGGGGTGCTCTCTCCAGCGTCAACTGGAGCCGCTGCCGTCCCGACGCTCGCAGGTCTCACCGCAGATGTCGCTGTCGTGCCGGGGGATCCTCTCGCCTGGGTGTTGCTCGGGACCGTTGCTGCGACAGCTGTGGTCGTCGTCTGGGCAGCCAGCCGCCTGCCCGACGTGAAAGCTTCTCCTCCGGGGCGAGCCCTGCTTCCGACCTCGAGATTCGTCGGCGGGGCATCCGGCGTCCTGGCGGCCCATCTCCTGATGCTGATCCGGGCGCCCCAGACCCTCCTCACGGTAGGAGGCGCCACGGTCTTCATGGCCGCCGTCGCGTGGGTGTTCCCGTCTTCCCTGCCGGAGTCCTTGCGCAGCGCGATCGCTGCGGCCACGCCAGCCGCGGGATTCGCCCTCATCATGTTCGCGCCGGGGAGGGCACTCCCGACGGGTTGGATCGGGCCACCCCTCGGAAAGGATCGACGGTGGTGGGTCGCGCCCGCCGCGATCACGCACGTGGCTGCTGCTTGCATCGTCTGGACCGTACTCGCTGGCGGAGCGCTCTGGCTCGGGCTCATCCGCGTCGATGACCTCTCGGGGATGGCCCTCCGTGGTGCGCTGCTCTTCAGTGCTGCGGCACTGGCCGGAGCCCTCGTTCCTTGGAGCGATGCTCAGCCGCTGTCGGGAAGTGTCGCTCTCGTCGTCACCACCGTGCTCGTGATGGCGTCCGTCGGGCTCACCACGCACATCAGCGAGACGTCCGAACAGCTGGGACTCTTCGTCACCGCGATCATCACATCGCTTCTCATCGTCGGGGCCCTCCTGGCAGTCCAGAGCCTGACGCGATCGCGGTGAGACGTCCACGGCTGGCGTCTTGCTGCATCTCGGTGCCTGACGGCGTCGCATGCCGCGGATTCGGCGTGACGGTGCCGGTGTCGACCTCGTCACACCGTTCGGCTGCTCTCGGCAACGGGTTCCTCGTTCTGCCGGGGCCCAAGGTGCGGCACGCATTCCTCGGCCGGGCCGTCAGCGTGTCCGGCTCAGCGATCAGCGCCCGGATCTCCCTCTCGCTTGCAGGCCTGCTCATCGCGTCGGCCTCAGGACCCCTGACGCTCGCCGCGGCGGTCGCAGTGGCCAGCACCGCAGCCTCGACGACGTCCGCACCGCTCGTCCTCGTCGCCCTGCTCATCGCGACGAACATCTGCCACGAGTTCGGGCACCTCGTGGCCTTGGGTGTCGTTTCTCGGAGCCGACCGCACGTGCACCTGGTCGCTCAGCTCGGGTTCGCGCACATCGTGCGTCCCCGACTTGCTCCCGTCCACGAGGTCATCGTCGTCACCGCCGGCCCGTGCGCCGTTGCGGTCGCGTGCGTCGCGCTCATGCTCGTCGCTGCTCACCCGGTCGCGGCGATCGCCCTGGGGGCCATCGGCGCCGGTCACCTCGTGACACTCGCGCTTCCGACCGGAGACGGGGCGAATCTCCGCGATGCTGTCGGGAGGATGCGCACTCGGCAGTGACGTCAGGACGAACAGGGGCCCGCGAGCTGACCGGGCGGTGGCGGTCGTCGCCCGTGCCTCACGGAGCCGTTCGCACGAACCGCGGCCCCTCGTACCCGTCGCGCGAAACGTGCGCGGTGAAGTCTGCGAGTGTCCGCACCCAGTGCCCGCGTTCGCCGTAGAGCGCCTGGTAGACGACGACCGGCTCCTCGGTCTCGACGTCCTTCGCGACGAGGACCACCTCGTACTCGCCGCCCTTGAAGTGGCGGTACCGGCCGGGGGTCACGTCGCTGCTCACCGGGCCGATGCTAGCCGGACCCGACGAGCGCGACGGGCCGGGCGGCGCGGTCGGCCCGACCGGCACGACTGACGCGACCGGCACGACCGACCAGGCGCTCGCCGGGTGCGGCGAGCGCGATGAACCGTCCACAGATCGCCCGCCCTCCACCCACAGGTGACGGCACGGCTGGGACCCTCGGACCATGGACCGCTGGGACGCCGACGACGCCCGCCGCCGGCACATGGCCCGCTTCGGCCGCCGCGACACCGCCCCCGAGCTCGCCGTCCGCCGCGAGCTCCACCGCCGCGGCCGCCGGTTCTTCGTCGACCGCCCGGTCAGTGCCCGCTGCAGGGTCCGCCCCGACCTGGTGTTCCCACGCGCCCGCGTGGCGGTGTTCGTCGACGGCTGCTTCTGGCACTTCTGCACCGACCACACGCACCTGCCGAAGGCGAACGCCGAGCTGTGGCACCGCAAGCTCCTGGCGAACCAGCAGCGCGATGTGAGGAACCAGGCGATCCTCGTCGCCGAGGGCTGGTGCGTCGTCCGCGCGTGGGAGCACGACGACGCGGCCGAGACCGCCGACCGCGTCGAACGTGCCCTCGACCGCTGGGCCGCCGTCGTGGGCTGGAACACGCGCGCCGACGGCCCGGTACGGTGTTCGACGGAGGGGGAACGATGAGCGACATCAACACCTGGGGTGGGACCGTCACGAAGGGCGCTGCGAAGCCGCAGTTCATCGTGCGACGGTCGTGGGCCGGCTCGACGCTGATCCTGTGGCTCGGCCTCGGCGCGTTCGTGCTCGGGTTCCTCGGCGCCGTCGTGCAGTCGAGCGTCGCGCCGGACCTCGGCGGCCCGATCCCCGCGATGCTCCTCGGCGCCGGCATCGTCGCACTGCCCATCGGGGCGATCCTCTGCGGCAGCCGGATCACCGTGTACGACGAGCGGTACGACGTGCGGCGCGGCTGGGGTCGGAAGCGTCGGCGTGACGTCACCGCCGTGGAGACGCTCCGCTTCGAGAAGCAGCGGAGCGGCAACGGCATGACGTTCATCAGCGTCGTCGGTTGGGACGCGAACCGGAAGCAGCAGTTCCGTGTCTACACGACGAACCGCGGCTTCCCCGAGTTCACCGCCTGGCTCGCGCAGCACCGCCCCGAGCAGTGGGCGAAGTGCGAAGCCGCCGGCGTCCCGGACTGATCCCGACCCTGCTCGTGTCACGGAGCGACACGTTCCCCGGACCGTCACCGGCTCGGCGTACCGTGCCGGCATGACCGTCGGAATCGCCGTCGCCGTGCTCGTGGGGGTGCTCGCCCTCGCGACCGCGCTCGGCGTGCTCCTCCGGCACCGCACGGGCCGCGCACGCACGTCGCCGTCGAGCAGGGGCGCAGGAGCGACCGAGCCCCGTACCGACGACCTCGCTCCGGCCGCCGAGTACGGCCCCGTCGCGACCCTCGTGCAGTTCTCCACGCCGACCTGCGCCCGTTGCCCGGCCACCCGCCGCCAGCTCGACGCCATCGCCGGCCGCCACGAGGGCTTCCGCCGCATCGAGGTCGACCTCGCCGAACGCCCCGAGCTCGCCCGCCGCTTCGACGTCATGCAGACCCCGACCGTCCTGCTCCTCGACGCCGACCGCCGCGTCCGCACCCGCTTCGGTGGACCGCCCAGACCCGCGGAGCTCGCCGCCGCACTCGACACCGTCCTGACCGCCGGAACCCGGGAGTCCCGATGACCACCACGAACGACACCGCCCGCGGGATCGACCCGCGCTCGCCCCGCTTCGGCGCAGCGATCACGACCGTGCTCCTCGCCGCGACGATCGTGCTGACCCTCGTGCCCGCCACGTGGGTCGTCGGCGTCGCGCTCTTGACCGTCATCGTCGTGTTCTTCGCGATCGGCGGCATCGCGGGCATCCGTCGCCACCCCTACGGCGCGCTGTTCCGTCGGTTCGTCCGCCCGAGGCTCGCACCGCCCGCCGAACTGGAGGCCCCCGAGCCCCCGACCTTCGCGCAGCAGGTCGGCCTCGTCATCACAGCGCTCGCCCTCGTGCTCGCCCTGATTGGCGTCCCCTACGCCGCGCCGGTCGGAGCCGCGATCGCCCTGGTCGCCGCGTTCCTCAACGCCGTCTTCGACGTCTGCATCGGCTGCCTGCTCTACGTGTGGCTGGTCCGTGCGGGCGTGTTCCGTCCGCGGCGCAGCGCCGCCTGACGGCCTCCGGTCCGCAGGGCGGTCGGCAGTCGGACTGGAGGCGCGGATCGCCTTCGCGACGCACGCCGCGCTGGCAGGGTGACCCGTGCCTCCCGTCCGTGCACCTGGAGCAGTGACGGGCCCAGCTGGCCGCAGCGGTTCATCGCGCTCAGCAGGCGGGACGCCATCGCGCCTGCCGTGAGCAGCTCGCCTCTGTCCGCGTCATCTCAGCCCGCGTCGACGCATGAGCGTCACGTGATGCTCAGGCGTCCATCACCCTCGACGGTGACCGTGCCCGTCGGGTACGACACGTCCCCGCATGCTGTCTCCTCCCGCCCCTCGGACAGACGCGACGTCGCCTGGCCGACCACCTGCTTGCTGGTGGTGTCGGTCACCCTGATCGCGAAGGCATGGCCAGATGGTTCGGACGACGAAGCCGTGATCGAGTCCATCGTGGTGACGTCCTTGCAGATGGTGTCGAGACAGACGGACAGGGTGTGCCCCGGGTGGGCCGACGACCAGGCAGTCACGTCGACCGAAACGCTCGCTGTCGATTGCCGCGCTCCGCTGCAGCCCGAAACGCTGCACCCAGAAATGCTCCCGATCAGAACAACGCTGATTGCCATCGCGGCTGCGACTCCCCGTGCCGAACGCATGTCGAGAACGCTACGGCAAGCAAGCTGCGCTGCGTGAACCATTCTGTAACGGTTCTCATCTCGGATCTCTTGTCTCGTTCCGTACCGTGGCGATAACACTGACTGCCAGGGGGGCAGGGTGCCTTCGCGAGGGGAAAAGCACATGAAGAAAGTGATCGCCGCAATGGTCGCGGCAACGACGATTGCGTTCGTCGTCGTACCAGTGAGCGCCGCAAACGCCGCGAACCCCGCTGTTGCAGCGCCGCGCATCCAAGCGTCCAGTGGCTGCGCAGGGGACATGCAGACGCTCGCGCCCAACCCGACGGCAGTTGCCGAACACGGCGCACGAGCGCTGTTCCGACCAGCGGATCTCGCTGCAGACCCCTCGCTCGCGGCGCAGGTGCCCCACTCCGTCACGGCGATCCTCGCCCAGAACCCGACGTGGGTCCAGAAGATGGACTGCGGCGTTCAGGTGCCCGCGAGCAGACCACAGCAGGTCACGCCTGCAGCCTCGCCGTCGGCGGGCGCGAAGACCCTGTCGCAAGCAAGCACAACCGGCTACTACACCAACTGGTCGGGGTACGAACGCGTTGGCGTCGACTACGACCACAAGTACTACTCCAGCGTCTCAGGAGGGTGGATCGTTCCGTCTCCGCCGGCTCCGACCCACGGGGTGAACCAGTTGAGTGTGTCGCAGTGGGTCGGCATCGGTTCTGGCCACAAGGTCACGAACACGACCGACTCGCTGCTGCAAGCCGGCACGGTCTCCTACAGCGGCCCGGGCGCGCTCGGCATCGGTCCAAGCGGTACATACGGGTTCTACGAGGTGTACCCGCACGAGCAGGAACAGATCGTGAAGAACTACACGGTTGCCGGTGGGGATGCTGTCTCCAGTTACGCCATCTTCAGCGCGACGCAGAACGCGCTCTACTGGGGAATCTGCTCGCAGTCCGAGAAGAAGTGCGTCTCGGGCGTTGAGGACATGACCGGCAACGTCTCCACGCTTGCGCAACAGGGCGAATGGATCCTGGAACGGCACGGGTACAACGGCGGAATCAGCATGCTCGAACCCTTCGGTACCATTCCCACGAGCGGAAACCAGTTCGCACTCGAGAACGGCCCGGGGACGAGCTCCACGACCTACAACCTCGGTTCGGGCCCGACGCAGAACACGGTGTTGCAGAGAGACGTGATGACCCAGTGCAATGGCGGGACGCCCTATTTGGACTCGGTCTCGTCACTCGGGTCCACGGGTGACTTCTCGATCACGTTCAAGGACACCGGCACGACCTGCTGAATCGACTGCGTTCCGCGAACGCACTCGCCGGTTCGGCCCCGGCGGCGGACACGTCCCCAACGAAGTGTCCGGCGCCGGAGCCGGTGGCTCCAGCACGCGGCGAGGAACTGCTCGCTGAAGAAGTCCGCGCCGCCTGCCCGCAGTGCCGGCAATCCGTGGAGCAGCTCGCGCCACTCGACGAGGAGCGTCGACGCGCCGTTCAGCATCCCTGGACGGCCTCCGGCGCGTCCGCGCCGCTATTGCGCCGGTCGCCGCGCTCCTCAACGCAGTCTTCGACGTCTGCCTCGGTTGCCTGCTCTCCGTCCGGCTGGTCGGGGCCAGCGTGTTCTGCCCGCGAAGCAGCGGCGTCTGACGGCCGCCGGTCCGGATGACGTCCGGCAGTCCGACGGGAGACCCGGACCACCTGCGCTGCGCACGTCGCGCTGACAGGGTGATCCGTGCCCCCGTCCGTGCGCTGGGCGCTCCGACGGCGGGTGCGGGCTGTCTGCCCCCCCCGTGCCGTCGTCGGCGCATCGCTCCGTCTCCAGCGCAGCACCGGGAGCCGAGCCGGAGGATCCCCCCATGGCATCCTCCGACCTGGCTCCATCCTCCGTCACCGTGCGGCGAGGGCCTGGTCGCTGAGGCTGACGAGGTCGTCCGCACGCAGCGCCGGCCACCCGTGGAGCAGCTCGCGCCACTCGGCCGGGAGCGCCGAAGCGCCGTACAGCGCCCCAGCGAGGCCTCCGGCGATCGCGGCGACCGTGTCGGTGTCGTTGCCGGTGCGGACCGCGCGGACGAGGGCGTCCTCGAGGCTCGAGCTCCCACGCACGGCGGCGTAGGCGGCCTGGAGCGCGGAAACCACCCAGCCGTTCGAGTCGGTGAAGTCGACCGGTTCGGCGTGCTCGGCGCGGACGAGTCGCTCCGCCCAGAGCTGGCGGCGGTCGAGGTCGAGCAGTTCCAACCCACGGAGGACATCGAGCTCACCGGTCAGCACCGCGTGCCGGATCGCGACGCACCAGAGGACGCACCCGTCCCCGGCGTCTGCCTCGAAGTGGGTCAGGTCGCTGATCGCACGCGCTGCCTCGGCGAGCTTCGTCTCCTCATCGTCTTCGTCGTGGAGGTAACCGAGCACCAGCGGAGCCGCGCGCATGAGCGAGCCGTTCCCCGCGGACTGGCCCTTGTACTCGTGTTCCTGCCGGGCCGCAGCGCGACTGTGGGCGGCGGTGCGCGCCTCCAGACCGCTGAGCACGTTGCGTGTCTGGATGCCGACGTCGGGGGCGGTCTGCGCCCATGCCGCCCAGGCGGCGACGAGGCCGTCGAGGGAGGACTCGCCGGCGGGGTCACCGCCGCGGGCGAGGGTGCGGAGGATCGGGACGGCCATGCTCGTGTCGTCGGTCCACTCCCCCGGCGCCCAGCCGAAGGAGCCGCCGCCCGTCATGCGGATCGGCGTGGGTTCCGGGACCGCGGGCTTGAACTCGTACCCGGCGCCGAGGGCATCGCCCGCGGCGGAGCCGAGCACCGCGCCGATCGCGCGGTCGTGTGCGGTGGTGTCCATGAGCGCCTCCCCTTGTTTGCGCGTTTCTGCGTGAACCCGACATTGGCAGGCTGCCGCTGTTTGCGCAAGTGTGCGTAAACTCGTCGTCGTGAGTGAGTACCGCGATCCTGCCGGAAAGCGCCTGGTCGACTACCCGCGACCCTCGGTGGCTGTGGACACCGCCGTGCTGACCGTCACTGTGGAGGAAGAACTGTCCGTACTGCAGGTGCGGGACGCGGTCGACGGGGACTGGCGGCTGCCAGGGACATTCGTGCACGAGGGCGAGCGGTTGGCCGACGCGGTGCTGCGGTCGCTGCGGACCAAGGCCGGTGTGACGGGGTTGGCACCGCAGCAGTTGCAGGTGTTCGACGATCCGGCGCGGGACAGTCGGGGGTGGGTGATGTCGGTCGGGCACCTCGACGTGGTGCCGTTCTCGGCGCTGTCGTCGGGTCTGGACGGGTCGAGGGTGCGGCTCGTGCCGGTCACCGCTGCGCGCGGGATGGTGCACGGGCACGACAACATCGTTGCCGTGGCGGTGAATCGGTTGCGGGCCGCGTACGACGTGGCTCCCGACCCGTGGGGGCTCGTGGCGGAGCCGTTCACCATGACGGAATTGCGGCGGGTGCACGAAGCCGTGGCCGGGCGGGCGCTGTTGCCGGACTCGTTCCGGCGGGCGATGGTGCCGATGCTCGTGGCTGCGGAGGGGAAGCGGGCGGAGGGGCCGGGGAAGCCGGCAGGGACGTGGTGGCGGAACCACCCTCGCAGCCAGGCCCGAGGGATGTCGGAACGCCACGCCGGCGACAAGCAGAAATTGCAGGCGCCGCCGCCCACCGCCGCTGCACCTGACTCGCTAGGGGTATATGCCGCGCGCTTGCCCCGCCTAGGCGGTTGACGTCCCTCACGCCCCAACGACGCTGTGCCCTCGCTCGCGCGAGCCAAACTACACGCTAAGGTCAGTGTCGACCAGGGATGCCGGCGATCACAACCTTCTATTGCAGCCACCCGAGCTCCGTGTCTGCGGCTAGTGATATGAACTTACTCGCGGCTTACCCGGCCACGCCAGATCGACGACCGGGTGGCACTTAAATTTTAGCCACCCGAATCATTAAAGAGGTATAGGTGCTTGAATTCCCCGTCGTCTCGCTGTTCTCCGGCGCTGGCGGACTTGATCTCGGACTCGAACGCGCCGATCCGGATCGCGTGAATATTCGAGCTTCAGTCGAGATCGACCCAGACGCCCGGAAGACGCTTTTGCGGAACAACCTTGCGTCTCCAGAGTCGATTTTCAATGATATCACCGATATCAGCGCAGATACACTCATGCAAGCAGCGCAACTCGCGGAAGGGGAGACTTTCCTGCTCGCGGGTGGGCCTCCCTGCCAAGCATTCAGCACAGCGGGGCTTCGGCAGGGCATTCACGGTTCCGGAGCGGTGGTTCATAACTACTTCCACATGGTCGAGAAGCTCCGACCGCGATACTTCGTCTTCGAAAACGTGCGCGGTTTGCTCTCCGCCGCTCTAGCACACCGACCACTCGCCGATCGGTTATCTCCAAAAGAGATCCCTTCCGACCCGAATGCGGCGCTCGGAAGCGTCATGGAGCGGCTCATTCTTCCGACTTTTAAGAAGTTGGGTTACGAGGTTGTGTTCGGCATTCTCAACTCGGCCGATTATGGGGCCGCGCAAATCCGGCACCGCGTAGTTATGCTCGGCAGTAGGGATAAAGAGTTCGGCGCCGTGGTGTTCCGGAAGCAAACGTCTAGGGCCATGATGAGCCTTGATCTCATCCCGCCGACTCACCATCGAACGGCCCGTTATGGCGGACTACAGCCCTGGCGCACAATAGGCGATGTTATCGGCCAGCAATCGTTCCGGAATCCTTCCGCACAAGACGCTTACACTTACAGCAGCGAACGAGCTGCCGTCTTTGCAAACGTACCGCCGGGCAAAAACTGGAAGTATTTGAAGGCCGATCCGAACTTCGGTGAATCTTATCTTGAGCGGTGGATGGGCGCTGCGGCACTCAAATCCGGCGGTGGGAAGGAAGGGTACTACCGGCGCCTAACCTGGAGTCGTCCAGCGCCGACGCTCACCGCGCAACCGCAACAATTAGCCAGTAGCCTCTGTCACCCAGAAGAGGATCGCCCGTTGTCCATACCTGAATACGCCGCGTTGCAGGACTTCCCTGACGACTTCGAGTTTGTCGGAAGCAAAAGCAGCCGATACCGCCAGATTGGCAATGCCGTCCCCGTGAGCATGGCCGAAGCAATCGGTCGCGCAATCATCGATATCTCGAAGGTTAATGACAGTGACAATTCCGCGCGATAAGTTGCTTTCCCGACTTAATTCTAACGTCGACACCCTGCTTTCCACCTACCAAGGCCGTCGAACGCAGCTATACACAGTTGAGGTCAGCGACCCTTTCCGATCCTCGGGGAACTCCGGTGCAGCCTCTCCTTTTATAAAGACTGTATTCCCCGAGATTAAGGTTGCAGCCACACTAGAGCGCGCCCTGAATACTGCCCTTGGCTGGGGCTGGGATAAGGTTGTGGCAGACATTGCGAAGGCGACGCATGGCAACGGCATCCATGATCATCACGTGACTGGCTCCATCCCCGCAGTAACCGCCACTACCATCGAGTCGATCATCAATTCGTACCGAGACAAGCCGCGCCGGCTTCCCGACACAACCAGCGAACTGTCAACCGTCCTCTCGACAGCATCCCTCGGCGGGGCTCAAGAATCCGTATCCGAGAAGGACGACGCGTTTTACATAGATTCGCATGGCGTCGAGCACCACATAGAGATCAAAACGCCAAAGCCAAACTATGATCAAATGAGAGCGGCAAAACGACGGATCCTACGTATCCATGCAGCCCGCTCACCTCTGCCAGTTCGAAGTATCGTCGGAATGCCTTACAATCCCAACGGCCGTTGGGGCGCGTACGGCTGGCCCACCACCCGCATATACCTCGATTCGGGCGTTGATCTCCTCGTAGGGGAAGCGTTTTGGAATTATATTGGCGCGTCGGATGATACTTACGATGAGCTTATAGATTGCTTCTACGAGGTAGGCAGGGCTCGCAAGCAGGAGCTTCTTTCACTCTTGACGGAGGTTTGATGTTGGGCCACGCCATTCTCTGGATAGTAGACGGAGAAAGCATTCTGCAACGTCAAGTATTCGCTCTGGCCACGGATGGTTGGCGGGAAGTGCAAACAGAACCAGCTCTTCCCCACGACCAATGTATAGAGTTTGTTGTTGATGAGCGCGCGCAGCTCACCGTAGCCGCCTCCGCAAAGAACGCCCTGGCCAGCAATGCGGTCGAGATCCGCGGCGACGAAGCGTTTTTCATTCGATATTTGGTTCAGATGGTAGAACTACTCGAAGGTCCCTTGCCGACCTGGCAGCTCGGTGAATCGCCGGGTGAATGACGCAGCACAGCCTGGCGTGCGCGCCTACATTTGTGCTCTCCTCGATGGATCGCACGAAAGGACCCCGCGGTTGTCCACGACGCAAAACGCTCGATTCTGAGCCATACGATGAAAACCAGTCTCACGGGCGCAGTACGCGCCTAATCATCAGCGAGCCTTCGGAGTCAGACGAGATTTGAGCCGGCTTCGCCGCCCCTCCAGCCCCGACGTCGATTTCGCTTAGTGCTCATGCAGAAATGAATTGGCATCCATGCGATGATGAGAGCGCAAGCAGCCCTTTGTATACATTCCGTCTTCAGTGTTGCCTGGCTTAGGCACGCATCATAGATACCGAACCGCGGGTAGCAGGCTTCTAGTCGGCGCAAACCAGCGTATGAGTTCCATCTCTGCTTCTCCACCTCACCTGTTGACGGCAATATCCGGGCACCGGGGGCGCGACCAACAAGGATGTTTGTCGGCGACGTGAAGGGCGTCCTGAGGCGCTCCACCCCTCGCCCTCGCCCTTCTCCTACAACGCGCGCCCGCCCTCGTCCCGCTCCCAGAGCGCCCGCTCCGCGATGTCCGCCGCTATTTTCCACGGAGCGAGGCGGGCGCGAGCGATTGCCGACGATCTGCAAGTCTTCGCCGCGTCCAGTCCTCCGGCGCTCTCCTCGCCGGCGCGATCACGGAGCTCGCCGACCGCCTGTAGCCAGCGTTTGGCGTCTAAACCATCGTGACCTCGTCCGGCCCCGGTCCGCCCATGGGACGTGCCCATGTCGGCCCCGACCTCATTGCTCGCTCGCACGATCGCCCGAGCCGGTATCGGCTGGAGCAGGACTTTCGAATTGGCCCGCATCGCCGCGGCCTCCATGCGCTAGCTGAGGTGACGAGTGGCTCCGGAGATACGCGCGGCGCGGTTCTCACGGATCGCCTTGAGCGCGAGTCGTTTCTGCGTCGCTTCCTCCGGCGCCGCGTCGAGCACTCGGTCGAGTTCGAGCACGTCGACGGTGTCCTGCACTTGCGGGGAGTGCGCGATCACAGCGAGCCACTCGCGGACCTTCGATTCGATCGTCTCGGTTGCGTCGGCCAACTCCCCCAGTTTCATCTTATTCTCAAGCTTCTGCGCCAGGCCGTCGAGCTGCCTGAGCGCGTACGCCTGAGTGCCGGCCGGGTTGCGGAGGTCCCCCGGATCTTCGATCACGTGGCTTCGTCGACGCGACTGGCGGGAGCACGGCCGGTCATCGCGTCCTCGAACACGAAGTCGAAGCGTCCTCGATCACGAAGTCGACGCCGATCATATCCGCCAGGACCGCGTCCTGCTGGTTGCGCAGGACGTGGTCCACCTTTTCGTCGATCACCTCGAGGTAGTCGCCGAGCCGATGGATCGACTTCTGCAGAGCCATCTGACTCATCAACGTGCCGATGCTGGCAATGGTCGTGGGGTTGACCATCGGACCGACCGACACGAATTGAAGGTGCTTGACGAACTGTCCGTCGGGCATCTTCGCGATCCCCATGCTCAGCCCGGTCTGGCTGTTCTTCACCAGATCGAATATGCGGGCGACGGCAGCGGACTCGTCGGCGAGTTGCACCCACTTGCCGGAGCTGGCCATGCCGGCAGCTGTGACTTGCCCGAAGCTGCCGAGCACGCTGAGGGGCAGATCGGTCGCCGAAACCGGGCCAGGTCCTCCGAGCTCTTCGCTTCGGAGGAATTGCTCGACGGCCGAGGGCGTGCCGATCACGGCGATGCCGTCTCCGTCGCTGACCAGCTCGACCTGATCGAACACCTTGTTCACTTCAGAGTTGTCGGTCACGCTGCATCCTCCTCTTCGGACAGTCGGTCCAGCACCTGGTCGACGAACCACCGCAGCGCCTCGACGACCGCGTTCCGAGCATGCTCGTCAATGAACACCTCGACCGGGAACGATGGCCGCTTGTCGATGCGGCTGGCGGGCAGGTCGACTCCCCTGATCGCATCGAGACGGGCGCGGAACTCCTGGCGGATCGTGACGTCGTCGAACGGCGGACGCGAAGGTGCTGGAAGACGACTTCGACACTGGTGGCGATCGGGCATACCGTGAAAAGCCAGTGAGACGGCCCCGCGGCGGAACGTCTTGGCGCGACCATGAATGCACTGCTTTCCCGAGCGCCCCCGAAATCGACCGTGCCTCCGAGCTCACGCCATTCGGCGAAGAGGGCGTCCACGGCATCAACAACGGAAGGCGGATTCGCAATCGACAGCTGGCCGAAGAAGGTGCCGTCTGCCACTGTACTGTTGGTCGCCTCGTCTGCAATGAGGCCGATACGCTCGGCGAGCTCACCGGTCGAGAGCCGAGCTGCCGGCGGCGCCCAGGCTCCCTGACCTGCCAGCGAGCACCCGAGCAGACATCCTCGACCTGTACCACTCGCTCGGCGGACTCGCACCCGAGCCACTGTTCCGACCAGGGCCGTGGGATCTGTCGTACGGCGAAGTCATCGTCGAGCTCGACGAAGACTTCCACTTCAACCGTTACCGCGCGCTGACCCTGCTCGCTCCGTTCGCATCAGCACTCCCGTGGGCCGTCGACTACCAACGTCACTCGGCAGAACATGAACAGCGGTCCGGCACCGGCGGCAGACGGTGGACGAATCCGTCCGCCGAGCGGATGTTCGGTCCCGCGGACGCGGAGATGGTGTTCCTGAGTGTCGGCGCTCCCCGGTGGAAGCAGCGAGCACTGTACGACGCAGTCAAGGATGCGGCTGCGGCCACGGGCGTGGTCCGTCTCGCCCGACTGTCGATCTACGACCACGTCGAAGGCGTCCGGCTCGAGGATTTTCTGAGGGGTCTTGCGGTCGTCACCGCCGAAGCCTTGTACAGCTTCGTCGCCGCGCGTTCTTCGGCTGCGCTGGCCTGAACCAGCCGCGGCCGGAGGGTGATCCCGACGACCGCGCCGCGGTTCCAACCCGGCCCGACCTGACTGTCGCTCGCTTCAGGTAGCTTTCCGAACACCATCGGTGAGCCCAGGAGTGACGTTGCCCCAACCATTCGACCCCGACAAGCTCAAGCAGGGGCTGGCCAAGACGCTCGACAGCGTGGGCCAGGCCACCCGTGACACCTCATCACGGGTGATCGGACAGGCGCGCTCCTTGCGGGAGTCGGCAGAGGACGCCCTCGAAGCGCGCCGAGGTCCGGACGAAGATCCGTACGAGCGAGCCACGATCGACTACAACGCGGCGCACACGTCGATGACGGACACCGGTCTCGAGCTCCTCCGGCAGCGCGAGCGGTCGGTGGACCTGCTCGAACTCGTTGAGCACCTCGTCAACAGCATCGCCAACACGCCGAAGTCGTTCGGGACGGCTTTCGAGCGGGTTCAGCTCAACCGGACCGCGTTCCTCGAGGCCGAGGAGTTCGCGCGGAAGGACCTCGAAGCCGCTCGGGCATCGGCGTTCGGAGCGGGCGCCGGCGTCACGGTCGGCGCCGCCGTGGCGAGCCTGGCGCCCGCAGCGGCGATGTGGACCGCGACCACCTTCGGTGCGGCCTCCACCGGGACGGCGATCTCCACGCTGTCGGGAGCGGCCGCCACCAACGCAGCACTCGCGTGGTTGGGAGGGGGCGCGCTGGCGGCTGGCGGGGGCGGAACCGCGATGGGCGGAGCGCTCCTCGCGCTGGCAGGTCCGATCGGCTGGAGCGTGGCCGGGGCCGCGCTCCTCACGTCGATCGTGCTCTTCACGAAGAAGAAGTCCGAGACACGGGAAGCGAAGCACCAGGCGCTGCTCGCGCTTCGCGAGAACACCGCCGCCGTCCGGTCGCTCGAAACGCAGATCAGGGCTCTGCTCGACCGGAGCACGTCGGTCCGCGAACTCCTCCGAGACAACTACACACAGTCGCTCTCCGCCTTCGGCGAGGACTTCGCCGAGCGCCCCAGGACGGATCAGGCGCGTCTTACGTCACTGGTCAACACAGCGACCTCCTGCGCTGCCCTCCTCGGGACGCGCATCGCGTCGGAGACCGCGGATGACTGACCCGATCAGCGGCGCGAAGCGGATCCAGGAGCAAGCCGTCGCTGCCTGGGTGAACCACCTGAACGAGGTCCGCCTCGAGGCGCTCTTCGCTCGTCTGGAACGGCACGCGAACGACCTCGACGGAGCGCTGTCAACGGTCGACGCGGCGCTCCGCAGGATCGACCTCGAGGTGGTCGCCCGGAACCGAGGCGGGGTGAAGGGAATGCACGGCTTCATCGCGGAGGTCGCTGAGGTCGGCGTCGGCAACGCCCGAGCACGAATCGTCGGCGACGCTGCTCGCTACGGGTGGGTCAACGACAACGGCCCAGTCGACCTCCTCCGAGACGGCGTCGAGATCCAGCAGAAGTTCGTCGCCGCGGGCGGTCGTCTCGGGCTGGGGGCGATCGGCGAGCACCTCGACAAGTACCCCGACTTCATCCGGAACGGTGGGAAGTACCAGATCCCCGCGGACCACTACGAGACCATCCGCGACTTGCATTCCATGTCGGCAACGGACGCGAGCAAGCTCGTCGCGGGGTCCGGTGACGGCCCGTCGTACCGGGACTGGCTCCGCATCCGAGCGTTCTTCGGTACCGGACGAGTCGACGTGGACTCGCTCGAGCCATCCGCACTCGACTACGCGGACGTCCAACGCGGCTCGTACACGGCCACTCTCGAGAGCGAGAAGGACTCGCTGCGCGCAACCGCTCGATCGCAGCGTGCCGATGCATCCGCCGCAGGGCGAGCATCCATCCGAGAGGCGGGCAAGGCCACGATCGCCGCTGGCACCGTCGAAGGGGTGACGACGTTCGTCATGGCAGTCGTCAGGAAGCACCGTGCTGGGACACCGCTCGCGCAGTTCACCACCGGCGACTGGACCGAGGTCCTCGGCGAATCGGGAGTGGGCGTCGTGAAGGGCGGCGTCCGCGGTGTGAGTGTCTACACCTTGACCAACCTGGCCGCGACGCCCGCTGCTGTTGCGAGTGCACTCGTCACGGCGAGCTTCGGCATAGCCGAGCTGGCGAACGAGCTGCGTACCGGAACGATCACGGAGCGCGAGTTCATGGAGCGTGCCGAACTGGTCTCGCTGGAAGCTGCGGTCAGTGCGGTCTCGTCGCTCGTCGGCCAAGCGGTCATCCCCATCCCGGTCCTCGGAGCCGTGATCGGCAACACGATCGGTACCGTGATGTACGAGACGGTGTCTGATTCCCTCGCTCGGCGGGAGTGCGAGCTCCTCGAGCGATACGCCGACGAGCAGCGGTTGCTCGGAGAACGTCTCACGAGCGAACAGGAACAACTCGTCGACCGGCTCAGATCCGCGACGTCGACGTACGTCGCAGTCCTCGACCGCGCGTTCTCACCAGACGTGGAAACCGCGCTCGCCGGATCGGTCGCGCTCGCGATCGAGGTCGGGGTGGCTCCCGCGGACATCCTCGACTCCGACGAGAAGACCGCGGCCTACTTCCTCGACTGACACCACCGATCTGGGTGACGGCCGCGATGACTGCGCGCGGGGGCGACTCCGCGCGGTGCCTCTCGGTGGCAGACGCCGCGCACCGCACATCGCGCTGCCTATGCTCATCGCGTGGTCGACACGAAACAGACGAAGACGATCGGTGAGCACGCAGTCGCGGCCGAGCTCGCGCGACACGGTTGGGCACCGGCGCTGACCCGCGACGGTCTGGAACGCACGGACATCCTCGCGGTCCAGCTCGGAGGAGACCGCACGATGGTCGAGGTGCAGGTGAAGTCCGCGCGAGGGAGCGGCCCTCGGCTCTCGTGGCCACTCGGCGAGAAGTCCCAACAGCCCTCCCTGCATCGACACGAGTGGTTCGTCATGGTGGCCATCGACGACGACCTGTCTGCGCCGCTGCGCTACTTCGTCGTGCCCCGCGACCACGTCGCGGCGGCCGCCTGGATCCAGCACATGGACTGGTTGACGACTCCCGGGATCCCGGCTGGCACCCGGAACGCCGGACCGGAGCGGTCCCGTGTCCCACTGCCCACGTTCGGTCGCTACGAGGACGCCTGGTCCTCACTCGCGCTCCCGACGAACGAGGTGCCGGTCCTGCTGCCGCCGAAGTTCCACGCGCTCGCGACGGAGACCTCGCGGGTGGGCCTGCCGAAGGGTCATCCGTGGCACGATGACCTGCCACGGTGGTGACGCGAGCACAGGCCCGGGGAAGGCGACCTCGGACCGCTACGCTCCCCCCATGCCCGACCGCATCATGTACGTCCAGCTGAAGACCGGCCACCCCACCGACGCCGGCCCCGCGTGGATCAGCCGCGTGCGCTTCACCAAGACCTGGAGGACCGCGTCCTTCCACGGCCGCGCCCTCGCCCGCGAGCAGGGGATCGACGCGAACTTCCGCGACGTCGAGACCGACGAGTGGTTCTGGCTCTCCGGCCCGAAGCGCGACCGCACCGACGCCCGGTACGGTCGCGGCGCCCCGACCGTCGACGAGGACGCCCGCGCCGACTACGAGGCGTTCCTCGACGGCGCCCCGCTCCCCGGCCGCGAACACGGCTGACCTCCCGGCGCGCGTGCTCACGCAGCGACGGGACCCACTGCACCACCCACCGGACGGGAGGCCCGCCACCACCGCATCCGCGGCCGGCGGCCGCCCGTACGCCTCCCGGTAGTTCCGCGAGAAGTGCGACGCACTCCGGAACCCGACCGCGGCCGCAGCCCGCGCCGCGGTGTCCCCGTGCACGACCATCCGCCGCCGCGCCTCCCCCAGTCGTGTCCGCTTGAGGTACTGCGCCGGCGTCATCCCCGTCGCTTCCTTGAACCGGGCGAACAGCGTCGACTCGCTCACCCGCAGGGTCCGCGCGAGCCGGTCCATCGACCACGGCTCGTCCATCCGCGAGGTCAGCAGCGCAGTCGCACCCGCCACCACCGAGGTGCCACTCCCGTCGAGCGCCGCCGTGATCCTCGGTGCCTGCGCGGTCTGCAGCAGCCGCAGCACGATCTCCCGCGAGACGAGCGGGAACAGCACGGGGATGTCCTCCGGGGCGTCGAGCAGTCCGAGCAGCCGGGCGAACGCGTCCGCGAGCGGCTCGGTCCAGCGCCCGAGTCTCGGCACCGGCGCGGCGGCTGCAGCAGCGGGGACGGACATCGAGGCGACGACCTCACCGACGACGACGGGGTCGAGCCGCCACACCGCGGAGACGAAACCGTCCTCCCCCGCGGCGTCCACCACGCCGGCGACGACGGGCAGGTCCACGGGCGTGATGATGAACCGCTCGCGGCCCCACTCCTGGTCGTCGTCCCCGACGATCGAGCGCTTCCGCCCGCGCAGCACGACGGACAGCGACGGCACGTACCGCCGGTCGAACAACCCCGTCGGCTGGTGCACCCGGGACACGGTGAGCCCGAGCGCCTCGGCGTGGTGCGCCGATCCGGTGCGGGCGGCCGCTGCGTGGGGGTCGTTCCCGAGGACGGCGGCGTGCGCAGACGCGATCGCGGCTGCTTGGTCGAGGTGCTGCGCGATGCGGTCGTCCACGTCGCCAACCTACCCATGCACGCACGCAGGCACGCGGCGTCACGGGATCCGGCAAGCTCTCCGCGGATCCGGGCAAGCGACGGCCGTGCCCGCAGCCGGAGCATCGGACCATGACGACACAGCACGAGCAGACGACACCCCACCAGACGACGACGTCCACCGCGACGACCCCTGACCACACGACACCCCGCACCGCCCTCGTGACCGGCGCCTCGAGCGGCATCGGCGAGGCCGTCGCCCGCGAGCTCGCCGCCGCCGGCCTGACCGTCGCCGTCCACGGCCGCGACGAGCAGCGCACCCGGGCGGTCGCCGCCGACATCCAGGCACAGGGAGGCCGAGCCGTCGCACTCGTCGCCGACCTGTCCGCCAGCGCCACCGAGGTCCGGGACCTCGCCGCCGCGGCGCTCGACCGACTCGGCGGGCACGTCGACGTCCTCGTGAACAACGCGGGCGTCTACCCCGGGGGCCCGACCGAGTCGCTGTCCGACGACACCGTCGACGCCCTGCTCGCGACGAACGTCCGCGCACCGCACGTCCTCGTCGCGGCTCTCGCCCCGGGCATGGCCGAGCGCGGCGGCGGTGTCGTCGTGAACATCGGCTCGTGGATGGCACGCGTCGGCGTCCCGTTCATGGCCCTCTACCCCGCGACGAAGGCCGCGGTCGAGCAGCTCACGCGCGCCTGGGCCGCGGAGTACGGGCACCGCGGCATCCGCGTCGTGACGGTCGCCCCGGGCGCGACGGCGACCCCGGGCAACGCCGACTCGGCGGAGGTCCTCGCCGCGATGACCCAGGGCACCCCGGCTGGCCGCCCGGTCCAGCCGGTCGACATCGCGCGCGCGGTCCGCTGGGTCGCGTCCGACCAGGCGGCGTTCGTCACGGGCGGCACGATCGACGTCGACGGCGGGATCGCCTCGACACGGCTGTCCTGAGGGCGCGGCCGGGCCCGCCCCGTCGGGCGGCAACACGCAGCGTCGGGGCGTGACACCGGGACGGACGGGCGCGCTCCGCAAGGCGGCGACGCGAAGCGAAGTGACGCGACGCGACGCGACGCGACGCGACGCGACGCAGGGACGGACGGGAGGCGCGGTGCCAGCTGGCACCGCGCCTCCCGTCCGTCACATGGTCGCGACCGCGACCCGCCCTCACCAGGTGAGCACGAACCGCCCGCGCGTCCCACCGGCGGCCAGGCGCTCGTGCGCCTCCCCCGCCCGCTCCGCGGGCAGCACCTCCGCGACCCGCGGTGTGAGGATGCCGTCCTCCACCGCCTGCCGGAGCTCCTCGAGCAGGTCGAACGACGTGTACTCCTCGAACACCATGATCCGCTCGAACCGGATGCCGCGAGCGCCGTTGCCCTCCCAGCCCCGCACGTCGGCGAAGAAGCCACCGTCGCGCACGGCCTCGACGACCTCCTCACGCTGCACCGCGGCGTCGGCGAGCGCGTCGACCCCGTCCGGCACGAGGCCGCGGACGGCTGCGGCGAACCCGTCGCCGCGCGGGACGACGTGGTCGGGGCCGAGGGAGCGGACGAGCTCCTCGTCCTTCGGTGCGGCGTCCGCGATGACCGTGATGCCGCGCTGCTTCGCGAGCTGCACGACGTAGTTCCCGAGCAGCCCGGCGGCACCGGTGACCGCGAGGGTGTCGCCCGCACGGAGTCCCGAGCGCGTGAGGATCTGCAGCGCGGTCAGCCCGTTCATCGGGACGGTGGCGGCCTCCTCGATCGACGTGCCGGCGGGGATCCGCGTGAAGGACCCGACGGGCGCGACGAGGTGCTCGACGTACGCGCCGCCGTGCTCGGTGAGCGGGAGGGCCATCGCCATGACCTCGTCGCCGACCTGCCAGTCGGACACGTCGGGTCCGACCTCGTCGATCACCCCGGCGGCGTCCATCCCGGGCACGTACGGCGGCTCGGTGTCGGTCGGGCGCTGTCCTTCGCGCACCCCCGTGTCGGTGGGGTTCACGGCGAACGCCTGCACCCGGATCCGGACGGTGCCGTGGCCGGCGTGCGGCTCCGGCACTTCGTGGACGGCGAGGGCTCCGGGCCCTCCGAACGTTGCGACTCCGACGACCTTCATGCTCCCGGTCTACGCGCCGGCGACGGAGCGGACTCAGCGGACGTTGCAGGAGCGAACACCGTGGTCAGTTCCACGTCCGCAGCGCGACGACGACTGCGACCGGCAACGACGCAGCGAGCACGATCCCCAGGACGACCGCCAACGTCCGCACCACCGGGATCCCCTGCTGTCCGACCCAGATCAGCAGCAGGATCGCCGTGAGGTACAGCGGCGGCACGAAGAGCAGCGGTACGAAGCCGAGCCCGGTCCACTCCACGAGCGCACCGGCGAGGAGTTCGTACACGGTGCACCCGGCGGCCACCACGAAGGCGCCCCACACGCCGGCGGGTGCCCGGCGACGAGCGCCCGCGGTGGCGTCCGGCTCACCCGTCATCGTCGTCGTACCCGTCCCCCGGACCGCCGGCGAAGCAGGTCGTCTGGATCACCACGTCGCCGGTGGTCCGGGTCACACCCGCGTTCCCCTCCGCGAGCCAGTCGTCGCCGACCGCCCGGGCGTCCCAGCCGAGCGGGTCCACATCACGGAGCCCGGCACCGCGGAAGACCTCGCGGACCGCCGCGAGGCGCCGTTCGGCCTCGTCCTGCGGCAGCAGATCGGCAGTGCGGTCCGCCTCGGTCCCCGGCTCGTCCTCGCCCTCGCGCTCGCCGGGCGACGACCACCTCCACGTGTACTCGGTGCCCCGCTCGAGGTTCGACAGCGGGCACCCGCGCGAGAACTGCCCGACCTCACCCGCGCCGGGGTCCTCGCCCAGTGCCCGCACGGCACGCTCGCCCAGCTCGGCGAGGTCCCGCTCGGCCTGTGCCTGCGTCCTGCTCGTCTCGAGCGCGGTCAGGGGTTGCGCCCGTCGCTCCGCATCCGCCGTCCAGTGCTTCGCGACCTCCACGGTCGGGTAGCCGAGCGACACGGCCGCGACGACCGCGAACACCGCGCACGCCACCGGCCCGACCAGCGTCACCGACGGGTCCCGCCGTCGCTGCACCAGCAGCAGCACGACGCCGGTCAGCGGCACTCCGGCACACACGACGGTGACGACGATGCTCCCCGTCGTCTGCGTCGAGAGCGAGTGTGTGGAGTTCCCCGCTCCGCTGTACCCGGCGAGCGCGACGAGCAGCCACGCGATCCACCCCGCGGGCAGGAGCAGCCCGCTCGCCACGATCCACCAGATGCCGTTCCGCCGCCTCGGTGGCGACCACGCGGTGTCGTCCATCACGAATCCCCCTCGTCCTTCCCGTGCGCCCGAGGCTCAACGCCTGACGCACGGTCCTGGTCCTCGTCCACCGCGTCCGGATCGACCAGGCACCCGCTCTCCAACAGCAGGCTCTCTCCACGCTGCCCGACGGTCGCGCTCCCCCTCCACGCGTCGGTGGTCAGGCGGCCGCCTCCCCCGTCGTACCGCTGGTACACGTGGTACCCCTCGTCCTGCAGCAGCTCGACCGCGGGCGCACTCATCCGCACACCCTCCGCGTCCGACACCGTCGCGGACGGCGAGGGCGTCGGCTCGGCAGGTGCCGCAGCGCCCTCGGGCGCGGCACCGGCGGCCGGACCGTCATCGGCGGTCCCCCGCCACCACGAGTACCGCACCATCGTCCCGGGAGCCTGGTTCCCGAGGCGGCACGAGTCCGTCTCCGTCTCGGCTGCCGGAGCGGCGGGGTCGCCGCCCATCGCCACGACGACGCGGTCACCGAGGGCTGCAAGTTCCTCCTGCGCCTGCGGCACCGTCCGCGCGGTCTCACGAGCGGTCGGCGGCTGCGCCCGTTCGACGGCGTCGGACACCATGTGCGACCCCTGGACCAGCGGCAACGGCAGGAGCGTCACGCCGCCGAGCGACAGCACGAGCAGGCAGACCGTCGGGCCGACCATGCTCACGCTCGGGTCGACCGTGCCCTCGCGCCGCAGGCTGGTGAAGCCCCAGAGCGGCACCCCGAAGCCGAGCGCCGCGGCGATCAGGTACGCGATGAGCATCCCGGCGTCCGGCCAGCGGCTCGACCACGGGCCCGCCGTCGACAGGACCGACGCGAGCGCGAGGTACCAGCCCACCACGATCGCCACGATGCTGCCGGCGATCCATCCGCCGCCGTGCTTCCGGTGCCCGCCGCGTTGCCGCACGTGCTCGTCGTCGCTCATGCGTCCCCCTCGCCGATCGTGTTCCCCCGGCACGACCCTACCGACGACCACCGATCCCCGCCCCGAGGTCGCTCGCGCACCCGTACGAGAACGGGAGGCGCGACGCACCCCCGCTCTGGGGAGTGCTGCTGAGCGCCCACCCCGGGAGATGATTGCGGTTCCCTCACCTTCTGGAGTCACCGATGACCCGCACCTCGAAGCGCCTCGGCATCGCCTGGGCCGCCGCCGGCGCACTCACCCTCGCCCTCTCCCTGAGCGCGTGCAGCGCCGGCTCCGCGGAGGACGCCGCGGCGTTCGTCGCAGCCGCGTCGAGCTCCAGCCCGACCTCCACCGCCAGCGCGGCCGCGGCGAAGGCGGCCGCCGAACAGGCCGCGGCAGCGGAGGCCGCGAAGGTCGCTGCGGACGTCGCTGCCAAGCGCGCAGCAGAGGAGGCCGCGCAACGCGCAGCCGCAGAAGCCGCGGCGAAGGCCGCGGCCGACGCCAAGGCCGCAGCGGACGCCCAGGCAGCCGCCGACGCCCAGGCAGCCGCAGCAGCAGCCCAGGCGGCAGCGGCGCCGGCGGCAGCCGCACCCGCGTCGGCGTTCTACGCGAACTGCGACGCGGTGCGCGCCGCGGGAGCGGCTCCCATCCGCGCCGGTGAGCCCGGCTACTCCCGCAAGCTCGACCGGGACGGCGACGGGGTCGGCTGCGAGGACTGAGCCCCACCGGACGGGAGGCGCACCGCACCCCCGCCACGCRCCTCCCGACCGCAGGCCGCGCCGCGCCCGCGGCCCCGCCGCGCGCACGACAGAACGCCGCCCAGCCACCGCGCCTACAGTCGAACGAATGCCCGCCCCGCACCACGAGACCGACACGACCCCCGCACCCGACGGCTTCATCCGCGTCCGCGGCGCCCGCGAGCACAACCTCCGCGACGTCGACGTGGACATCCCCCGCGACCGCATCGTCGCGTTCACCGGGGTGTCCGGCTCGGGCAAGTCGAGCCTCGCGTTCGGCACGGTCTTCGCCGAGGCGCAGCGCCGCTTCCTCGAGTCCGTCGCGCCGTACGCCCGCCGCCTCATCGCGCAGGGCAGCACCCCGCACGTCGACGAGATCACGGGCCTGCCCCCGGCCGTCGCGCTGCAGCAGCGTCGCGGCGCCCCGAGCACCCGGTCCACCGTCGGCACGCTGACGACCCTGAGCAACTCGACGCGCATGCTGTTCTCGCGGGCCGGCACCTACCCGGAGGGCGCCGAGCAGCTCTACTCCGACTCGTTCTCGCCGAACACCGCGGTCGGGGCGTGCCCGCGCTGCCACGGCATCGGGACGGCGCACGAGGTGACCGAGGCCTCCGCCGTGCACGACCCGTCGCTGAGCATCCGGGACGGTGCGATCACCGCGTGGCCGGGTGCCTGGCAGGGCAAGAACCTCCGCGACGTGACGGCGGTCCTCGGGTACGACATCGACCGGCCGTGGCGCGAGCTGCCGCGAGAGGACCGCGACTGGCTCCTCTTCACCGAGGAGCAGCCCGTGGTGCAGGTGCACCCCAAGCGCGACCGGGTGGCGAAGCCGTACAAGGGCCGGTTCTGGAGTGCCCGGCAGTACACGCTGCACACCCTCGCCGACTCGCAGAGCGAGGCGCAGCGCAAGAAGGCGATGCAGTACGTCGAGTCCGGGCCGTGCCAGCTCTGCGGCGGCTCGGGCCTGACCCGGGCGGCCCTCGGGGTGACGTTCGGCGGGCTGTCGATCGCAGAGTTCCACGCCCTGCCGCTGACCGAGGTCGCCGAGGTCCTCCGCCCCACCGCGGAGCTCACGGACCCGGTCGCGGCGACCTCCCGCGTGACCTCGGGCGAGCGGTCCGAGGTGGCGAAGTCGATCGCCGCGGACCTGCTGTCCCGCGTCGAGGTCCTCACCGGGCTCGGGCTCGGGTACCTCGGCCTCGACCGGGCGACGCCGACGCTCTCCCCCGGTGAGATGCAGCGCCTCCGCATCGCGACGCAGCTCCGCAGCGGGCTGTTCGGTGTCGTGTACGTCCTCGACGAGCCGAGCGCGGGTCTGCACCCCGCCGACGCGGAGCCGCTCGTCCAGGTGCTCGAGGACCTCCGCGCGAGCGGCAACAGCGTGTTCGTCGTCGAGCACGACATGGGCATCGTCCGCCGCTCCGACTGGATCGTCGACGTCGGCCCCGGTGCGGGCTCCGGCGGCGGCACCGTCCTGTACAGCGGGCCGCCGGACGGACTCGCGGACGTCGAGGCGAGCGTCACCCGCCGGTACCTGCACCCCCGGACCACCCCGGTGCAGCACGAGCCGCGCGAACCGGTCGGCACGCTCGAGCTCCGGGGCATCACACGGCACAACCTCCGCAGCCTCGACGTCGACCTGCCCCTCGGCGTGATGACCGCCGTGACGGGGGTGTCCGGCTCGGGCAAGTCCTCGCTCGTCGGCGGTGTCCTCCCCGCGGTCGCGACGCAGCACCCGACGGTGTCGCGCGTCGTCGAGGTCGACCAGAAGCCGATCGGCCGCACACCCCGATCGAACCTGGCGACCTACACGGGCCTGTTCGACGCCGTCCGCCAGGCCTTCGCGGCCACCGAGGAGGCCCGGGCGCGCGGCTGGTCGGCCGGGCGGTTCTCGTTCAACGTCGAGGGCGGCCGCTGCCCGGTCTGCCAGGGCGAGGGCTCCGTCTCGGTCGAGCTCCTCTTCCTCCCCGGCAGCTGGGCCCCGTGCCCCGAGTGCCACGGATCCCGGTACACCGACGAGACCCTCGAGGTCCGCTGGAACGGCGCGACGATCGCCGACGTCCTCGGCATGACCGTCGACCAGGCCGCCGATGCCCTCGCGTCCGTGCCCGCAGCCGCCCGCGCGCTGGACGCCCTCCGCAGCGTCGGCCTCGGCTACCTGCGTCTCGGACAGCCCGCACCGGAGCTGTCCGGCGGCGAGGCCCAGCGCATCAAGCTCGCCACGGAACTCCAGCGCGCCCGGTCGGGCCACACGCTCTACGTGCTCGACGAGCCCACCACCGGATTGCACCCCGCCGATGTCGAGCTGCTCGCCGCGCAGCTCGCCCGACTCAACGACGCCGGGAACACCGTCGTCGTGGTCGAGCACACCATGAGCGTCGTCGCCCAGGCGGACCACGTCATCGACATGGGTCCCGCCGGGGGCGACGACGGTGGTCGTGTGGTCGCGTCCGGCACGCCGGCCGCGGTCGCCGCGTCGGCGGACAGCCGCACGGCACCGTACCTGCGCACCGAACTGGGCGGCTGACCGGCCCGACCAACATCGGGCGGGAGGCGCGGCACCGGCCCGCCACGCTCCTCCTGTCCACGCCACCCCGAGCTGGCATGTGCTCGAGAAACGCATTCGCCCGGCCGCCGGCACGTGCCCGGGAAACGCAAGAGGGAACCGTCCGGGCCAGGCGCCCGGGAATGCAGAAAACCCCTGACCATGAATGGTCAGGGGTTCCCTGGTCGTACGTGAAGATGAGTCCGGCGGCGTCCTACTCTCCCACAAGGTCCCCCTTGCAGTACCATCGGCGCTGAGAGGCTTAGCTTCCGGGTTCGGAATGTGACCGGGCGTTTCCCTCTCGCTATGACCACCGGAACACTGTCGACCCGAAACGGATCAAACACTGTTCCTTCATGCTGGTTCAGCTGAAGTATTCAGTTTGATTCCCGATCGTCTGTCGGGAACCACAAAGTGGACGCGAGCCCCCACCA